>NZ_JBIPNG010000256.1:0-9316 GCF_044373815.1 Prosthecobacter sp. | reverse complement strand
AAGGCTGGGGCGTGGTTGCGAGGACTAGTGCTTTCGCGAGCGCGAAGCGTCTTGAAGTGCGTAGGGCAGGCGTGGGCGCGATGCCGCTTTTGCAGGCCGGACGGTGGGCTTGGGCTTGAGATCGTGATTCACCTCGCGAAAGCGGTAGCTGCGATGCAGGCTTGCGCCTTGCATCTGCGCGACCGCAGTCCAAAAGGCTGGGGCGCTGGGCGGTGCGGATGCGTGAGGGATCGGGACGATCCCTCTCCGCCAGAGGGCTGATGCGTTCGCAGGGTAGCTGCGGGGCATCATGCGCGATGGGGGCACAAGCAGCTTGGACTCTTCTTCGACTGCGCGTGGTCTTATTTGTCGGAGGCGATGGCGGCGCGGTAGTTGGCGTGGGCGCGGAAGTATTCGGACTGGGCTTCGACTTCGAGGACTTTGGCGTCGAAGCTGGCCTGCTCGCGGATCTGGAGGGCGAGGAGGTCGGTGGCGCCTTGTTTGAGGCGCTCGGCTTCGGCGGTGGCGAGCTGCTGGGCGAGATCGACGTTGCGGCGGGTCTGAAGGAGGACTTCGTGGGCGGCGAGGAGGGCGCTGTGGGAGTCGCGCACGTCGGCGGTGATGCGCTGGCGGGCGAAGAGCATTTCCTGATTGAGGCGCTCGATCTGGGCGTCGGCGACCTCGACGCGGCCTTTGGCTTCGCGGCGCTGGAGGGGGACTTTGAACTCGATCTTGGCTTCGATCTCGGTGCGCTCCAAGGCGGATGGGAGTCTGCTGCTGGTGCCCTGCGCGGCCTGCACGCCGAGTTCGAGGCTGGGGAGGAGATTGTTTTTGGCGAGGCGGCGGTCGATGCCGGTTTTCTCCAGGGTGAGCTCGATGCGGCGCATCTCGGGGCGGAAGATGAGGGCCTTGGCGATGTCCACGGTGAGCTGGGATTCAGCGGGGTGGCTGTGAGTGGGGAAGGCGGAGGGGAGGCGGGTGCGTGGGGCGAGGATGGGCTCTGCGGAGCGGAGGTCGCGGTAAAAGAGGGAGAGCTCAATGGTGGCGGCCTGCAGGCGGCGGCGGGCCTGGACGACGGCGATCTCACGGCTGACGACGAGGCGCTGATTGTCCACCTGGACGATGGGGGCTGAGGCGCCGTTTTTCACCTGCTGGGCGATGGCGGAGTCGCGCTCTTTGGCGACGCGGAGGAGCTCTTCGGTGAGGGAGAGGCGCTGGCCTGCGGAGAGCCAGCCATAGTAGGAGATGGTAGCGGCGCGAATGAAGTCCAGGTACTGCCGGAAGATGATGGGGTCGGCGAGTTCCTGATCAATCTGCGCCTGCCAGAGGGTGGCGCGGCGGCGGTCGATGGTGCCGTCCCGCAGGAGGGGGATGCGGAAGCCGAGGATGCCTGCGCCATCGGTGCTGGTGCGGTCTTTGTTGTAATTTGGCAGGAAGCCGCTGCTGAGGCGGTAGCCGCCGTAGACGCCGCCGCCCCAGTTGGTGAGGGGCTGCTCCAGCATGGTGTAGGCGGTCTGGCCGTCGTAGTAGCCGGAGGGGGCAAAGGAGCCGCCGGCATTGAGGTTGAGGTCAAAGGCGCCCATGGCCTGGCGTGCGCGGCCGTTGGCGATGTCCTGCTCGATCATGGCGGCGAGGTAGGGCGGGTACTGGGTCTTGACGCTTTGCAGGACTTCCGTGAGGAGCAGGGGGCGGGATTTCTCCTTCTCTTTTTCCTCAGGCGCGGCTTCGACTCCGGCAAAGGGGAGCATGAGGGCGACCATGGCGGCGCGGCAGCGGTTGATGGCCTGCGGGGTGAGCCTGATGGTGTTTCCGACGGTGGGCATGAGGGCTGGCATCTTCTGGGTCGAGGTCGGGTTCAGTGTGGTAGGAAGTATCACTTCTTGGTGGGGTCGAGCTTGCCGTCGGCGTTGGAGTTTACGGCGGGGAAGCCGTTGATCTGGCGCCAGAGCTCAAACCAGAGGGGGACTTCATCGAGGAGGAACCAGGCATTGGCGCGGGTGCCCTGGCGCAGCCAGCGCTCGCGGTCGGGCCAGCCGACGGTGACGGGGCCCTTGCCATCGCCACGGTCCACCACATCATCTGCGGGGCCGATGAGGACGCGGAAGCGGCCCTGGCCGTCATCGCTGGCATCCACAAAGACGACTTCGCCACCAAAGGTGCCGATGGCGAGCTGCGGCCAGCCGATGGCCTGAACGGCGGGCCAGCCTTCAAAGGCGAGACGCACGGGGCTGCCGGGCGTGACGACGCCGTCCACTTCCTTCCGCGCGTGGATGAGCGGCATGTCGTTGCCGTCCACCCAGATTTCCACGTTGCGGCTGTCGCTCTCGGGAATGATGACGCAGATGAGGGAGCCGGGGCGGAGGTAGGTGCCGTCTGTGACGGCGACCTGGAGGACGACGCCATCGCGCGGAGCCTCGACGATCTGGCGGAGGTTTTGATTGATCTGCACGTCGATGACGGAGAGATCGCGCTCTGCGGTGGCGACTTCGCCGAGGGCGCTGCCTTTGGAGGCGTGGATGGAGGCGATGAGGGCATCCATGTCATTGCCGGTGCGCTTGAGGGCGGCATCGGCGGACTTGAGATCGGCGGCGGTAGCATCGCGCTGGAGGGTGGCGAGCTCCATGCTGCGCTGGGATTCGAGCTGCTTGCTGAAGAGCTCCTGCGTGCGGGTGTGATTGAGCTGCGCGGTTTCGGCAGCGATCTTGGCACCGGCGACGCGCTGGTGCGCGCCATCGATGGCCTGGGCTTTGGCGAGCTCCTGCTGGGTGATCTGCGCGGTGAGGGATTCGACGCGGCCCTGGGCGAAGTCGCGGCGGCTTTCGATGGCTTCGCGCTGGGCGCGGAGGTTGGCGAGGAGATTGGGGTCGTTGTCCTGGATCTCGATGATGAGCTCGCCTTTCTTCACGCGCTGGCCTTCGGTGATGTGGAGATTGCGCACGCGGCCGGAGACCTGGGCCTCCACATTCACACGGCGGTCCAGCGGATTGAAGGCGATGACGCGGCCGGTGCCGGCGACGAACTGTCGCCACGGGAGAAACAGGAGCGCGATGGCGAGCACGGCGAAGCTGACGAGCAGCAGACGGCTGAAGATGCGCGTGAAGCGTGCGGGGCTGGCGAGGCTGAGCGCGGGCAGCGGCGGCGCGGAGGAAGCGAGGGTGGGGGATGGGTGAGTCGTCGTCATGGCAATCAGGCGGCGGAGGTTTTCGGGGTGGTGCCATCGCTCAGGTGGCAGGGGGCGAGCTCGATGAGGTGATCGCAGCGGCTGCTGACCTGGGAATCACGTGTGGTGACGATGACGGTCCAGGGGGCGGATTTGTCCAGGATGGCGGCGGAGAGCTGGGCGAAGGAGGCGTCGTCCATGTTGTCGAGCAATTCGTCGATGAGCAGGAGGCGGGGGCGCTGTGCGAGGGCGCGGGCGAGGAGAAGGCGAATGCGCTGATTTCCGGAGAGGGGGGCACCGCCGATCTTGAGGTGGAGATTCAGGCCTTCGGGGCGTGCGAGGAGTTCATCGAGCAGGCCGACTTGTTTCAGCGCGGCGCGGATTTCATCGATGCCGATGTCGCTGCGACCGAGGCGGAGGTTTTCCACGACGGTGGCGTCCATGATCTCGTCCCGGCGGAGGAGCTGGGTGCTTTCGCGCAGGGCTTCGAGGTCCCAGGTGCGGAGGTCCACGCCGTCGATGGTGACGAAGCCGGCGGAGGGCTGGCGGAGGCCGAAGAGGATGTCCAGCAAGGAGCTGGCACCGGCGCCATGCGGGCCCACGATGGCGGCGCTGGCGCCTGCGGGGATGGTGAAGCTGCGCCCGCTGAAGAGCGGCAGGGTGGGGATGTGGGCAAAGGAGATCTGGCTGGCGATGACCTCGGCACCGAGGCCGCGTGTGGCGGGCTTTTCGCCGCCTTCGCGCTCGGTTTCGAGATCGAAGACGTGGCCGAGCTTGTCCATGGCGGCCATGACGTCATACCAGGCTTCGAGTTTTTTGCCGAGCTTGGCGAGGGAGGCGACGATGCCGCTCATGATGATCTCGCTGGCGACGAGCTGGCCGAGGGTGATCTGCTGGCTGATGACGAGGTAGCCGCCGACGACGAGAAGCGCGGCGGAGGCGACGACCTGCAGCGTGAGCAGGGCGGCGACCTGGCGCATGAGGACGCGGAAGTGCCTGCCGCGCGCCATGACGTAGCCGGTGCTGAGTTCATTGGCGCGCTCATGGGCCATGCGGCTGCCGCCGGGGCCTTTGAAGAGGAAGGGGAAATGGGCGACTTCTTCAAACCAGTTCACGAGGTCGTACTTCATGCGTGATTCCTCGATGCTGGTGTCCACCGCGCCGCGGCCGAGCAGCCAGAGGCTGAGGATGATGAGGGACAGCAGGACGGCGGCGAAGATCAGCAGCAGCGGATGGTAAACGGAGAGCAGCAGCATGCCGATGAGGCCGCCAAAAACGAGGTTCACACCATCGAGCAGCAGCAGGGCGGTGGACTTCTGCGCGGTGACGACATCAAGGAAGCGGTTCACCATTTCCGGGGCGTGCACTTCATCATGCACCTGCGCCTTCACGCGTGGCAGGCGGTAGGCGAGGTCTGATGCGGCGCGCACAAAGATGCGGCGCTGGATCATGTCTGACACATAGAACTGAAAGCCCGTGACGACGGCCTGCAAACCGAGGCAGCCGAAGAGGGCGAGTGAGACGATCACCAGGGCCTGGAGGTAGGGGCGTGCCTGACCGCCGAAGGCGAGATTGCTCACGATGGCATCCACCGCCATGGGGACGGCGAGGTAGAGCAGCGCGGAGATGACGGAGAACATGAGCAGCGTGCGGACTTCCTGCTTCTCTGCGAGCAGCATGCCGATGAAGCGCCGCGCGGGGCTGAGGCCTGCGTGGTCATGGTGCGCGGCGTGGCCGTGCTGGGGTGCGGCGCTCATGTCCTGCGCTGCGCGGTCGAGGTGGACGATGCCGGCCTCCACCACGGTGTGCACGCTTTCCACACCGACGAGGTTTGCGAGCGCCTGCCGCGTGAGGGTGAGGCGATGGGTGGGATGCTCCCCGTCTGCGAGGCGGAGGCTGAACCAGCCTGCGTAGGTGATGACGAGCCAGCGGTTTTCCACGCTGCTCCAGATGACCACGGGGGAGTCTGCATGGGCCTGCCACACGGCCTCACTGAGAGGCATGCGCACGGGGGAGACCTGCATGCCTGCGCCTGCTGAGGCGGCGCTGAGCTGCGCGAGGGGATCGCTCTGCGCCTGCGTGGCGTGGTGGATGGCTGAACGGGCACGCTCCGGGGTGATCTCACTGCCGAGGATGGCGGAGAGCTGCAGCAGAGTCGTGGGGGAAAGGATGGGCGGGGGTGTGGATGGCGGTGTCAAAATTGAAGGAAAATTCGCGTGTTATACGTGTTGCTACCACAGGTGGACTCACCTGTGTGACTGCAAAAAACAGCCATGAATGTAATCAGGCGGAAGATCAAGGAAAGAGGCCTGATGAAATGGGGGGCGGATAAAGGATTGGCTGGGTGAGAGGCGGAGATGATGGCGGTGGGACTTAGGGGGATGGGGAGTGGAGGGGGGCGGTACTTTCGCGAGCGCGAAGCGTCTTGGAACCGGAGCGCAGCGGAGGTAGACAACCGCAGGCTGCCCGAAGGGTGAGCGCAGCGAATCAACGCGTGCGGCAAGGCTGGGCGCCACGCCGCTTTTGCAGGCTGGACGGTGCGCTGAGGCCTGAGGTCGTTCTTCACCCCGAGAAAGCGGTGGCTGCAGTGGCGAAACCGGCAGCGGCGGCGGGCCTATCCTAAAGCTTCCTCTCCGTCTGTGCTTCTTGAACACCTTCGGCTATGGATCGGGCCAGGGTCTTTACGGCACCTTGTGTGCCTTCGGCCAAATCATTGATCGCGTCGGTCGTAACAGGAACTTGCTCGGCTGCCGCATATCGGGCGATCGCTCCGATGAAGCCAAACATGCACATCATGAAGCCGACGAAAAGCAGAGGCATCCCGACAAAGCAGCACCAAAAGTAACGCGGCGGGCCGAAGCCACCGAAAGAGGAGAAAAAGCTGACCACGCCAATGATGGTGAAGATGAGGCCGATAGCTGCTACGACAGGGCCTGCGATGCGCAGAAATGTGCGCGTCTTGTTGTGGAGTGGAGTTTGCAGCTTGCTCATCGTTTTAAGTGCGCTTGATCGGCCTGACTCATTGCTGGCAAACAGATTGATTGAGTGCGCTAGCAACGCTACGGGCCAAAGTTTTGTCGATTAACAACAGGTTGTCGACTGTAGGAATGTTGTTTTTTAACGCATCGGCGCGTCACATTCAATCAAAGTCGGCCATGCACGGTGCAGACAAATTCGCCTCTTCTCCTGCGCTCCTTTAGAGCGCGGCCTTGAGATGGACGGCCCCAGCATCGAAAACCCAGGGCTTGCGCCCTGGGCTGACTCCTGCGGGCCGTTGGCCCACTATCAACGAGACTCACCTTAGCTGAATGCCACGCATGCCTGGCAATTTTACTTCCTCGCTGAAGTTACGCAGGACAGGCAAGGCACGGCGCGATGACGCTTTCGGATGGCGAACGGTGGGCTGTGGCCGGAGATCGTTCATCAGCCCGCGAAAGCGGTGTCGACGATGCAGGCTTGCGCCGTGCATCTTTGCCACCGCAGTCCAAGACGCTGGCGCGTGGCATGAGTGGGCCGGTGCTTTAAAAGCTGCGATGTGTGTTTTTAACGGAGTGCTGCTCACGCTGCAGCACAAGGCCAACGCTGAATTACTCGATGAACTCCAGCGTCCCGTCGGTGAGGCGGTAGAAGGCGCCGACGATCTTGATCTCGCCCTCCTCCTCCAAATCCCGGAGGATGGGGCTGCGGGTGCGGATGTTTGAGAGGGAGAGGCGCACGTTGTTTTCCGCGACGTATTTGACGTAGAGGGGATTGGCGGAGGTCTTGTCGCCCTGGAAGTCTTCGCTCAGGGCCACGGCGGGTTTGATCTTGGCGAGGAGGGTGGTGAGGTTGCCGAGCTTCACATTATCGATGGCACCACGGATGGCACCGCAGTGCTGGTGGCCCATGACGAGGATCATCTTGGCTCCGGCCAGCTTGCAGGCGAACTCCATGCTGCCGAGGAGGTCGTCATTGACGAGGTTTCCCGCGACACGGCCCACGAAGACATCGCCGATGCCTTGATCGAACACGTCTTCCACGGGGACGCGGCTGTCGAGGCAGCTGAGGACCATGGCCTTGGGGAACTGGCCGGGGGCGGATTTGCGCACCTGCTCGCGGTGATTGCGGCGGGTGACCCGGCCGGTGCGGAAGCGCTTGTTGCCGTCTTTGAACTGCTGCAGCACTTCATCCGGGGTGAGGCGGGCCTGCTCTTCTGCGGTGGTGACGTGGCTGACGACGAGGTCGTGCTCAGGGTGGGATGTGTGATCTGGGGAATCGGGGCTGGAGAGCTGGCGCGTGCTCTTCCTCTCGCCGAGGCTGGGGGGCTTGGAAGTGTCAGCGGGCTTGCCGGTTTCAGGATTACTCATCGCCTGAGACTAGAAGGCCGTCCAAAGTTGTCAAACCAGCCGTCTCTCAGAGTGAGATAATCAACATGGCCCTGGCCTCAGGCCGCTTTGCACAATGGTTCAGCGCAAAACTGCCCTCCTGCAGCCAAGTGAAGTTTCGTGGAGGCTGGATTTATGAATGCATCAGGGATTGCAATAACCACAATGCATTGGCTCTGCCTGAGTGAGTCTGTCTGCGCGTCCATGAATTGTCTCAAAATCGCATTTTACACAGCCGAAAATCTCTAATTTCACCAAATCCGTTTCTGAACGGCACGAGCTGCATTTCAAACCTTTTTCCACCCGGATCTTTCCCCAGCCTGGAAAACTGCATTTCGGGCAGTGAGTGGCAAGCCGGTCTGCCATTTTCGCCGCCAATTCTCCAATCACTTCCATGCGCGAAGGATTGAACATCGCCCGCATGTCGGTTTCCACCCATACCTTCCCCTCAGATGAGTGTTTCAGGCATTCCTTGAAGGCCTCTTCCAATGCCGCCTGTGAATCCACCCCCTTGAAAAGGGGCGCTTTGGTATCTCTGTCATTAGGACGAAGAATCAGTGCATGTGATGGGAACTGAATGGCACCGGCAAAAGTCTGCAAATCCTCCAACGAATCCACCGCCTTCATGCAGTAGTTCGTTTTTGGGCTAAGGTGAGACATGTGCAGATGAAAACCATGCCTGCGGTCGATGAAATACAGAATCTCATGATCGCAGGGCACGAAGGGAATAAACGGGTGTGGTCCGAAACTGCCCTCACTGGCCAGAGCGAACTCTACTTTTTCGCCTAGCCGTTTCAGTGACCAATCACACTTGAGCCGGGCGCATTCGAGTGCATTTCCTGCGCGTTCGACCTCGCCGGTGAATGTGCCAAGCAGATCGGTGTCCATCGGATACTCTACCATGCTCGCTTTCAACTTATCCCAGAAAGGCGAGGCGACAGCGATGGACTTCGCATGCTTGGTGGTTAATACAAAGCAACTTCCGGCATAGGCGGAGCGCATTTTCAGTGGGTGTTCTTCCATGTTAATTCAAGGTTCAATATATAGGTTTTACGGCTGTCAGGTTCAATGCAGGCCAGCTGCACCCAGCCGTTGCCGAAGAGTTTTTGCAGGACCGGCGGCGCATGAACAATGGCATCAAGCATCGGGAGAGGAGCATGGGACACTGTCAGCAATCATAGAGGTTCGTGGCAGGCTTCTCTTGGCGGTGCGATACACCGATTGGAGCGGCAGGCCGGTCATCAAATCGCTGGCATTGCCCTTCATGATGGGGATTTCATTCGTTGTGGTGTTATGCTCAACCGCAAGAAAGCTTGTCGTTTCTGGGATGTTGACACCCTGCTTGGAAAGTTGATCTCCAACCCCAGCACGGTTGAGCATGGCGCAGTGGCCGCAGATGCCGCCGCTGAACCGTTTTAGTTCACTCGACAAACTCCAGCGTGCCATCCGTGAGGCGGTAGAAGGCACCGACGATCTTGATCTCACCTTTGTCCTCCATTTCCTTCAGGATGGGGCTTTCTGCGCGGATCTTGGCGAGGGTCAGCCGCACGTTGTTCTCCGCCACCCGCTTCATGAAGAGCGAATTTGAGGAGGTTTTTTCGCCGGGGAAGTCTTGGCTCATGGCCACGGCGGGCTTGATCTTCTGCAGCAGGGAGGTGAGGTTTCCGAGCTTCACGTCATCGATGGCGCCCCGGATCGCGCCGCAGTGCTGGTGGGCCATGACCAGGAGGAGCTTGGCACCGGCCACCTTGCAGGCAAACTCCATGCTGCCGAGGAGGTCTTCGTTCACAAAATTCCCCGCGACACGGCCCAC
>NZ_JBIPNG010000255.1:0-9322 GCF_044373815.1 Prosthecobacter sp. | reverse complement strand
CCTCGGCTATGCCTTGATCCTGGGCTTTAAAAAACATGGCACCCGCAACAGCGTGGTGGATGGCAAGGACGACAAGA
Source organism: Prosthecobacter sp. (assembly GCF_044373815.1). Classification (GTDB taxonomy): domain Bacteria; phylum Verrucomicrobiota; class Verrucomicrobiia; order Verrucomicrobiales; family Verrucomicrobiaceae; genus Prosthecobacter. Next base: position 9,245 of record NZ_JBIPNG010000255.1, on the reverse strand, counting down.
TCCTGCGATTTGACAAGGTTTTTGCCACGGCACTTGCGCTGTCAGAGGTCGTGAAGAAGGAGACCAAAAAGGCACGCGTCGGCATCATCCTGCCGCCGGGTTTGGGCGGTCTCATCTGCAATGTGGCCGTCGTCATGGCCGGGAAGATTCCGGTGAACCTCAACTTCACCGCCGGACGCGCCGCCATTGAAAGCTCCATCCGCCGTGGGGAGATCGACCGCTTCCTGACTGCTGACATCTTTGTGCGCAAGATGCAGAGCTTCCCCTGGCCGCCGAGCAAGCAGCTCATCCTCATCGAGCGCATCCTGCCGAAGATGAAGCTCGCCATCGCCAAATGGCTGGTGCTTAGCAAGATCCTGCCCGCCGCCATTCTGGCTGCCATGCTGGGCATTTCGAAGAAGGGCGGGCGCAAAGAGGCGCTGCTGCTCTTCACCAGCGGCAGCTCCGGCGAGCCCAAGGGCGTCGCGCTCACGCACCGCAATCTGGTCGCCAACGTCATGCAGTTTGGCAGCCGTCTCGGCATGCAGAGCAACGACAGCATCCTCGGCTGCCTGCCGCTCTTCCACAGCTTCGGCTGCACCGTCACCCTGTGGTTTCCGATCATCTACGGGCTGCATCTTGTGACTTATCCGTCTCCGCTGGAGGTGAAGAAGCTCGCGCAGCTCATCGAGAAATATCGCATCACGCTGATGATCTCCACGCCGACCTTCCTGCGCAGCTACCTGCGCGGCGTGAATCGTGAGTCTTTGGCCTCCATCAAATACTGCGTCACCGGCGCAGAAAAACTTCCCAGCACGGTGGCGGACGCGTTTGAAACCCGCTTTGGCAAACGTGTGCTCGAAGGCTACGGCCTCACCGAAACCTCCCCGGCTTCGAACTTGAACCTGCCTGACCCCGAATCGCTCGGCGATGAAGAAAGCGGCTACTGCTGGCTGCCCAGCCATCGTCAAGGGTCCGTCGGCCACGTCGTGCCCGGCATGGCGGTCCGCATCACCAATCCGGACACCGACGAGCCCATCCCGCTGCATCAGAGCGGCATGATTTGGTTTAAGGGCCCGAACGTCTTTGAAGGCTATCTCAACGATCCGAAACGCACCGCCGAAGTGCTGAAGGACGGCTGGTTCCGCACCGGTGACATCGGTCGCGTCGACCTCGACGGCTTCCTCTACATCGAGGGCCGCCTCAGCCGCTTCTCCAAGATCGCCGGTGAGATGGTGCCGCATGAAACCGTCGAAGAAGCCCTGGTGAAAGCCATGGGACTCGAAAACGAAACCGTGCGCAAGATCGCCGTCGTCGGCGTCCCTGACATCGACAAAGGCGAGGCCCTCATCCTCCTCACCTGCATGCCCGGCGGCCCCGAGCACCAGGAGATCCTCGACCTCCGCTACCGCCTCCTCGACAAAGGCATGCCGCCTCTCTGGATTCCGAAAAAGATGATCCGCGTGAGTGACATCCCTGTCCTTGCTTCGGGGAAGCTGGATGTGCAGAACTGCGAGAAGATTGCGAAGGCTGGGATGTGAAAGTAGCCCAGTTGCGCCGCAATTGGAGGATTCTCGATGCCTTGTATGATCTCAAATTTCCAACTGCCGAAAGCAGAGGATGAATCAGATCGCAAGCTGCTGGCTGATGTGCAAAATGAAGGCCTGCACGTCCTGAGAATCCTTGAGGGCGAGAAATGCCCTCAGTTCTGTTATTCCGTCGGTTTGTATTACACTTTTGGGCATCCCGAAATTTTGGTTATGGGACTTCCTCCTGATGTGGGGCATAGAGTGCTTAACCTGGCAGCCACACGCATCGCGGGAGGCAAGATATTTGGTGATTATGAAAAGACGGATGAATTGATTGAAGGTTTTGAGTGCAGTTTCTTGCCCATCTCTGTTTCTCAGTACAAGGATTATCTCGGGTATGCGATCTGGTTCTATCGGAGTTTGAAGCAGCCATTTCCCGCCTTGCAGCTCGTTTGGCCTGACAAAAGTGGAGTTTTTCCTTGGGAGGAAGGGTATGACGAGAGGTTCTTCAGTTTGCAGCGATTGCTGAATGTCGAGAACGAAGAAGCCGGGATGTAGAAATCAGCCCAGTTGCGGCGCAACTGGACAACTTTGCTTCGCGCTGCCTCACACAATCAGCATGCAGTCCCCGTAGCTGAAGAAGCGATAGCGTTCACGAATCGCCTCCTCATACGCCTGCATGACCAGCTCTTTGCCTGCGAACGCGCTCACCAGCATGATGAGCGTGGACTTGGGCAGATGAAAATTCGTCAGCAGGCCACCCGCCACGCGAAACTCAAAGCCGGGATGAATGAAGATGTCTGTGCTGCCTTGGGTGGCGATGACTTTCCCATGATCGCGCGCCACGGTCTCCAGCGTACGCAGCGCGGTGGTGCCGACGGGGATCACCCGCTTGGCTGTTTGTACTGCTTCGGCTGTGGCCGCTGAGACTTCGTAGACCTCGGAGTGCATCTTGTGATCGGCGATGTTCTCCACCTTCACCGGCTGAAACGTGCCGACGCCGACGTGCAGCGTCACAAACGTGTGGGGCAAGGGATTCAGGACATCCGGGGTGAAGTGCAGCCCCGCCGTGGGTGCTGCGATGGAGCCTTCGCTGCGGGCGAACACCGTCTGATAACGCTCGCGGTCGGCAGGCTGATCATCGCGGCCCATGTAGTGGGGCAGGGCTAGGTGGCCGTGCTTGGATTCATCTACAACGCGGTCGAACTCGATGATGCGGTCGCCATTGTCCTCCATGATCTCCACCACGGTCCCCGTGGCTTCACCAATCTGCACCGTATGGCCGAGCCGAAATTTCTTCCCCGGCTTCACCATGCAGCGCCAGCGCGTGGGCGTCAGCGGGTTGAGACGCAGCACCTCGTGGCCATGATTGGTGAAGTAGCGCGCCGGAACCACGCGCGTGTCATTCAGCACCAGCATGTCTCCAGCTTCGCGCGAGATGAACTCGCCGACCTCCCGGAACGTCCGGTGCTCAATCCTGCCTTCTTTGCGATGCAGCACCATCATCCGCGACGCCGAACGATCCGCCAGCGGTTCACTGGCGATGAGTTCAGGCGGCAGGTGGTAGTCGAAGTCGGAGGTCAGCATGCGGTGCTCTTCCCTAACTTGAAACTTTGAACCTGAAACCTGAAACTTCGCCTTCCCCGTCCGATTTCCCCCAAACTTTGTCCTTCCCATGTCCCGCCGTTCCCGCCTATAAGAGCGGCGTCATCCTTCCAATCATCATGTCAGACAAAAAGCTCAATATCGCCGTCGTTGGCCTCGGTTTCGGGGCGGAATTCATCCCCATCTGGCAGCGCCACCCGCTGACCACCTGCTACGCCATCTGCCAGCGCGATGAGAAGAAACTCAAGACCATCGGCGATGCCTTCGGCGTGGACGTGCGCTATACGGATTTCAAGGCGATGCTCAAGGACCCGAACATCGACGCCGTCCACATCAACTCGCCGATTCCAGATCACGGCTGGATGAGCATCGAGGCGCTCAAAGCGGGCAAACACGTCGCCTGCACGGTGCCGATGGCCACCAGCATCGAAGACTGCAAAAAGATCTGCGATCTCGTCAAGAAGACCGGCCTCAAGTACATGATGATGGAGACCGTCGTCTATGCCCGCGAGTATCTGTTCATGAAGGAACAGCTCGATCAGGGCAAGCTGGGCAAGCTGCAGTTTGTGCAGGCCTCCCACCAGCAGGACATGGACGGCTGGCCGAACTACTGGCCCGGCCTGCCGCCGATGTGGTATGCCACGCATTGCGTCGGCCCAGTGGCTGGCATGATCGGCAAGCCTGCCGAATACGTGAGCTGCTTCGGCTCAGGCACCGTGCGCAAAGAACTGCAAAAGTGCTACGGCTCCCCCTTCGCCGTCGAGACCGCGCACATCAAATTCAAAGGTACCGATGTCAGCGCCCGCATCATCCGCAGCCTGTTTGACACCGCCCGCCAGTACCGCGAAAGCATCGACGTCTATGGCGACAAGGCCTCCATCGAATGGCCGCTCATCGAGCATGAGCCGCTCATCCTGCACCGCGCCAAACTGCCCGAGCACAAGATCCCGAAACTGATCAAGACTCCCGACTTCGCCAAACGCCTGCCGAAGCCGATCCAGCGCTTCACCACGAAGGGCGTCTATGATCTTGGCAAGAAGACGCATCTCAGCTTCACGCAAGGCAGTGGCCACGGCGGCAGCCATCCGCACCTCGCCAACGAGTTCGCCAATGCCCTCGCTGAAAAGCGCCAGCCTTTCCCGAACGCGGCCCAATCCGCCAACTGGACCTGCGTGGGCCTCTGCGCCCATGAGTCCGCGCTGGCCGGTGGCAAGATTGTGAAACTGCCGGCCTTCACGCTTGCGTGAACCGCCAGAAGGCATGGTGAAATATGAGGGGGTAAAAAATTCAGACTCAGAATCTGGAAATCTTTTACCCCCAATCTTTTACCAGCTAAATCTGGCTCTGCATGTCTTCCCAAAATCCAAGCCCATCCCTCTCCGCCGTCATCACCGGCGGTGCAGGGGACTTGGCACAAGTCATTGCCGCAGAACTTCAGAGTGCAGGTTACGCCGTCCTCACTCCCGGGCGTGAGGAATTGGACGTCACTAGCTCCGATTCCGTGCGCAGATACTTCGCTTCATTGCCGGGCCTTGATCTCCTCATCAATAACGCCGGCGTCTGTCGGGATGTCTCCCTGGCCAAGATGACCGAGGCGGAGTTTGATCACGTCATCGACGTTAATCTGAAGGGCGCGTTTCTCGTCTCCCAGTCGGCGGTGAAGCTGATGTCCAAGCAGCGCCATGGCCACCTCGTGAACATCGGCTCCTACTCAGCGCTGAGCGGTCCGGCAGGGCAGGCGAATTACGCTGCGGCCAAGGCGGGACTGATTGGCTTCACGCAAAGCATCGCCAAAGAATACGGTGCACGAAACATCCGCGCGAACTGCGTGCTGCCCGGCTTTCTGGAAACCAAGATGACGCGCCATCTGCTGGAGGATGCCGCCTGGCGCGAGAGCTTGATGAACCAGCACACCCTGGGCCGACTCAATACCGCACAGGACGTGGCGCGCTTCATCGTCTTCCTGCACAGCTTGGAAAACGTGAGCGGCCAGGTCTTCCAGCTCGACAGCCGCGTGCGCCGCTGGGCATAAGTCCCAATCGTACTTCAGAGCGCAAACTCCGGGGGCAGCGGTGCATCCCATCCAGATGGGAATCCTTCGAGATTGAGTTCCAGCCGCGAGGAATGCAGGGCCTGCCGTGGCAAAATAAGCCGGGACTCGAGCGCCTCCGTCCACCCGGTCTCGATGAACTCCAGGTAGCAGCGGTCATCGCGGCCATACAATTTGTCTCCGACGATGGGCAGGCCCAGATGGTGCAGATGCACACGGATCTGGTGCATGCGCCCGGTTTCGGGTTTCGCTTCGATCAAGGCGAACTTCGTACCCTCACGTTCAAACCGCTGCAAGGTGCGGAAGGCGGTGCGACATTCGGCGCCTTGCGGGTGGACGATTTGTTTCACCCAGATGTCAAAGGGCTGCACGTCGCGTGCATTCAAGATCGGCGCATCCAGCGTCAGTTCCTCCCACTCCGGCCAGCCATGCACGAGGGCCACGTAGGTTTTGTGAATCTTGCGCTCCTGCATCGCCATGCCGAAGAGACGGGCGAGTTCGTGATTCTTGGCAATGAGCACCACGCCGCTCGTTTCGCGGTCAAGCCGGTTGATGATGGACACCTGCCCGCCATTCGCAATTTCATACGAAAGCAGGTCGCACACGCGATGCCAGAGCGTGGGCGGGCCCTTGGGATCTCCCGGATGGATTTGCAGCGGCGCGGGCTTGTTGACCACGATGTAGCCGTCCGTCTCATCGATGACGGTGAAGGTGGCGTTATTACGAATGCTCACGGTGGTGACATCCCGGGAAGGGCGATCCGCCAGCCGTAGACGATGGGCTGGGGATTGTTGAGGTATTCTGCGTCATCGAAGTGCCACCACTCAGACTCCAACTGGATGAAGCCGGCCTGCTTCATGGCGGCCTGGAGAATTCGGAGGTTCTGCGCCACCACGGGATCGCTCCCACGGTAGTTGATGCCGGCATGAGCGAAGTCCTGGTCAAATCCGGTGGGCATTCGCTGTTGGTTGCCTTGCGCATCGACCAGTGTGAGATCGACCGCAATGCCTCCGCAGTGGCGGCTCCATCCCGCATTCGGGGAGAGAAACATGCCCGTGCTGCCGCCTGCTTTGTGCAGCGTCTCCTGCGCCTCCGGCGGTCGATACGCATCCCAGATGCGCAGGCCGTAACCCTGAGCTTGCAGGATCGCCTGGGCCCGCTTCAGCTTTTCCGCCGTTTCCGTCCGTAGCAGGCAGGGCATGTGGGGCGGGTAGATGGAGTGACCGGTGATGTTATCCGCAGTGGCGTAGCGCAGATCGATGGTGATGCCCGGAATCACTTTGCGCACATCCACGAGGCCGCGCTCACGCGCCAGTTCAAGGGTGCGGCTGGAATTAAGGGGGCGGCTAGCATCAAGGGTGCTGCTCGCATACAGCGTGCCGTGCCCCTGCTGCGGACTGGCACAGGAGCTGAGGGCGGCGAAGCCGAAGAAAATGAGGCGCAGGCTGCGCCAGGAATCTGAAGTCATGCTTAGTTTTTGCTTCCGTATTCACGCACGGCAGGCCAAGTTTGCAAACTTCAGCCCACATTCATGCGCTTTCAAATTCTCAACACCCTGCTGCACATTCTGGCCTTCTACATGGGGGCGGGGATCGGCTCCTTCCTCAATGTGGTCATCTACCGCCTGCCGCTGGATATTTCGGTGAACAATCCCCGGCGCAGTTTCTGCCCCTCCTGCAAATACAAGATCCCGATGTGGCAGAACATCCCGCTGCTGAGCTGGCTGCTGCTGCGTGGAAAATGCGCGAATTGCGGGGGCAAGATTTCCATCCGCTACTTCCTGGTGGAGTTGCTGACCGGCGTGGCATTCTACTTGGTCTTTCTGAAGATCAGCGGGGAGTATGCGGCGGGCGGCAATCCCTGGTTCATGATCAAAGCCTGGGGACCGCACGTGCTCTGCCTGTGGGTGTTCATGAGTCTGCTGATCTCGGGCACGTTCATCGACATCGACCACTTCATCCTGCCGCATCGGATCACCATCGGTGGCACGGTGGTCGGGGTGCTGGCCTCCTGGTGGGTGCCCGCTCTGGTGGCGGAAACCACCCATACTCGGGGCCTGCTCATCTCCCTGGCAAGCGCCGCCCTTGGCCTCGGTGGTCTGTGGATCGTGGTGGAACTGGGCAAGCTGGCCTTTGGCAAAGTGAACCACCGGCAAAAGCCCGCCTTCCTGAAATCAGCCTCGCCGGGAATGTGCAAGCTGATGGGGAAACTCATGGGCTGCGAGTGGCTGGATGGATCCGTGAAATGGAGCGTCGTTCAGGAAGATGAAGAGCAGCCACCAGTAGTGTCCATCGGACGCAAAAAAATGGAGTGGGGGGACATTTTCGGCATGCGTGACTCCGACCACATGGTGATCACCTGTGACGATCTGAAGGTCAATGACCGCACCTGGCAGAACGTCACCGCAGTGATGTGGATGGAGAAACTGCTCGTGAAGTCCGATGGCGCTGGGGAGGAGTTTCCGCTGGAAGGCGTGAAGACACTGCATGGCACGGTGTCTCAGGTGGTGATTCCACGCGAGGCCATGGGCTTTGGCGATGTGCTCTTTCTCATGATGATCGGCTCCTTCTGCGGCTGGCAGGCGGTGCTTTTCACCATTTTTGCCGCATCGGTCATCGGCACCCTGTCTGCCATTGTGCCCCGCATTCTCGGCAAGGCCGAATGGAGCGCCAAGATCCCCTTCGGCCCCTACCTCGCCCTAGGCGCCGCACTCTGGGTCTTCTACGGCCCGCCGATTGTGGAATGGTATGTGAGCAAGACGATGTGGCGGTGAAAGGCGCTCGCAGAGGAATAGCAGGCCCTGCCGTCTGGCAGGAGAGGGATCATCCTGATCCCTCAATGCTCAGCTTCGCTCCCTCCCTTTCAAACGGGGATCAAGATAATCCCCACTCCATTCGGATCACTCCGCCTTCTTCCCGCCTGCCTTCTTTTTGCCCGCCCCCTTGCCTTTGGGTTGCTCAGGTGGATTGACCTCGCCATCGAAGGCTTTGTTGCCGAAGGCAAAGCGCGGCGGGGGCATTGTTTCCTTCACCTCGGTCTGCAGGCGGATGATTTCGGCTTTGAGTTCCTTCACGGTGTCGGCGTAGGCCGGGTCGTCGTAGAAGCTCTTGGTCTCGAGCGGGTCCTTTTCGCGGTCCATCAGTTCCCAGTCATCGACGTCCGGCTTGTAGTAATGGATGAGCTTGTAGCGGTCCGTGATGACGCCGTAGTGCGGTCGCACACGGTGCGGCACCGGATACTCGTAGTAGTGGTAGTAGAGCGATTTGCGCCAGTCGGCGGGCGTTTCGCCTTTGAACAATGGCACGAGGCTGCGGCCATGCACATCCGGCAGATTCGGGCACTGGGCGATGTCGAGGAAGGTGCTGGCGAAATCGATGAGGCTCACGATTTTGCTGCTCGTGCTGCCGGGCTTGATCACGCCGGGCCAGCGTACAAGAAACGGCGTGCGCAGGGATTCCTCAAAGATCCAGCGTTTGTCGAACCAGCCGTGCTCGCCGAGGTAGAATCCTTGGTCGCTGCTGAGCATGACCACGGTGTCTTTCGTGAGCCCTTCTTTATCGAGGTAGTCGAGCACACGACCCACGTTGTCGTCCACCGCTTTCACGCAGGCGAGGTAGTCGTGCATGTAGCGCTGGTAGCGCCATTTCACGAGATCGCGGCCTGCGGGTGCTGCCTCCCGATACTTGGCATTGCGCGGCTCGTAATAGGCGTCCCAGGCTTTCTTCTGTTCTTCGGTCAAATTGCCGGGTGTCACGAGTTTCACGTCACGATCCGTCATGGTGCGGTCGATACCCATGTCGTGATCGCTCACCGCCTTGCTGCGGCCGGAGTAGCTGTCGAACAGCGTCTCGGGCTCTTCGTACACGCGGCCCTTGTCAAAGTCGAGGTAACGGACTGGCGGCTCCCACTCGCGGTGCGGAGCCTTGTGCTGGCACATCATCATGAAGGGCTTGGTTTTGTCGCGCTGCTTGAGCCAGTCGAGCGTGAGATCACCGATGATGTCGGTGGTGTAGCCCTGGTATTTCACATTCTTGCCGTTGTCGACCATCGGCGGGTTGTAGTACACCCCCTGGCCGGGCAGC
>NZ_JBIPNG010000687.1:0-2644 GCF_044373815.1 Prosthecobacter sp. | reverse complement strand
GGTGAGCGAGTTCATCAGGCGTGATCCCATCTCGCTCTTGCTGTTGCGCGTGAAGGGCACGCCGACAAAGCGGCCTCCCGTGCGCTGCTCCGCCGTCCAGGTGATCTGACGGCCCAGTCCGGTGGCATCCCCGCAGCCTCGCGCATCAGGCAGCTCCATGAACCACATGAGCGCCGTCGTGAGGAAATCCCAATCCTCTGTCTGCGTAGTCAGCAAGGCGCGCTGCTCAAGCCCACGCGGTGTCTTGGCATCAATCCACATGGCAGCAAGGTCTCCATCCCCGGAGGCCGCCACGTCAAAACCAATGCGCATCTTCTCCTTGCCATTGAGTACACCAAACTGCGCGGCCATCCACGCATGCATTTTCTTCATGCGATATTCCGCGCTTGTGTCTGGCAGGCCGAACAGTTCCTTGATCTGATGATCATGCAGATGGTGCCGGTAGATGAACTGATCGCGGCAGCGTTCGATCACCGACCAGGGCACAATGCTGCTGCCAGTGTCGGAGGGATTGCACTCAAAGCGTTCAGCGAAGATCGCAGGTGTGAGCGCACGCCGCCGCGCATCCTCCAGAAACTCTTCCCGCGTCATCTTCATGCCGCTGCGTTCATTAATCTTTTCTACCAGCCCCTCGGCAATGGCATCATGAATGGTGTAGATGCGCACCTTCCAGCCTGAGCCCGGTTGGCTGGCCAGTTTGAAGAGCACCTGGTTCACCCAGGTATTGACGCCATTACATGCTGACCATGCGATGTAGTCATAGCCAAATTGAATGCGCGTGGAGAGCGCCGTATGCATCTGCTCCTGCCGTTCATGGAACTCACACTCATCCCAGCGCACATCACCTTCAAAGGTCTGGATGGCCCAGGGCGAGGACGAAAACAGAATGATGCGTGAACCTCCATCAAACTTGTAGATGCCCACCTTCTCCTGTGTGGCGATGCTTCCACCTTTGCCATCATCGCGGTGCACCGTGATCCATTCCTCATTCCGGGAGATCACAAACTTACCGAGCTTGTACAGGTCGATCCAGAATTCAATGTACCGCCCGAACTCCAAAGCGCCGTTCCAGTTTTGCGTGGTGAACAGGCAGTCACGCCCCGGGCACATGATGCGCTTGCGCACATCCTTGAGCGCCATCGTCCATGAGATCCCGGTGCGGTTTGCCTTGCGGTAAAATTGATAGCGCCACTCATCGAGCACGATCTCTGCTTGTGTCTTGAGCAGGTAGCGGCTCAGGCCTGCATCTGTGTCAAACTGCGGCCCGGTGACAAGGTGCATCACTTTACCTCCTTTTGAGGTTTTGGCCTGCCGAGGAGAAGATGATCCATCTCCGCGATGAGCTGCTTGCGCATGTTCTCATCCATGCCGCCAGTCGTGAGCACATCCTTGGCGCGCTGTGCTGCCAGCTTCGCTTGTTCGGCCTGCTTTTCCAGTGCCACGATCTTCCGCTCCGCCTGCGCCAGTTTCTTCTCTGCCTGATCAAGGCCGCGATCCTTGCGCTTCAGCTTCTTGTCTTCCAGCTGCATCTTCTCGGCATGCACGGTCTGGTTGTTTTCCAGTTCCTTGTGCCGCTGGATGATGCTAGCGACGGCGGCGAATGTTTTGGCGTCCCCCTGCTTCGCGGCGCGGCTGATGAAGACGGCCTCGCCGATCTTCGGGATGAGGTTGGGATCAATCGCTGTGTCAGTGCTGAGCAGCTTCTTGAGCTCTTCAACGTCCGCATTCCATGCGCCGATCTCCTGACTCATCGCGTACCAGCCGCGCCATTCGCTCAGGCTGCTGTCATTGGTGCGCACACCGTTGTTGCTGAAGAGCCACTTCACCCCATCTGCCAGTGATCTGCCTTTTCCGTCCGGGCCGGTGCCACCAAGGAATTCAAACAGCGCCGCCTGATCTTCATCAGGCAGGTTCTTCAGCACGGAAGATGGGTGTGGCTTTCTCATGGGCGCTTCATTTCCGCGATGATTTTTTGCGCGATGAACTTTGCGCACTGCACAGAGACCGCGTTTCCTGTGGCGTAAACCTGCGCCCAATCTCGCTCATCCAGTCCGAGGGGAATCCCATCACGCGCAGACGTTCTTTCCCGCTCAACCATCGAATGCCATCCGTCCGCTTCAGCAACAAGAAGCTCACTCCCAAGACTGATTCGGCAGGCTGCATTGCTCGCCTGTAGAGTATTCCCTGGCCATGCCAGCGCCCCTTGTGTGAGTCGCTCCTTGCTAAACGATGCAGGTATTGCGTCCACTGGCGCGGCGTCAGATAGTAGCTCAAGCGGGGCTGGGCCTCCAAGACGCCCGACCATGAACACGCGACGACGTTTCGCGGGGCTTCCGAAATGCGCAGCATCAAGCACCCGGAAGCATCCCAGATACCCGCGCTGGGCAAGCTCTTGGATGACCGCTGCAATGTCGCGGCTATCGTTTGAATGGAGCAGTGCAGCGACGTTCTCAAGCACCACCCATTCGGGTTGTAGTTCGTCGAGATAACGTACGACCTCGTAGAACAAACCGCTGCGTGCGCCCCTGAGTCCAGGTCTCCCCGCCCGTGCACCGGAGTTGCTGATGTCCTGGCATGGGAACCCGGCGAGGAGGCAATCCACCTTTCCAAGCGTTGCCGCCCCTTGGTGGCGGACATCTTCAAA
>NZ_JBIPNG010000254.1:0-9331 GCF_044373815.1 Prosthecobacter sp. | reverse complement strand
AGGGACTTTGACCACATCCCCCGGCTTGAGGGCGCCCATCTTCAAAGGCTTGTTGATGAACTCCAGCAGCTCTGGGGCGCTGTGAAAACGCTCGGTCAAAAACTCCAGCAGGGAGTCGTAGGGCAGGTACTTCTTCTTGCTCTGCGCGGACGGCTGGCGTGGCAGCTCACCGACGAACTTGAGGTCCTCCTCGCGGATGGTGTAGTTGGTGTAGATCTCTGGCACGCTGGAGAGGTCCAGTGTGTTGGTTTCCACCTCGCTCTCAGGCAGACCATGGGATTTCTGGTAACGCTTCAGCGCCTTTGTCGTGAACTCACCCGGGCGGCCATCCAGCTTTCCCGGTCCAAATAGCTGCGTATCCAGAAAGATCTGCAGTCGCAGGATGTCATCAATGGGCTCCGGTGCTTTGGGCAGCGGATCAGGGATCACCGCCGATGCGGAGGCGCAGGCCAGGAAGACCAGGGGAAGAAGACGAGAAAACAGAGGGTTCATAGGGACTTGAAAAGCCTGTCGCAACTGCGGCGGCCTTTCGGGGAAAAGAGCACTGCAAAGAGAACGGCTGCGCACGAGACTGCAAGTAAAGATGCGCTGCACTTGGCAAGTGCGCGCAAGAAAGATGCCATGCCAGGGACAGGTCAGTCACTATCCATGAATACGGCTTCAGGCGCTCTGGCTCTGCAGAGCTGGCTTGGGGTCGGGTTATGGGTTCACCCCCGCACCTGTCCGCTGCCATCCACCAGGTATTTGTAGCTGCACAGCTCGGCCAAGCCCATGGGGCCTCGCGCATGCAGCTTGTCCGTGGAGATGCCGATCTCGGCACCGAAGCCGAATTCGCCACCGTCATTGAACCGCGTGCTGGCATTGTGCAGGACGACGGCGCTGTCTACTTCGTGCTGGAAGCGTTCGGCGGCGGTGCGGTCTTTGGTGATGATGCTGTCGGTGTGGTGGGAGCCGTAGCGGTTGATGTGTGCGATGGCTTCATCCAAACCGCTGACGGTTTTGGCGGCTACGATGAGGTCGAGGTACTCGGTGCTCCAGTCTTCCTCGGTGGCTGGCTTGGCGGGCACGCCGAGATGCTGCAGTGCTGTGGCATCCGCATGGATTTCCACGCTGGCTTCAAGGAGACGCTGACCAACGAGCGGGTAGAAAGTGGCGGCGAGATCCTCATGCACCAGGATGGTTTCGAGGGCGTTGCAGACTCCGGGCTTCTGGCACTTGCTGTTGACGATGATGTTCGCGGCCATGTCGAGATCCGCATCCACATGGACATACACATGGCATACGCCGTCGTAGTGTTTGATGACGGGCATGCGGGCGGTGGCCACGACTTTTTCGATCAAGCCTTTGCCACCGCGTGGGATGATGAGGTCGAGGTACTGATCCATCTGGGCCATGTGCTCGACGCTGGCGCGATCGGTGAAGGGGATGAGCTGGATGCTGTCGGGTGGGAGGCCGGCGTGTTCGCCCCCCGCCTGGAGTGCGGCGGCGAGGGCGCGGTTGCTGTCGATGGCTTCACTGCCACCCCGCAGGATGGTGGCGTTGCCGGTTTTAAAGCAAAGGGAGGCAGCGTCTGTGGTGACGTTCGGGCGTGACTCAAAGATGATGCCGATGACCCCTATGGGCACGCGGACTTTGCGAATGTGCAGGCCGTTGGGGCGGGTCCAGTCGGTGAGCTTTTCGCCCACGGGATCGGGCAGCAGGGCGACCTCGCGCACGGCATCGGCCACAGCTTTGAGGCGCTTCGGATCGAGCGTGAGTCGGTCGATCATGGCCTTGCTCAGTCCGTTTTGCTCCGCCCGGGTGAGGTCGAGGGCATTGGCAGCGAGGATGGCATCCTGACGGGCCATGATCTCGTCAGCCATGGCCACGAGGATGGTGTTCTTCTGCTCGGAGGTCAGCTTGACCAGGGCATAGGAGGCGGCACGGGCACGGCGGCCCATGTCGAGGATGGCGGACTTGATTTCGGAATCGGTCATTGCAAAAAGTTTGGGCAGCCGGGACGGTTGCACGGCTGGGATGAATCAGCAACCGGGACGGTTGCGCCAGATGTTTACTTGGAAGGAACGGCTCCTTCGGTGATTTGGACGTCTTTGCCCTGCAGATGGCGGGCATTGAAGGCAAACATGCGTTCGACCAGCAGACCGCTCAGGAAGACGTGGCCGCCATCCGTGCCGGTTAGAAGGGTGGAGGGGACGTGTGCTGCTTTGAGGGCGGTATTAAACTCCGTGGCCTGGGAGTAAGGGACGAGGGTGTCCTTGTCCCCATGGATGATGAGGAAAGGGGCGTCGTCCGGAGTGATGTAAGTGACAGGTGAGGCCTTGCGGCCCTCTTCCCGGCGGTCCTTCAGCGGCCCGCCAATGAGCTTGGCCAGCGCGCCCTTGGGATCGTCTGGGTCGATGATGCTGCCTTTGCCGCCGAAGGTGAGGAAATCGGAGGGGCCGCAGAAGTCGAGCACACAGGAGACGCGGCTGCTTTGGTCCAGATGGCTGCCGAGTTCTCCTTCGAGTTCCTTCACCCCGCCGGTGACGCCGAGCATGCTGACGAGGTGCCCGCCTGCGGAGATGCCGAAAACGGAGATCTTGTCCGGATCGAGGTTGTGTTCCTTCGCATGGGCACGCAGCCAGCGGATGGCGGCTTTGCAGTCAAAAATTTGCGCGGGCCAACGGGCCTGGTTGGTGAGTCGGTAGTTGATGCTGGCCCCGGCATAAGGCGTGCCGCCTCCGATGAGTCCCAGGAGCACATCCGCCTCATTCTTGCTGCCAGATTCCCAGCCACCGCCATGGATGTAAACGACCAGAGGGTGCGGCTTGTCCGCCTTGGCCTCAGGCAGGTAGAGATCGAGCATCTGGCGCTGATTGCCTGAACCGACATAGTCGAGGTCCCGTACCGCGCGAAAACCGGCCGGGGCAGTGGAAATTTTCTGACATTGGGCCAGCAGGGGGAAGCTGAGGGCCAGAATGACTAAAAAGCGCATGATGCGGTGTCCTTTAGTCCGGGGGAACAGGCAAAACAAGGGCCGTCAAGGGGCGGTGAGACAAGTGCGTTGCCACCTTGACGCAAGCTTAACCAGAACTTACTATCCCGGCGATGAAATCCCCCCTCCACGCCCGCCTGCCAGTACTTCTGGCATGTGCCGTTTCATTTCTTGCTCTAACGACTGCATCCTCCGCACTCTGGCCGTTTTCTGGCAGCAAGGACAAAGTGGTCCCTGTGGACAGCGAGCGTGAGTCGCAGGAACTCGCCGCCGCCGCCATGCTGGCGCAGGCCCGTCAGGCTGAGAACGCAGGCAAAGTCGGCAAGGCGCAGGGCCTGTATCAGGCGATTGTGAAGAGATACGCCTTCACCCCGAGTGCGGCGGAGGCCTCCTTCCACAATGCCCTCATCATCCGCCACAATGGCAAGATGGATGACGCGTTCGAAGCGTTCCAGACCTTCATTCAGTCCTACCGCGACAGCCCGCATTTCAGTGAGGCCATCGAGAAGCAGTATGAGATCGCCGAAGAGGCGAAAGGCGGCAAAAAGCAGCGCGGGATGCTGCTGATCAGCATGAAGATGAACTCGTCTGAGGTCATCAAATTCTACGAGAAGATCATCAAGAACGCCCCCTTTGGTAAATATGCCCCCCTGGCCCAGTTCAGCATCGCTGAAATCCAGCAGGACCTGAAGGAGAAGGACAAGGCCGTTGCCGCCTACAACAAGGTGGTGGAAAACTATCCTCACACCTCACAGGCGGCTGAAGCCCAGTTCCGCATTGGTTCCATCAGCAACATTGCTGCACAGCGCAGTGAAGACGCATCCAACCTGCTGGCCGCTCGTGATGCCCTGCGCACCTACATCGCCACCAATCCCGGAGGAGATCGCAAACAGGAGACTGAAATGATCCTGCATCAGGTCAACACTGCCGAGGCCAATCAATCGCTCACCGTGGCCAAGTTCTACCAGCGTGTTGGCAAAACCAAGGCTGCTGCCATCTACCTCAATGAGGCGCTTAAGTTTGGTTCTCCCGAAGTTTCCGCCCAAGCACGCACCATGCTGGCTGAACTCGCCGCCGCTGATCCTGAGGGTGTGGAAGATGCCAAGAAAGGTCCGGGTCAGGACTACACCTCACTGACAGCGGAAAACTTGAAGGCGCGTGATGATTATGTCGGTCCGCTGGCTCCAGAGCTGGCCCGCCTCAGCCAGAAGCCGAAAATGCGTACGGGAGACGAAGGTTTCGTGCCTATTCCTTTGCAGGAGCCGACGCTGCCGCTTCGGCCCGGTGTCACCACGCCTGGAGCAGGCTCATTGCTCCCACCTGTGCCTGAGACTGAAAAGCCTGCCTTGCTGCCTGTGCCGCCCTCTCCAAGCGTGCCCTCCATGCTGCCTCGCGCACCGGGTTCATCGGTCCCTACGCCGCCTGTTCCGCCCGTGCCTTCCACGACGAAGCCTGCGTCATAATTCTTGCGCGGGCATTGCAGCACTCCATTACTGAGCTGGGTCACTTCTTAAACTATTTGGATGAAATCGATTTTTCTTCTGCTGGCAGCTGGCTGCCTCCTGCTCTCTGGTTGCGCGGGCTACACTCTGGGTGCTCACAAGCCTGCCCACTTGAGCCACGTCACCAAACTCGCGGTCCCTACCTTTGAAAACCTCACATTGGAGCCCCGGCTGGCCTCGCTGGTGACGAATGCGGTCATTAAACAGCTGCAAAACCACGGCTCGTATCAGATCGTGGCCAAAAGCGAAGCTGAAGCTGTGCTGCAGGGGAAAGTTTCGAACATCAACCGCACCCAGTTCCGTTCCGACCTGAACAACGTTCTGCGCAGCTCGCAGATCATGGCCTCTTTGACCTGTCTTTTTACGATCACGGACACCGCCTCTGGCAAGGTGCTCCATACTGGCAATGCCACGGCTGATTCTTACATCATCCTTGAGGCGAATCTCCAGCTGTCAGAAACCCAGCTCTTCGAAGACGCAGCCCAGCGTCTGGCCAACAATCTTTCGGATCAGATTTCCGAAGGCTGGTAACCATCCGCACCATGTCGTCGGATCCGGATTCAGCCGCTGAACAGTCAGAAGGTGCAGATGATGAGTTGCTTGAGCCAGTGATTGCCACGGGTCGTTTGACCCCGGGCCTGCATCTGGTGGCCACGCCCATCGGCAACATGCGCGATATCACCCTGCGCGCGATCGATACTCTGAGGATCGCCGATTTGGTGGCCTGCGAAGATACACGTCATTCCGGCATGCTGCTGAAGCATCATGGCATCAGCGCACGGCTCATCAGCCTCAATGAGCACAATGAAGCGCATCGCATCCCCCAGTTGCTGGAGCACATCCGGCAGGGGGGCAGCGTGGCACTCATTTCGGATGCGGGCATGCCCACGGTTTCTGATCCTGGACAGCGCCTCGTCGGGGCCGTGGTCGGGGCTGGTCTGCATGTGGAGAGCATCCCCGGTCCCAGCGCCGTCCTCACGGCACTGGCGGCGTCAGGCCTGCCCACCACACCCTTTTATTTTGGTGGATTTCTTCCTCACAAAAAAGGGGCGCGCACCACCATGCTGACCGCCGCCTTGCAGCGTGACTGCACCAGCATTTTCTTCGAAAGCCCCTACCGTCTGGTCGATACGCTGGCGATCCTGGCGGAGGCTGCGCCGGACCATCGGGTGGTCGTGGCGCGGGAGTTGACGAAAAAGTTTGAGGAATTCAAACGTGGCCCGGCAAGCATCCTGCTATCCTATTACCAAACCAAAACGCCCAAGGGAGAAATCACCCTCCTCATCGCGCCGGTCGATCCCCCCAAGTGGTTGACCTGGTAACTTATTCTCAACATAGCCTATCCCATGGAAGCCCTCGCCAACTGCGCCGTCCTCAACACCACCGACAGCCTTAAACTTTCGATCACCAATCACCTGCGTTTTACCCTGGGGGCCTACATTGAAACAGCCAGCGAAAATGATTGGTATGTTGCCACATCGCTCGCGGTGAGGGATCGCGTCATGGAGCGTGCCACGCAGTCACGCCGTCAGCATCGATCCCAGGGGGTGAGGCGCGTGCATTACCTCTCGCTCGAATACCTCATGGGTCGCCTGCTTGAGAACAATCTGCGCAATGCCGGCATCTACGATGCCACCAAAGTGGCCCTGTCAGAAATGGGCAAAGATCTCGACACTCTGGTGCAAAAAGAACCCGACATGGGCCTTGGCAACGGTGGCCTGGGTCGTCTCGCCGCCTGCTTCATGGATTCGCTCAGCACCATGGATCTGCCCGCCATCGGTTATGGCATTCACTACGAGTTTGGTTTGTTCCGCCAGGAGTTCGTCAACGGCAAGCAGGTCGAGCATCCTGACGCGTGGATGCGTGATGGCAGCCCTTGGAAGATTGCGCGCCCCTCCTATCGCCAGTCAGTCAAGCTCTACGGTCATACCATCCAGAAATTCGACGAATTTGGCCGTCCGCACCACGAGTGGGTTGAAACCAAATGCCTGCTCGGTCTTCCATGGGACATTCCTATCGTGGGCTATGACAGCAATACTGTGAACGTGCTGCGCCTCTGGCAGGCGCAGGCGGATGAAGACTTCAACTTCAAGGTCTTCAACGAAGGCAGCTACATCGAGGCCTTGCGTGAAAAGGCCATCGCCGAAACCGTCTCCAAGGTGCTCTACCCGAATGACGCCACCGAGAGCGGCAAGGAGTTGCGCCTGGTGCAGCAGTACTTCTTTGTCGCCTGTTCGCTGGCTGACATCGTGCGCCGTTTCAAAGGCGGTTACGATCTGCCCTGGAGTGAGTTTCCTGCCAAGGCGGCCGTGCAGCTCAATGACACGCATCCTGCCGTCGCCATTCCAGAACTCATGCGCATCCTTCTCGATGAAGAGAAGCTCGAATGGAGCCAGGCCTGGGAAATCTGCCAGAAGACCTTCTCCTACACGAATCACACGCTGCTTCCCGAAGCGCTGGAGACCTGGAGCGCGGCGTTGTTTGAGCGTGTGCTTCCGCGTCATCTGCAGATCATCTATGAGATCAACAAGCGCTTTCTCGAAGGTGACGTTGAGGCGCGCTGGCCGGGGGATGGAGAGAAGAAGCGTGCGCTTTCCCTCATCGAGGAGAATGGCGGCAAAAAGGTGCGCATGGCGCATATGTCCGTGCTCGGCAGTCACGCCACCAACGGTGTGGCCGCGCTTCACACACGCCTGCTCTGCGAGCGCCTCTTCCCGGAGTTCTTTGAGCTCTATCCTGAACGCTTCCTCAATCTGACCAACGGCGTCACCTTCCGCCGCTGGCTCGATGTGTGCAATCCGGAGCTCTCCTCCCTCATCACCGAATCCATTGGTGCCGGATGGTTGAAGGATTCCACCAAGCTGATCGCCCTCGACAAGTTTGCCGACGACTCTTCATTCAAGGAAAAGTTCCAGGCCATCAAGCGCGGGCACAAAGTACACCTTGCCAAGATCATTCAGGACACCTGCGGGGTCAGTGTCAGCCCTGACGCCTTGTTCGATGTCCAGATCAAGCGCCTGCACGAATACAAGCGCCAGCATCTCAACCTGCTGCACATCGTCACTCTCTATCGCAAGATCATCGCCGATCCGAACTTCGACATGGCTCCCCGTGTCTTCATCTTCGGCGCCAAGGCCGCTCCAGGCTACTACCTCGCGAAGAACATCATCCACGCCATCAATGCCCTTGCGGCCAAGGTCAACCATGACCCGCGCGTGAATGGCAAGCTCAAGGTCATCTATATCCCGAACTACGGCGTCTCCATCGCCGAGCGCATCATTCCTGCGGCAGATCTTTCCGAGCAGATTTCCACCGCAGGCAAGGAAGCCTCCGGCACCGGCAATATGAAGCTCGCCCTCAATGGCGCGCTCACCATCGGCACGCTCGATGGCGCCAATGTGGAAATCCTCGAAGAAGTGGGCCCGGACAACATCTTTATCTTCGGCCTCACCGTCGAAGAAGTGACCGAACTCTACGCCAGAGGCTACAATCCCTGGGACTTCTACCACGCCAGCGAAGACCTGCGTCTCAGCATTGACTGGCTGGCCTCCGATTATTTCACCGGCAACCAGGACGAATTCAAACCTTTGCGCGACAGCCTGCTCACCCATGGCGATCCCTTCCTCGTCATGGCCGACTACGACGCCTACGCCAAGTGTCAGGCCGAAGTGGACAAAGCCTACCGCGACCAGCCCCGCTGGCAGAAGATGGCCATCCACAACACCGCCCGCATGGGCAAGTTCAGCAGCGACCGCACGATTTTGGAATACGCCAAGAACGTCTGGAATCTGCCTCAGATCGGTGTCTAAAACTGGTTTCTGCCCAGGCGCTTTGTTCTCAAAGCGCCTGGGCGTTCCTCTCTTCAGATTTGTGCCGCAGTGGCTTGATCAACTGCCGGGAATCACATGGCTTCATGCACCGCCAGTGCGGCGCGTGTGTAAGCCCCACCAGTTCCCAGCGTGGCCACGACATCCGCAAGCTCCTGCTGCAACTGCTCGCGCTTGGCATCGTTGGTGAGCAATTCCAGCGTGGCTTCGGCGAGCGTCTGCGCATTAAGATCTCCTTGCACGAGTTCCTGCACCACCTCGCGTTTGGCGAGGATGTTGACGATGCCCAGGTGCTTGATGCGAACCACGAGCTTGGCGATAGCGTAGGTGGGCCAGCTGACGTTGTAGATCAGAGTGTAGGGCAGGCCAAAGCAGGCGGCTTCCAGCGTGGCGGTTCCGGAGGCAACGGCTCCGGCTTCGGCGCGCTGCATCAGGTCGTAGACGGTGCCGGTTTCGATCCAGCGCTTGGCTTCAGGCATGCCGTGTTCGTCGGTCATGTTGCGCATGAATCCGGCCAGAGTTTCGTTGGCTGCGGAAACGGCAAAACGGGCGTTGGGCACGGCTTCCTTGATGATCTTGGCCGCGTCCATCATGATGGGAAACAAGCGGCGCACTTCATTGAGGCGGCTGCCGGGGAACCAGCCGACGAGACCGGGCTCACGCTTCCAGTCGCGCTTCAGCGTCACCACGCGGTCCACCATGGGGTGTCCGCTGAATTCGGTGCGCAGACCGCTCTTCTCATAAAACTCCTTCTCAAAGGGGAAGATGCAGATCATGAGATTGAGCACCTGCGCCATGGTCTTCACGCGGCCTTTTTTCCAGGCCCAGACCTGCGGGCTGATGTAGTAGAGGATGCGCCCCTTGTAACCGGCGGTGCGCAGGCTTTTGGCGAGGCGCAGATTGAAACCGGGATAGTCCACGAGGATCACCGCCTCAGGCTTTTGATCAAGGATGGAGTCCAGCACGGCATCCATCTTCTCTTTGAAGTAGCGGTACATCTTCACCACTTCCCAAAGGCCGACAACGCC
>NZ_JBIPNG010000253.1:0-9342 GCF_044373815.1 Prosthecobacter sp. | reverse complement strand
GGCGGCCAATGTTGTTTTTGATGAGGCTGTTTGCCGTGTGCAGGATGGGCGTGGTGCTGCGGTAATTTTCCTCCAGCTTCACCACATGGGGATTGGGGAAGAAGTTTTCGAACTCGGTGATGTTGGTGATCTCCGCACCGCGCCATCCGTAGATGGACTGGTCGTCATCTCCCACCACGCAGACATTGTACGGCGCCGGCACCAGGGCACGCAGCAGGCGCATCTGGAGGGAGTTGGTGTCCTGGAACTCATCCACCATCACGTAGTGGTGGCGGCTCTGCACCGTGGCACGCACATCGGCATGCTCTTCGAGCAGACGCACGCCGAGGATGATGAGGTCATCGAAGTCCATGACGTTCAGCCCGCGCATCTCGTCCATGTACTTTTCCATCACTGCGGCATCGAGGCTTTCCTTGGGATCGCCCAAACCCTCACCCGCGTTCTTGGCCTTGCTGATGCGGGAGAGCGCCATGCTGGGGTCCAGCGTCTCGTCCTTCACCAGCAGGGTCTGCAGCACCCGCTTGATCAGCGTCTCCTGCTCGCCCTGGCTGTAGATGGCGAAGTTGTTCTTGTAGCCCACGTGCTCGGCAAACTCGCGCAGCAGGCGAACGCAGAAGGCATGGAAAGTGCCGACCACGACCTTCTTGCCGAGGCCGTCGCGCACCATGCCTTTGATACGTTCGCGCATTTCGTTGGCGGCTTTGTTGGTGAAGGTGACCGAAAGGATGTTCTTCGGATTGATGCCCTCGTTCACCATGAAGCTGATGCGCGCGGTGAGCACGCGCGTCTTGCCTGTGCCTGCACCTGCGAGAATGAGCAGCGGCCCATTGATGGTGGTGGCGGCCTCACGCTGCTGGGCATTGAGGGTGCCTGTAAATCCGTGGCTCATGGCGCACCCGCACCTCGCACGGGAAGACCACGTTCACGCCATTCATTCAGCACCTGGGGCAGGAGCTTGTGCTCCTCCACCTTGATGCGTGCATGCAATTTCTCAGCGGTGTCGCCGATGTTTACCGGCACCTTGGCCTGCGCCAGAATGCGACCGCCATCGATCTCGGCGGTGACGAGGTGCACGGTGCATCCGGTTTCCAGCGCACCCTCATCAATGGCAAGCTGCGGGGCATTGGCTCCTTTGAATTTCGGCAGCAGCGACGGATGCACGTTCACAATGCGACCAGCATACGCGCTGATCACCGGCTCTTTGAGAATGCGCATGAATCCCGCGAGCACGACGACGTCAATGCGTGCGCGCTCCAGATGCTCGAAGATTTCCTTCTGTGCCGCGTCACTGAGGCGGCGCGGATTGTCACCGCCATCGACAAACAACGCGGGCACGCCGGCGGCGCGGGCGATTTCCCGAAAACCGGATTCCGCCTGATCGGTGATGGTGATCGCAATCTCAGCCTTCAGCTTGTGGTCCGCGATGGCAGCGATGATGGCGCGAAGATTGGACCCTGCGCCGGAGCCCAGCACGGCGATGCGCAGCAGGCCATTGCTTTTCGTGCCGCCATCACCCGCCTGCATCTTGTTGATGGTCTTCGTGGTGGAGCGCCCGGGCACCAGCGGCAGGATGGAAATCTGCGTGCCTGCGGCTTCCAGCGCGTTGCGTTCTTCACGATTGAGCGACTCCACGGTATAGTCACCGCCTTTGGCATACACGTGCGGTTTAATGGCTTCGATGAGCGAGGTGGCACGTTCATCATCAAATACAACGACGGCATCCACGGCCCGGAGCGCGGACATCACCTCCGCACGATCATGCTCGGGATTGAGCGGACGATCCGGGCCTTTGAGCTGGCGCACGGATTGATCTGAATTCAAAGCGACCACCATGGCATCTCCGAGCGCACGGGCCTGCTCAAGGTAACGCACGTGGCCTGCATGCAGGAGATCGAAGCAGCCATTGGTGAACACCAGTTTTTTTCCCTGCTGATCCAGGGTGTCACGCAGTCGCCGGACATCGGCGATGGTGGCGGGATTGTAGTCATCGGGCATGCTTTGCTATTGGCGCGAAGCGTGGCGGATGCAAGGTGGGAGAGGTTTGAAATTTAAAGGATGGAGAGAGTGGGAAAGAGTGTGCAGCCGCGCCCAGAGCGAATTTGGAGTGCGGCTGCGCAACCCTGAAAGGGTGAAGCTGCCGCTTTCGAGCGTTCTCGTGGCACGCGTGGGCTGACCGGCTGGCGAGAACTCACAGGCTGCCGCCCTCGAACTACCCGAGGTATGCGTGAGCCGATCAGCACGTCGAAAGCGGTAGCTGCGTTCGTTCCTCACTCCGCGACCGCAGTCCATATATGAGCGCGAGCGCACCCAGCATACCACATTCTACCCTTAACTACCCCGATGTATCCCGCTATGTGATTAGAAGGCATTCCTCCGTACTGAGCACAAAAAAAGCGGAAGGCGATGCCCTCCGCTTTTTTGAAATCTCAGAGATAAGACTCAGCCCTGCTTGGACACGACCTTGTCGGTGGTGCTTTCAAGAACAGCGGCGCCGGGATCACGTGTGAGGGGCCAGTAAGCGTCCATGTTGAGCTTGACGGGCGGAGCCATCTTGAACTGCGCACCAGCCTTGGTGGCAAAACCCTGATAGGCGAGAGGCATGAGCGTGATGCAGACGCGCTCCTGATCAAACTTCTGCACGTGCAGCGCGGCGGCGAAGGTGCTCTTCTGATCGAGAACCAGGGAGTCGCCCACCTGATACGGGTCAGCTTTGTCCTTGTTGCCCGGAAGCACGATTTCGATGTCCACGTCCTCGATGTCCGCGGAACGCGCACGCACCACCCAGCCTTCGGTGATGACATCGCTAGCGGTGAGCGGACGGGCGTTGATCACCTGAAAGGTGCCCTTCACATAGAGGGGCTGCTCCTGCTTGTAGTTGCGGATGTAGGAACGCTTGAGGAGATCGTTCTTCACGGCAAGCTGCTCGCCATTGAAGGCATAGAACTCGGCCAGCACATCACGCGCAGGAAGAAACTTGCCCTGCGGCACGGTGTAGTTGGTGAACTTGCGCAGCGGATCGAGCTTGTCGAAGCGGGCAAGCACCCGGTAATTGAATGGTTTTTCAGGGTGAGCGAACACCATGATGCTGAAGAACCAGCAAAAGGTGGCGAAGCCCATCAGCAAAGTGATGAGAATGGTCCACCAAAAAATGCCGCCGGAGTCTTTCTTCTTGGAAAAGCTCCCGCCACCGTAAGAACGGTACTCATTGCCGTCGCTCAAAAATCGGATTTGCATGACAGTTTTGCGAAAATTTTAGTATTTATAAATCAGGAATGTTCAAATTCTACAATATCGACTGAATTTGAAAAGGAAATTTTGTGAATAAGTTGGCAACAAGATTGCTTCAATAATGGCCAACGGAGTCAATGAATCTGAGGCTTAGATTCACGTGGTCTGAGGTTCAAAGGACGTGCCGCAGCCACAACTGCGGGCGGCGTTTGGGTTCGAGAGCTTGAATCCGGCATCTGCCAGGGAATCGACGTAATCGATCTGGCAGCCGCGCAGGTAGCCGAGGCTCTCGTGATCGATGATAATCGAGACACCCTCCTGCGACTGCACCTCGTCGTCGGTTTTGGCCTGATCAAGGCCCATGACGTACTGCATGCCAGCGCAGCCGCCCTTCTCCACTCGCAGGCGCAGCCCGGTGCCCGCTTCGGCGTTCTTTTCCGCGATGAGGGATTTGAGATGTTCGATGGCGCTGGAGGTGAGGGAAATCATGGGTGAGCAGGCAATGGCGGGCGTGTGTCTGATGCCCGAGAAGCACGGAGATTGCAAATCCCCATCTGGCATCCAAGATAACATTTCTGGGTTGTGGTACAGGCTACGCGTCCCACCCCGCACTTTATCGAAATACATGGCAAAAATACGCATTCTTCCAGACGCACTCGCCAGCCAGGTGGCGGCAGGGGAAGTCGTGGAGCGGCCGGCCGCTTTGGTGCGCGAACTGGTAGAGAACAGCCTGGACGCCGGAGCCACTCACATTGAGGTGCATGCCCAGCGCGGCGGCATCGCGATGATTCGCATTGTCGATGATGGAAGCGGAATGGACAGGGAGGACGCCATGCTGTGTCTGGAGCGCCATGCCACCAGCAAGATACGGACCAAGGAGGACCTCGGCGCGATCCACACCTTTGGGTTTCGTGGCGAGGCCCTGCCCAGCATCGCCAGCGTGTCGCGCTTCCGGCTTGCCACCCGTGAGAAATCGGCGCTGGTGGGCACAGAAATTGAAGTGAATGGCGGCAAGCTGGTGGCAGTGCGCGATCACGGCGGCGCTCCCGGCACCGTCATCGAGGCGCGCTCGTTGTTTTTCAATGTGCCTGCGCGCCGCAAATTCCTGCGCACGGAGAACACGGAATTTGCCCACGTGGAGCAGCAGCTGCGGCTGCATGCCATCGCCAATCCGCAGACGGCTTTCACCCTGACTCACAATGGCGAGCTGGTGCTGCACCTGCCGGCCACGCGCGACATGCTGGAACGCATTCGCGGCCTGGTGGGCGATGAACTGGCCTCCCGCCTGCTCAAAGTTGAGGAAACCACCGTGCAGGGCGTGACCGTTTCCGGCTACATCGGCGGACCGGGCATGAGCCGCTCCAACCGCCAGATGCAGACGACGTATCTGAACGGCCGCCCGATCGAAAGCGCCAGCATCTCCTACGGCCTGCGCGAAGGCTATCACACCGCGCTGATGAAGGGGCAGTATCCGGTCACCTTCCTCTTCATCCAGATGGACCCGCATGCGTTTGATGTGAACGTGCATCCGGCCAAAAAAGAGGTGCGCTTTCATGATGGTCACAGCGTGCGGGATGCCATCTCCCGCTGTGTGAGCCACACGCTGGAGAACGCCGCCAAGCTGCCCACGGGTCATGCCCCCGCACGCGCCGTGCCAGCCGCCCCTGCGCCAGCGCGAGTGCCGCTGGTGCCCGACAGCCGTCAGGAGCAGTTTGCCATGCCTGTGGCGGCCTCGTCAGCACCGCTGCGCAACATCGCACCTGCGCCGGCATCCACCCCACAGCCGCAACCAGCCCTCTCTCATCGCGTGGCCGACGTGCTGGAGAGAATCGCCGCCGGTCGCAGCGCTCCTGTCATTGAGCCTCAGGCCCCGAAAGCAACGGCACCCGAAGAAGCTCAGGAAGAGGAAGCTCCGCAGCCCTCCCCTGCCCCGGCCAAAGCCGAGCCCGCCGAGCCACCGGAGTACCGCATCATCGGCGTGCTGCAGAAGCTCTACGTCCTCATGGAAGGCAAAGAGGGGCTCGTCCTCATGGACCAGCACGCCGCGCATGAGCGGGTGAACTTCGAGAAATTCCGCCGCGCCATCGAGTCCGGCGGCGTGCCCTGCCAGCGGCTGCTGCTTCCCGTCACCCTGCAAACCACGCCCAGAGATGCCGATTTGCTACGGCAGAATCTGCCCTCGCTGAACCGCCTGGGCATCGAGATCGAGCCCTTCGGTCCGAACATCTTCAAGGTGGAAACCCTGCCCTCGTTTTTAAAGACCGACGACCCCGCCGCCTGGCTGGATCAGGTGATCGAGGAGCTCAGCAGCCTGAGCACCAAATCCTCCAGCCTGCGCCTGAGCGAAGACGCCATCGCCACCATCGCCTGCCGCGCTTCGGTGAAGAGCAACGACGTGCTCTCCATCCCCGAGATGCAGGCGCTGCTGAAAGACCTCTTCGCCTGCGAGATGCCCTACTGCTGCCCGCATGGCCGGCCCACCCTGGTGCAAATTTCCACCAGCGAGCTGGAGCGGAAGTTTGGGCGGAGAGCTCCGGGGTAGGCTCTCGATTCTCTTTTCTACTTCTCAGGCTTACGGTGCCCCATGCAAGCCCATCAGCTTTGCCAGTGTCCGTTGCCTTCCATCGAAGCTCAAAAACACATCAGCTCTCAGCACAAGCGCTGCAGCGACATGGGTGATGTCATAAGCACGGGAACCTGTGGTCAGAGTATGCGCAGTGCTGATCCGCCGGCATGCCTCCCAATGCAGGTCCGAGGCCAGAGGCACATCGATGAGGATGCCTTGCGCCAGATCACTTTCGATCTCAGACAAGGCCTGCGCCAGCTCTGCCGCCGTGATGCGTCCACGAAAGCAGGCGAGTCGCAGAGCATTCTCCGTCTCAAACCGCAGCGCTCCGGTTAACAAGACCGGCTCCGCATTGGCTGCCATCCAAGCACGCGCAGCAGGGGTGTTTACATCCACACCATAGAGCGACACAAGAAAGCTGGCGTCCGCCGTGACGGTCATGATTCGCCACGGTTTTCGTTCACGATGTCGCTCAAATCACGATCTGGCACCGCGTTCAGTGGTGCAAACCGGCGCGCAAACAACTCGCTGCGGCTGCTGGCTGTGGGGGAAGGCGCGGGCATCACCGGGGCTTCATCACCCAAGGCCAGCGCCAGACCATCGCGCAGCAGTCGCTCAAGCCGGGAGGCTTTGGGCGGGTCCAGACGTTGCAGCGCGAGATCAATTTCCAAGGCCAGTGAACTCATGCCCCGAGTATCCATGTCCGCACTTCGGTTGTCAACGTTGAGGAAACCAGGGAAAGCCCCTCTGGATACGCATTCAACCCATGGGATTAACCACGGAATACACGGAAACTTGAAGCAGGCTCCGGTTTCCGTGTATTCCGTGGTCAACTTTCAGGGACAATCTTGGGCAAAGAGCGCCGGGGTAGCACGCCGCACCACGGAGGATGGGCGTCCCGCCCGTCAGACGGATCGGGGCGTCTCGCCTTTGATCCGAAGGCTGGAAGCCCCGGGCCGTTGTCAGGCCGGAGGCCTGACCTCCAGGCGACAAAGAACGCAAATCTTGTGATAAGTCCGCCGCCTGCCTGCGTTAAAGGGCCGCATCCCCCATCCCCTGCTCTGTCCATGAATCCTTTCCGCAACGACCTCAGCCGCCGCACGTTTGTCTCCGGTGCCGCCAAAACCTTTCTTGGCGTCAGCACGGCAGCCCACTTCGGCTCCCGCATTCTGGCAGCCCCCGGTCAGGGAGCTTCACCGCTGAAGCAGGCAGCCACGGCGCGCAATGTCATCTATCTCTACATGAACGGCGGCATGAGCCACCTGGACACCTTTGATCCGAAGCCGGAGAAGAAGGAAATCATGGGCCTGACCAAGGTCATCAATACTAACGTGGACGGCATCCGCGTCGCGGGAAACATCCCTCTCATCGCCCGGCAAATGGACAAGCTGGCCGTGGTGCGCAGCATGATGACGACACAGGGCGCGCATGAGCAGGGCAACTACTACCAGCACACCAGCTACACCATGCGCAGCAGCATCCGCCATCCGGCCATGGGGGCGTGGTTGCAGAAGTTTCAGGATCGCGGCAATCCCACGCTACCCGGCAGCGTCATGATCGGCAACGACAGCCGCCATCCCGGCGCCGGATTCTTTGAGAGCCGCTTCGCTCCGCTGATGATCAACGATCCCGAAAGCGGCATCAACAACGTGAAAACCAACCAGTGGTTCACCGAAGAGCGCTTCAACAGCCGCCTCAACACCGCCAAGCAGCTCGACCGCCAGTTTGCCGAGACCTACAACGTCAAAAACGTGCGCGCCTATGCCGACATGTACGACGACGCCCTCAAGATGATGAAGAGCGAGGAGCTCGCCGCCTTCGACCTCAGCGCGGAGCCTGAGGCCCTGCGCAACAAGTACGGCACCGACCGCTTCGGCCAGGGCTGCTTGCTCGCCCGCCGCTTGGTGGAACACGGCGTGCGCTTTGTCGAAGTCTCCTTTGGAAGCTGGGACACCCACAATGCCAATTTCACCCGCGTCCCTGAACTGTGCGATGAACTCGACTCCGCACTGAGCACCCTCCTGCAGGATTTGGAATCCCACGGCCTGCTACAAGATACCATGGTGGTGCTGGCCACCGAATTCGGCCGCACCCCCGAGATCAATGCGAACGACGGTCGCGACCACCACGCGCGCGGCTTCACCTGCCTCATGGCAGGCGGCGGCATTCGCGGCGGCCAGGTCTATGGTGCCACGGATGACTCCGGCCTGGAAGCCACCGTCAATCCGGTGACGATCCCCGACTTCAACGCCACCATCGCCTACGGCCTCGGCATTCCGCTGGATCAGGTCCTCTACAGCCCCAGCAAGCGCCCCTTCACCGTCGCAGACAAGGGCAGGCCGATCACGCAGCTCTTCGGCTAGAACACCCCCTGCCCAAGGAGCCGGACTTGCCAAGTCCGTCTGGAAAGACCAAGGAGTGGGACTTGCCAAGTCCCATCTGGGGGGCACCGCAGGTGACCAAGGACCAGGACTTGCCAAGTCCCGCAGTCCCATCTGGAGGGGCACCGGCGGGAGGTTCACAGCGTGCAGCAGGTTCACAGCCCGCAGCAAGTTCACAGCCCGCAGCAAGTTCACAGCCTGCGGCAAGTTCATAGCCCGCAACAAGTTCACAGCCTGCAGCAGGTTCACAGGGTCAGGGATGGGTGGGACAATGGGGGTGAGTTTCCATTTCCACCGGCGGTAGGTTCACAGGATCATTGAGGTTCACCCGTTGGGTTCAGGCTCAGTATCAGTATCCCCATTGGGGTTGGGGATTTGGTATCAAGGTATCACTCCCTATATATAGGGAGTGATACCTTGATACCAACCTCACGTCGGTATCATGATACCGATTTGATACCCCTTTGATACCTGATACCAAAGCATCAGGCACGGTAGTAGCCGCCCGTCGGCCCATGCTTCAGCAGTCCGATGGAGAGCCACTTGGGAATGCGGCGCTTGGCCGTGGCCACCGAGAGGTGCGCGCGCGTGATGATGAGCTGCACGAGATCCGTGTACGAAACCTCCCCCACATGCCCCGCAAACACCGCCTGGCACTCAGGTTGCTCCACTTTTCGCGCCGTCTCAGCTTTGCTCTCCTTCGTCTCCGCCTCCACGGTGACGTGCATGCCTTCGGGCACGGACCACTCAAAGCGCAGGCCGTTTTCACGCGGGATGCAGGCGTGGCGGCAGCGCTCGGAGAAGACGAGCGGGACGCCCCGGGAATCCTTGGAGATGCGGAGGTTGCTCTCCGCCTTGCGCTCGAGCTGGCTGCCGAGGTGGCCGCGTGTCTTGCCGGTTTCAAAGCCGGAGGGGTTCTCGTGCAGCACGACGATGATGGGGCAGGCGTAAGTGATCGCCAGCTGCGCGAGGTGCTCCACCAAGGCGAAGGCTTCGATGTCGTCATTCGGGCTTTTGCAGAGGTCGGCCACGCCATCGATGAAGACGCTGTGGATGCCGCCGCATTCCTCATGGGCGCGCTGCATTTCGGCAGCGAGGTAGGCGCGGCGTTTCTCGGTGGAAACATCCGCCAGGGAGTAGCCGCGAAAATGATCCGGCATGCTGCTG
>NZ_JBIPNG010000686.1:0-2650 GCF_044373815.1 Prosthecobacter sp. | reverse complement strand
TGGGTCCGGGCTGGAGGCAGTTCACACCCGCGCAGCAGCAGCAGGCCTCACAGCTTTTTTCCACGCTCATCATCCGCAGCTACAGCAGCAAATTCACACCGGGGGAGCATCCAGACATCACTTATCAGGCGGCCACAGAGCCGGCATCAGGCCGTGTGGATGTGCCCACGAGCATGGTCTACAAAGGCAGCCACTACACCGTGATTTATCGCATGGAGCAGATGCTCATCACCGATGTGGTGATCGAAGGCGTGAGCCTCATCGCCAACTACCGCAGCCAGTTGGATGCGCAATTTAAAAAAGGTGGCGCAAATGCCGTCATAAGCTCTCTTACGCAATCTGTCTCCCGCCCTCAATGAAATACCACGTATTCACACTCCGTCTGTTGTTGCTGGCAGCCACTCCGCTGCTGACTGATTGCAGCACCCCAGCGACTAACACCGCTGCGAAACCCACCACAGAAGCCGCCGTCAAGGGCAAGGCCGCAGACAAACCCATGAAGGGCGGCGGCGACGAAGTGGATGAATATGCCACGGCGTCGGACATCTCCGACCCGCTTGAAAAGCTGAATCGCGGCACATTCTGGGTCAACGACCAGCTTTACACCTTCCTCTTCCGTCCGATCTCAAAGGGCTACGAACTGATCCTGCCAAGGCCGGTGCGCAAGGGCATCGACAACGCCTTTGAGAATGTGAAGTACCCGGTGCGGGTCGTGAACTGCACGCTTCAGGGCAAGTTCAAACGTGCAGGGCAGGAGACTGGCAAATTTGTCGTCAACACCGTGGGTGGTGTCGCTGGCATCTTCCGTCCTGCGGAAAATATCCCTGCTCTCGCCAATGTGCCGGATGAAGACACAGCGCAGACTTTGGGCAAGTGGGGCATTCCACACGGCCCTTACCTGGTGCTGCCGCTGCTGGGACCCAGCAGCGTGCGCGATACCGTGGGCCTCGCCGGAGACTATGCCCTCAATCCGGTCAACTGGCCCTACCTCTACTGGTTCGGCAGCCGCTCCAAGCATGACTGGGTCATCGTTCCCCCTCTGTCCAACACGCTGCGTTCCATACCTGGCCAGTTGGACAATTATGACACGATCACAAAAGATGCCGTGGATCCGTATCTCTCCGCTCGCAGCGCCTACACCCAGAGTCGCGCTGAAGCCATCAAGAAGTGAGAGACCTTGGTTGGAACTTGCAGTGAAGGAGAGGGATCGTCACGATCCCTCATTCTTCCGCACCGCCCAGCGCTCCCGCACAGTTTAAAACACGTGCCCAAACCAGAGGAATCAAGATGATTCCCCTGCGTCGTAAGATTTAAGGTCCCAGTCTCCGATGTGGCTCTAATATCGGGGCCTCATCTCCACGAGCAGCAAGGCAGCCTGCTGCGAAGTTTCTGAGATGACTGTGCTCGGGACCCGCAGTTCATAGCAGCTTCCAAAGCAATTATCGTTGAGCGGCTAGTCTGCGCTTTAGGTCGGGCGGTTGGTCCGCCAACCGCCGCCGAGCGTCTCCAGGTTCTCTTTCCACAAATCAGTTTCGCGAAACGCTGCACACCGACTGACTTGGATGCACCTCTTCAAAGAGACTCTGCCACATCCCGCCCATCATCACTCACCGCGCAGGCAGCGCCCGAGGAATGTTTTCCAGTCCAGGTGAGCCAAACTGCATGGCTTCGTCATAGACCTTGCTGCGACCGCTCTCGATGTTGTTGGGCGTGTCGAGCGGATCATCCGAGCGCACAATGCGTGGCTGGATAAAGATGAGCAGCTCTTCGCGGGTGGTTTGATTCTGCGTGGTGCCAAAGAGATTGCCAAGAATAGGAATGCGTCGAAGACCGATGACTCCATTTTTACCTTTGGTGACTCGCTCGGTGATCAGCCCGCCGAGAACGACCGTGGCTCCGTTTTTCACCGCCACTTCCGTGAGCAGCTTCTGCGTGCCGATGGTGGGCACGGTGTTGCCGCCGATGGACTGCGAACCGACGATGTTGTCATTAACCTGGGCGATTTTCAGCGTCACTTCGTCATCCGAGTTGATCAGGGGAATCACCTCCAGCTTGAGAAGGACATCTCGATAAGTCACGCTCACGCTGTTGCTCGCAACACCGCCGGTGAAGGCCCCGTTGGTCAGGATGTTGGCCGGCACCGCGATGCTCTGACCGGAGGAGATGACAGACTTGGCGGCGTTCTTGGCGTAGATGCTTGGCGTGGCCAGCACCTTGAAGTTGTTGTTGCTGTCGATGACCTTGATGTAGTTGCTCAGCGCGCCGATCTGGCCGTAGAAATTCAGCTGCCCGAATTTAGCAGGGAACTGGATGATGTTGGACGACGCCGTCGTGGACGAACTGCCCGACGTGGAAGTCGCACCGTTGCGGTTCACGCTGAAATCCGACAGCAGCTGGAGGAAATCGACCCCGTAGTTGAAGTTCTTGCCCAGACTCAACTGGCCGATGATGGCGGAAATGTAAATCTGCTGGGGGCGGATATCCATCTCCTCCAGCAGCTGATCAATGCGCGCGATGTGCTCGGGGGAGCCCGAAACAATGAGGCTGTTGGACTGAGGATCACCGATCAGCAGCGTTTTCCCGACGACCATAGACTCGGGAGCTCCCACGTCTTCCGGATGGTCGAGCAGGCTGCGGTTGGAATTGGAAT
>NZ_JBIPNG010000252.1:0-9372 GCF_044373815.1 Prosthecobacter sp. | reverse complement strand
CTGGTCTCGACCGAGTAGCGATCACCGGCACGTCTGAGTGCCACGACCTGCTTTTCCATCCGTGTTTGCAGGCCCTGCGCCAGGTATTTGGCGACGGCCGTCATTGCTGGCTGGCCACGCCAGCGCGTGTGCCCGTCCGTCGCCGTGGAGAAGCCCTGGCACCATTCCTTCATCATGCCGGCCTCCGCGCCCTGTTTGAGGATCTCTTCAAATCGGGCATCCCGGGTGGTGATGAACTGCGCTCCATGATCAAAGGTGGCTGCGCCGATACGACGACTGGCCAGCCTGCCGCCG
This sequence comes from Prosthecobacter sp., assembly GCF_044373815.1. Lineage (GTDB taxonomy): Bacteria > Verrucomicrobiota > Verrucomicrobiia > Verrucomicrobiales > Verrucomicrobiaceae > Prosthecobacter. Next base: position 9,078 of record NZ_JBIPNG010000252.1, on the reverse strand, counting down.
AGACCGCGCCCTTTATCCAGCAAAAGCACGCTGCGACCAGCGCTCTGTATCTCACGCGCCGCGATGAGACCTGAGACACCTGTGCCAATAATCAGCACATCAACGCTAGGTTCCTGAGTCGGCATGGAGATTTTCAAAGAATGGAAGCTGAGTTTGGCCCTCGATTGTGGCATGTATTTGGCGGCTTACTTTTCCCCCGCAGGCGAAGAAGTTTGCTCCTGATAGAAAATTTCTGAGTGTCTGAACCTTCTCGGATCTGTGTGAGCTGAAGACTGAATTCAATGCGCAAATTGTGGGGGTTCGTTGTTACAACCCGCAGCTTACGCTTGAGGGTTGCAAACAGATTATGGTATAATCGCTTCATGTGCCGTGGATCGACTGATTACGCTGTCCTCGCGGCGCTTTCACGCAGCCCCAGTGGCGGGGACATCCTGAAAATTTGCGTGAACGCGATTCATTCGGGGGCACGGAAGCATGTGGCCCGAAGAGGCTCCATCGCATGCTGTGCAAGAAACAAGGTCACCAGATCATTCCGGGACAGATGCAGCATAGGGAACTCATGCACCTCCTGCGTGCAATGGTAATCGTGTTTGAGAGGGGCATATTCCAGAAGAAGTCCCAGTTGGTTCCGCATGAAGCGCACGTCCCTCGGGATGGTCTTGGGCGTCACCTCGATCTCCTTTGCCAGCGTGGAGCATTTGCCCGTGCGGATGATCTTGTGGAACTCCAGCACCCGCCACATGGCCGGACGACTGGCTCCTGAGCGGATGGCCTGTATGGAGCTTGGGCCTTGGCCCGTGATCGTCGGGAAGGGGACGCGCAGCTCGACTTCGCCATCGTCCGGGATGACGCCATTTCCGAGGAGTTGCGGCTCAAGTCGACTCTGCCGCTGCGCAAGCGCGTGGCGTTCTCACTCTATGCCCCCCATTGAAGGAGTGATTGGCATCTAAGACTCATGGCGGGTGTCATGTGGGGGTTTTAGTGTGTCCCGATTTCAACGTTTTCTTCAAGAGGCCTTTTGAGAATAGGTGCTTGTCTTTAAAATAATGTCATATTGAGATGGCTAAATTGAATTGGATTCTCATACTAAGTTCCAAGTAAAACATGCCTGCTGCTGCCAGACTAACGGACTTCCACCAATGCCCGATGATGACACCGGGCCTGCCGCCAATTCCACATGTGGGCGGGCCCATCAGCGGCCCGGGATGTCCCACGGTGTTGATCGTGGGACTGCCCGCCGCAACGGTGGGGGACATGGCGGTCTGTGTGGGACCGCCTGACAGCATCATCAAAGGATCTGCAACGGTGATGATCGGGGGCATGCCTGCTGCTCGGATGGGGGATGCGACGGCTCATGGTGGCACGATCATTCTGGGAGCCATGAACGTTCAAATCGGAGGCTGAACCATGGCTGGAGACACTTCTTTTCTCGGGCGAGGCTGGAGCTTTCCGCCTGAGTTCACAAAACCGCTGGGCTTGCCTCAGGCGCTCGGCGCGGTGATGGTTGAAGGCGTTGCTGACATTGAACAAAGCATTGGGCTGATCCTTTCCACGTCACCCGGAGAGCGCATCATGGAGCCAAAGTTCGGCTGCCCGCTCGCGGATTTCATGTTTCGTAATATCGACGTCTCGGTCAAAGCGCTCATCGAAGACAAAGTTCGTGCCGCATTGCTGTGCTTTGAACCACGCATCAGCGTAGACGCCGCCACGGTGGACGCCAGCGCAGCGGCGGAGGGGCGTCTTGAGATCGGGATCGAGTACCGGGTACGAACGACCAATTCGAGGCATAACATGGTTTATCCTTTCAGTCTGGGAGAGGGGACCCTGCTGCAGCTTCCCTAGAGCGGGGAAGAGGAAGCAGCGGAAAGTTTCACCATGGCCAACGACCTTCATCCATCCCGCATGAAATCAATGCGCATGCGCGGCGGCACCAGCCAGAACACCCGCCTGCTGGCTGCGCTGGATCCAGCAGCCGCGCCGCTGGCGGACCGCACGGAAGCCGAACTGCTCGTATGGGCGGCGCGATTCAGCCAGACGGTCCGTTTCTTCAACCGGGAAAATCGGATCGAAGGCAACTGGTCGCCGTTCTTTGAGTCGGAGCCCATCGTGCAGTACGCCATGATCGATGCGCAGAACATGGACATCAGGGCTGCCGCTTTGCATGAGCAGATCCAGTCCTGGCAGCACAGCGCTGTGGCGGAGGGAAATCTGCTTTCGCTGTTGTATGAGCAATGCCAGCGCATCCACCGCTGGCACGGCTTTTTTTCATGCCGCACGGACGAGCATGTCTTCGCGGCAGCCATTGCATCCGCCATAGATCTGACCTTCAGCGCGGCGCTGCAAACCGCACGTTTATGGGAAATCGGGCGCTTGGAATCCGGCGGCACCTGCAAGCTCGACAACGATCTCAGTTCCTTCGACGCGGTGCTTTGGAAAATCAGCGCCGCCTCCACTCCGACCCATGACAGCGCAGTGGTGAAAGCAGACATGGCAGGCATCCTCATGGCCGCACACGCGGCCGAAGAGCGTCTGGTGGACGCAGCGCGCGTGCGTCTCAAAGTGCTGCTGACTTCTCCCTCGCAGCTGGCCCCCCACTTTGCACTCTTCCTGGCCTTCCTGCGGCAGTTGAAAGAGCACGCGCACTCCCGGCTCAATCACCTGACACATGAGCACCTGAATCTCTTTTACCGCGAGATTCTGGAGGAGAGGCCAGCTGCGCCCGTGCCGGATTCTGTCTGCGTTGCCTTTGGCACCGCGCCGGGTGCACAGCGCTTTCAGCTTCCTGCGGGCACCCTGCTGACGGCCAAAGCCCCGGCAGGCAGGCAGACGCTCTATGCACTAACACAGGCCCAGGATCTCTCAGGTTGTCACATTGACCAGCTTTGCACCATGGGTGCCTTGCCTGCTGACGCTTCCACGGTCAATCCGCAGGCGGGTGAGGCCTGGCCCATGGCGGGAGCTTTGCAGCGTTCCTGCCATTCCGCTGCGGCGTCAGGCTTTGCCATCGCTTCGTCATGCCTGCATTTGGAGAGTGGTCACCGCACCGTCACGCTGAAGATCCGCTTTCAGTGCGATGTCGCCCCGCCCGCTCTCACGCAGGGAAATGCAGGACCGCTGGAAGTCTCGGGCATTGATTGCGCTTACAGCGCTGCCACCGGCTGGGTAGTTCCGTTCGCGAAGGCTCAAAACGGGAACCTCTCCGTGACTCTTGATCCAAGCACTTCCCACCAGTTCCTGGCCACCTTGGTGGTCAGGCTCCGGCCAGAAGATCCTCCTTGGGTGAGTCCCGCGCCCGGCTCGTCTCAAGCCGCCATTCATCCAAGCCTGCCGCTGCTCAAAATTTCGCAATGTCAGGTGAGCCTCGCCCCCGCTGGTAGCGTCCACGGCGCTTTGCTCTGGCTGCTGGGGAACGCCCGAGTGACGGACATGACGTTGGAGGTGCAGGTCAGTCAGGCCCGGCCCAACAGCCTCGCAAACAGCATGGGTCCCATCGCACCCGGAACGCCGATGCTGCCGTTCGGTTGCATCCCGGTCGCAGGCGCGGCATTCGTTGCCACCTGTCCTGAGATCGCTATCAAAAAGCTGGAGTCACTGACGCTCGATCTCCACTGGCAAAACCTCCCTTTGGATCCCGCACTCTATCCCGGTGGACTGGCCGGCTACTACAGCGCCTATGCAGAGCTGCTGCAGCGCATGAACCCGGAACTGAAGGCTCCGTTCTGCCGTGCGGCCTATCGGGTGGCCGTGGACTTCTTGAACTGCGGAGAGGCATGCCCGCCGGGTACCGCGGGCAATGAGCTCTTCAATCGTTCCACTCAGAATGATTCCGTGCCTGATGGCGCACCACAGGCATCGCCGGATGAAGTCATCGCTCAAGTGACACGACTCAGCTTCAGCGGAGCCTTGCAGTCTGCAGAGAGGCCACGGCCCAATGCCGACGGCGGCCTCCGTGTCGTACTCACGGCTCCCAGTTATGCCTTCGGTCATTCCCTGTATCCTCAGGTGGTGACCGACATCGCCCTGCGAAACGCCGAGACGATGATGCTCCGCGCGCAGCCTCAGTCAGATTCCGCGACCACGCCGCCCACTCTTCTGCCGCAGGCCAATCCGCCGTTGACTCCCGCGCTGTCAGCCGTGACGCTGAATTACCAAGCTTCCGCCACGGTTTCGTTTGCTGCTGAGCATCAGTCAGACTGCTGCTACCAGATCCTGCCCTTCTTCACACAGCGCCTGCTGTTGCAAAATGGTACTGTTCCTCCCTTGCTGTCACCTGTGGAGACTGGCGTGACCCTTTATGTGGGACTGGCGAAGGTGGCCGCTGCGCAGATGATTTCACTACTGTTTGTCCTGCAGGACAAGGCGGCGGATGCTCTTAAAGAAAGTGAGGCGGACGCGCCGGAATGGAGTGTCTTGTGCCGTGATGGCTGGCAGCCGCGCACAGCTGCATCCCACACTTTGAAAGACCAGACTCATGGCCTGCAGACATCAGGCCTGGTGCAGGTGGCCATTCCTGCGGAGGTGGATGACCAGAGCCGGCTCATGCCTCAGGGCCTCTGCTGGCTCCGAGTGCATGCTCGTCGTCCCGGGTATTTTCCCTCGGTGCTGCAGATCCTGCCACAGGCGGGCATCGCTGTGCGCATGGCCGACTCCGCCACTGCGCCGTGCGCCGATTCCTTGCCGGCGGGCTCGCTCCAGGCGCTGCAAACGCCTGATCCGCGAGTGAAGTCCATCCTTCAGCCATTGCCTTCTTTTGGCGGACGTGCGGCAGAGACTGAGCCGCAGTTCCTCACTCGCGTGAGCGAGCGCCTGCGGCACAAGGGCCGGGCCTGGACTGCCTGGGATTATGAACACCTCGTGCTGCAGCAGTTCCCTGAGATTTTTCACGCTCGCTGTCTACCGCACACACGCCATCCTGGCAGTGGTGACTCACCCGAACATGCCATGCAGGCCGCGGGCCACGTGCTCATCGTGGTGCTGCCGCGCTTGTCTCAGCCGCCCACCGCAGGTCCACCGCGACTGCCCGCAGCCATGCTCTCGCAGGTGGAAGCATGGCTGCGTCAGCGTGCATCGCCAGCGGTCACGCTGCGGGTGTGCAATCCGCGCTATGAAACGCTGCAACTGACGCTTGAGGTGGCATTCGACGGTTCACAGCCGCCGGGCACGGCTCAAGAGCGTCTCAATCAGGAGCTGCGCGAATTCATTTCCCCATGGATCTACCAGCCGGAAACCGTGCTGCTGCCGACCTTCGAGTTTCAACTGGCCGGCTTGAGGGACTTCATCCAGTCACGCCCCTATGTCCGCTCGCTGAATGCCTGCGCCTTCAGCCCCGCGACGCAGGGAGTTCAGGCGGACGGTTGGATTCGTCCGAGCACCGCTTGGTCGATGCTCATCACTGCGGAGCAGCACAACATCATCACATCCGCCGCGCCTTGAGTTCTCACCCTGCCATTTCGCGTGAGTTGTCCGGCGACATCGCGGATGACTTTTCCAAATTGAAAAACGAAGTCTTGAGCTGGTGCGCCGAGTGGTGTGCGCCTTCCGGCGATGCAGGTGCTGGCGGTAAAGTCTGGTCTGATTTCAACGCTCACGATCCCGGTGTGCAAATCGTCGAGGTCATCTGCTACGCACTCACGGAGCTGGCTCATCGCGCGCGTGTGCCTGTGCTCAGCCTGCTGCAGCATGAACGCGGTGGGATCGCATGGAATGAGGGAGCCTTCTTCTCGCCCCCGGACATCCTGCCCATGGCTCCGCTCACTGCGGCGGACTACCAGAAGCTGCTGCTCGACCGCTTTCATCAGCTCTCCCAGGTCAGTTTCACCGCCGGAGAGAACGGGCATCATCTGATCCAGCTCCACCTGCATGAAGTTCCGGACGTGGAAGGAGAGAAGGTGCGGCATCTCGTGGAAGAGCTGCTCTTGCAGCAGCGGAATCTGGGGGAGCGCTTCACCGTCCAGCTGGCGTCTGGAACTCCGCTGACCGGCAAACCGCTCGTCTTTGCCTCCATCGCCGATCGCCAAAAAGACGGCTGCAGTCTGGCCAACATCTTGACCGGGCCGCTGCTGATGCATGGCGCCATTGCGGATGAATTCCTGCCTCTGGTCAATGCCGCGGGGCAGGCTCCGCCTTCCTCCAGGCTCCGCCTTCCTCCAGGCTCCTGCGTGCGCCTGGCTGGAAGATGCCTCAGCCTGATTCCTCATGGCTGTGTCAGGACATGCTGGAGTTTTGCCCACTGCAGCAGAGCTTTCCGAGGAACTATTCCCTCGGGGCCGAGGAACTTTCCGCTTCCGCCCCACCGCTGCGGCGTGCGCAGGTGCAGCAGTTGCGCGGCTATCTTCTGCCCTTCGAGCAACTGATGCGGAACTGCCTTGCGCAGCTGTCCCACCTTCCCAGTCTGTTTTCGGTGCAGCCGCAAACCCAGGCCTACTTCGTGGAGCCTGTTTATGCAGTGCCGGAAGTCCTGTCTCTTCTGCAAGGCTACAATGACGAGAATTTGCCGCTGAGCCGCGAGGACGAGCTCTCGCGTGCGGAAGCTTATCGCGCTGACCTTGCCAATCCCTATCGCCGCCAGCTTGCAGAGCTCGCTGAGTCACCGCAGGAGTTTGCGCAGAGACGCCATCGGTTGCTGGATCACATGCTCGCCCGCTTTGGCGAATCTTTCCCCGGCGATGCCGTGGCCATCCACAACAAGGAGAACCTGCTGAGCCATCTTGCCGAGTTCGGATACCTGCGCGCTGCAGCCGCCGCGTCTTCAGCAATCAGCGGGCAGCCATGGCGGGAGTCCGGTCTTGAAACGAAAACAGCGCTGTTATTGCAACCCGACAGCTCCGAGGAACGCGACCTTGAACCAGACAAGTTTTACTACCTGCTGGAGCATGGACAGCTTGTGCCTCCGGATGGAGCAGATCAAGCTTCAGAGACCTTGGTGCTCTCTCATGTCCTCGTGAACTGGACCGGTAATCCGCTCAGCCAGGCATTCAAAGACGAAGTGGAAGCTCTCATAGAAAATCAATGCGGTGCGCATCTGCTGAACCACTTCCTCTGGTGTGAGCCTGGATCAGCACTTCAGGCTGACTTCCTGCGAATGCACGGGGACTGGACGGTGAACCGGACCGCTGCTGAACCCGCGGCCAACCTTCTGACCTGGCTGAAAGGTATCCATCCATGAGCACCCAGCAACAGCACGTCATTAACTCCATGCGCCTCGACTTGAGCATGCCAGACAAGGCCATGGCGCGCGAAGTACAGGAACGCTTGAGCAGGCTTGCCCATGGGAAATTATTGCCCGCAGTCGAAGCGGTTTTTTCCGAAGTGTGTCCACCCGATGTCACGCATCAGCTGGAACGCCTCGTGGTGGATCTTGGTGTCGTGCCGCTGGATCGGCTGGAGGAAGAAATCCTCGCGCAGCTCATGCCGCAGTTGAAGCTGGCCTTGGGCGAGACTCAGCAGGCCGCGCCGGGACAGGGCGCCTTGGGTTCTCAATCCGCAAGCACGCGTTTTTTAGAGTCGGATGACGTCTTTTACATCGATAATGCGGGGCTGGTCCTTCTCTCGCCTTTCTTCACGCGATATCATGATGCGAATGGCCTGCTCGTGGACGGGCTTTTTCGGGATGACGCAGCGGCAGAACGCGGCGTGCATCTGCTCCAGTTGCTCCTGACCGCGGGCGCAGCGCTGCCCGAGCAGGCGCTGGTGCTGAACAAGCTCCTATGCGGTCTGAGCCCGGCCACTCCCGTGGTGCGCGAGATCGACTCGACAGATGCGGAACGGACCCATGCGAATACGCTGCTGCAGAGCGCCATTCAAAACTGGCCGAGCGTGGGGAATATCTCGCGCGATGGCTTCAGGGGCTCCTTCCTGTGGCGAAAGGGCAAGCTCACGCGTGGGGAGAAGCGGTGGACACTGACCATCGAGCACCGTGGCTACGATGTTCTTTTTTCCTCATTGCCCTGGAGCTTTTCCGTGATCAAACCTCTTTGGATGCCCGACCCGCTGTATGTCGACTGGGTCTGAAAAAACAATGCCATGAAAACCCCGCCCCCGCCTTCCTCCGCCCACGCCCAAGAGCGCCTTGATTTTGCCACCGTGGCAGGTCGTGAGATGGCGTGGCTGGAGAGGTTCATCGAAGTCTGGATCCAGGCTTACTTTCAAGGCACGCCCCCTGATCAGACGCCCATCCCCGCTGCACCCGTGTATGCGCCCAAAGCCCATGCCTACGGTGATCTCATTCTGCGCCTGAACATGGGGCCGGAGGAGCGCCTGCTTCTGGCCTTGGCCCTGGCGCCATCCATCGCGCCGCAGATCCTCGATATTTTTCTGCATCGCACGGCAGAGCGCGAACACCTCACCGAATTCGGCGGTGCGAAGGGGACCAACCATCGCGGCTTTTTGCCGACGGCAGAGACCGCGCTGTTTCTCCTGGCAGGAAATGATCTCGCGCGGCGGTTCCGGCTGCTGCCGCTGTTTGAGCCTGAGCATTACTTTTACCGGGAAAACATCCTGTGCCTGCAACGCGCGGCGGAGAATGATCCGCCGCAGTGCAGGGCGTTGCTCATCGCCCCGGCCTTTCTGCGCTTAATGATCACCGGCGAGGAGCAGAAGCCAGATTTCAGCATGCACTTTCCCGCGCGGCGCATCAACACACAACTGACCTGGGACGATCTCATTCTCGAACCTGCCGCGATGGAACAGGTGCTGGAAATCCGCTCATGGGCGCAGCACGGCGCCAAACTGCTGGGGGAGTGGGGGCTGGGGCGCCGGATTTCACCCGGCTACAAAGTCCTGTTTCATGGACCGCCGGGCACGGGCAAGACACTCACCGCATGCCTGTTGGGTCAGTCGCAGAATGTGGACGTCTATCGCGTGGATCTTTCGCAAGTGGTGTCCAAATACATCGGTGAGACGGAGAAGAATCTGGCCGGTGTCTTTGACCAGGCCATGGACAAGAACTGGATTCTTTTCTTCGACGAGGCGGATGTCCTCTTTGGCCGGCGCAGCCAGACCCCCCAAGAGGACGACCGCTATGCGAACCAGAAGGTCTCCTACCTGCTGCAGCGCGTGGAGGATTTCCCCGGGCTCGTG
>NZ_JBIPNG010000251.1:0-9384 GCF_044373815.1 Prosthecobacter sp. | reverse complement strand
GACCGACCTCTCGCAGGTCGAGCAGGAAAGCAGCAGGCTCTACCGCCTCCTGCAGGATGCGGTGGATCAGTCCATCCAGGAAGTCGGGTTCATGCCCGATGCCCATACCTACGGCAGCGCCACCAACGGTGCCGCCCCACCCGCCACCAATAGCAGAAGACATCCACATGCCAACGGCAACGGGCACACCAACGGCTCCAGCACTGGAGCCTGGCGTTGCAGCGACAAGCAACGCGGCCTCATTGAAAAGGTCGTGCGAGAGAAGAACATCGACAAAAGCGAGGTTGAACAGATCGCGCTGGAAATGTTCGGTGCCGGCGTCCGCCAGCTTGATCGACTTCAGGCCAGCGGTTTGATCGACGAACTGTTCGAGCGATACAACGCTGGTGCCCGGCGCAACGGCAAGCCGCGCAGCAATGGAAATGGTCATCCCAGCGCGGAAACAGCGGGCTCCCCTGCCCTCTACCGTGCTGCTTCGAAACCGGTAATTGGAGGGCTCACGTCATGATCGCATCCCCCGATCAGGAGTCAGTTACCAAGGTCGGCCGCACCAAGGACGAACTGCTGGAAACGATCTCCGCGTCCCGTTTGGGGACATGGTTGTCGTGCCGGTTGAAGTTCTACTTCCGCTACCTCAGTGGCAAACCGAAGAAGCCCTCTTCGGCCATGCGGATCGGCACTGTGGTTCATGCAGTCCTGCAGCAGTGGAATCTTGCCCGCTGGCGCAAAGCCCCGCTGCTTGATGAGATGGTCAGGACTGTGTTTGACCAGGCCTGGGCCAATGCCGAGGAGGATGAGCCGATCAACTGGGGGGATGAAGAGGAAAGCACCAAGTCCGGTGCCTTCGCCCTCCTTGAAACCTACCTGCGTGAAACGCCCATCCCGTTGGATGAGCGGCCCGAAGGTGTGGAGGTCTCGGTCGAGCTGGACCTTGCCCGGCATGGCCTGCCCAGACTCGTGGGCATCATGGATCTCGTGCGAAAGGGTGGCTGCATCGTCGATTACAAGACGACCAGCCGCACACCCGACAGCGAGAAGGTGCTGCACTTCACCGAAGTGCAAACGACCTCGTATGCCATGCTCTACCGCGAAGCGACCGACCGGCAGGAGAGCGGCATTGAACTGCATCATCTGGTGCGGCTCAAAACGCCCAAGCTGGTTGTCACCCGCAGCGGGCCAGCCACCCAGGAGCAGCAGGACAAGCTCCTGCGGATGATCCACTCCTACGTGCGAGGACTGGAGATGGAGGACTTCGTACCCGCACCTGGCCTGCAGTGCGGCAGTTGCGAGTTCTTCAACGAGTGCAAAAAATGGCACTGAGCACAACAGCGGCTCCGGGAATGCCCACCGGAGCCGCTTTCATTTTCTGACATCCTTGGTTTTCAACACCTTGCGAGCACGACCTGCTTTAGCCGGAGGCTTGATTTGAATTGGGAGCAGCAATTGCCATGCCTCCAAACCGTGGATAGCAGCAAGACGATCCAAGGTGGACAAGCGGAGATCCTTTTTCCTGCCTGCCTCAACCGCCTGATAATACTTGTACGACAAACCGTATTTGTCCGCGAATTCCTCCTGCGTCAGCCCCAGTTGCGTTCGCAACTGCTTCAATCTCGCCAGAAGGCGTTTGAGGGTCGGGCTTTCCATTCGACCACAAGCATAGGAGGCGAGCTGTTTCCTTTACACTCACCCATCGGTAGTGTACAAATATGCGCACCTCCTCATTGGAGGTGCCGCAATCTTACTCACAAGAGAACAACCATGGCCTTGATCAACTGCCCTGAATGCAATGGCGTCGTTTCATCTAAAGCGGCTGCATGCCCTCATTGCGGCTGGCTCGTTAGAAGCGCACCAACTGTTCAAGTTCAAGCCGAGTCCCCCAGCGACCGAAAGCCACCCAACACAGCCGCTTTGACTGGCACCACCGAGCCATTTTTTCCCAAAGAAGACGGCCAAATTCTGAAACATGCAAATCTTGAAACATGCTCGCCAGAATCACAACAACCTGCAAAAAAAGGTTCACCTATAGGGGAGGTCGTTGGGTGGGTGCTAACGTGCCTTGTGATGCTGGGCTTTAGCATTGCATTCCCAAAGCAGTGCGAAATGGGCTATTTGCCAGGAATGCGCAGGACTGGTGGTCACCCGATCCCCATCAATCCGCCCTGGGAACGTTGAGGATCGCCTCAGGATAACTCAGTGCCTACCGATATTTACAAACTCCGCCCACTCACTCCCTGCTCATGCAAGTCGTTCTAAGAGTGATTCATTATTAGAAATAAATGATAAATTCACACACCGAAATATATGGCGCTAATTAATTGCCCGGAGTGTAATGGAACCGTCTCCACAACGGCACCTAAATGTCCGCACTGCGGCATCGCTCTGATGGAGAACTCCAGTAGAAACTGTGAAATGCAGTCAAGGGGTTCTGCGGCAATTGACTCTCAATCAATTTTGCCAAGCCCAGAGGTTCAAAAGAAAGCAAATGCTTCTGATATGAGCCTCTTCATCGGCTTCATCTATATCGTGGGTCCATTGGTGCTCCTTGCACTATTGATCTCAGGCGGTTCAAATGAAGCTGACGATGCTGCCAGACGCAAATTAACAGAGTCTTCGATGGAGACTATACGCCTCGGTCTTGAGCGGTATCGAGTAATTTTTGGTGAGTATCCTGAACCTTCCAGCATATCACATTTCGGAGTATATTCGGGCGTACAAAATGTTCCAGAGGATGCTGCAATGATGCTCTATCAAGCCCTAACTGGAGATGGCATGTCTTACATAAAGCTTGGCGATCAGGGATACGCCGCCTCAGATGGATTACTGGATCCACAAGAACAGAAAAACGCATTAGTGCCCATCTTACCATTAATGGTCATGCAAGGCTCTCATGGATGGATGTTTGTTGATGGCTATGGGCGACCATTTCAATACCAAAAAGCGCAAGATTCCCAACTGCCTAATTCAGATCCAAGGACCGTCAATGATTCCTTCGAATTATGGTCACTTGGCAAATCACAAGGTGATTCTGGATCAAAGTCAGCCTCGGTTCCTTCCCCAGTAAAGCAACCTTCTCCCCCAATATTTCGTGCCATAGACCAATTGATCATCGACGATTATTTGAAACGCCCGACCAACATTAACTGACCTCAAGCAATCACAAAACTCTTTCCCAAAGAGAGCCGTCCACATCCCGTGGGCGGCTCTTTTTGTTTCACCCACAACACCCAACCGAAAGGAGAACCCACCCCATGGAGCACATCACGCTCTACTTCCGTGAAGGCTCGTCTGACAAAATTTATCAGGCGGCCATTCAACCCAATGACGGCGGCTACGTCGTTCACTTCGCCTACGGGCGACGCGGTTCCGCGCTCACCACCGGAACCAAAACCCAGTCCCCTGTGGACTACCCCAAGGCGAAGAGCATCTTCGACAAACTGGTGCGCGAAAAGACCGGCAAGGGCTACACCCCTGGTGAATCCGGCACACCGTACCAGCACAGCGACAAAGCGCAGCAGGCCACCGACATCCTGCCACAGTTGCTCAATCCCATTGATCAGGACGAGGCCGTATCACTCGCGTGTGATCCCCAGTGGGTCATGCAGGAGAAGTTCGATGGCCGGCGCCTGCTCATTCGCTGCAACCACCAAGGCACCGATGGCATCAACCGCTCAGGTTTGATCGTCTCATTACCGCAGTCCATCACCAAAGCCGTTGAAGCGCTCAACAGCCAGCTCATTCTCGATGGCGAGTGTGTCGGCGAGAAGTTCATCGCTTTCGACCTGCTCGAACTCGATGGTACTGATCTCAGATCCCAGCCCTACCGAATGCGCTTAGTGGCATTGAACAACATCGTCCCGTCAGGGGACGACTGCATCAGCACCGCCGCCACAACTATCCTCACGGAAACGAAGAAGGCGATGCTGGAAAAGCTCAAGTCCGGCAAAGCTGAAGGCGTCGTTTTCAAGCGTCTTGATGCCTTATACACCCCAGGTCGCCCAGCCAGTGGCGGCCCTGCGCTCAAGCTCAAGTTCTACGAGACGGCCTCCTTTCTGGTGAGCCAGATCAATGAACAACGCAGCGTGAGTCTCGCTCTGCTGCGGGATGAACAACCGGTCCCAGCCGGGAATGTCACCATCCCGCCAAACCACGTGGTCCCCTCCCAAGGAGACATCGTGGAGGTGCGCTACCTCTACGCCTTCCCAGAAAGCGGCTGTGTTTATCAGCCTGTGTATCTAGGACGGCGCGATGACATCCAGCGCACCGACTGCACCACCCGGCAGCTAAAGTTCAAAGCTGCCGCTTAACCCCCACCACTCAACCCTACGCCCGACAGCCCACCTGCCCTTCACCGGGTGCGTGGGCTGTCGGCGTTTTAACCCATACACCCTTACCCATGAAGCACTTCTCAACTCATTCCCTGTTTCACCCGATGCTGACCAGCGTGATTTTTGCCACGCTGGTCGCCTGCCACAAGAAGCCCTCTTTGGATGGAACGCCACCACCACAGCAGACCATCCACCATGAGGTCATCATTCTGATGCCACCTCAGATCGGCAAGACAGTCATCAGCAGCGGGGCAGGACAACCTCCACCCAAGGAGGTCAGCACATGCCCATGAACCGCCTCCTCATGCCCTTCCTGCTCCTCTCCGGCTGTGCCGAGGTCCCGCCTGACTACACGCCCATCGGCGATGGCTTGAAGACCATTGGCATCTGCCTGGTCTGCTTCGCCGTGGTGCAGGTTCTCGGTGCCTTGTCAAAGCATGACAAATCCTGAGCGACAACGCTCGCAACCCATCATTCCTCACCATGCCCACCTGGACTCAATGTCTGCAGGCCATCGTATTATTGGCGATCACCGGGTTCTGCCTCGTGGTCGTCAGCTACCACTGGCTCCTGCTGGCAGTTCTCATCGTCGCCGCATTCGTCGCCTTCCGACGATTCAGCAAATAACCAACCACAGCCCTCCACCGGGCCGTGGCCGCTTCGCCAACAGAAGTGTCCACGGCTTTCTCATATCCACTTCAACCCAATACACATCCATACCCATGCAAACCATCTCACTTCCTGTCGCCGAACTGAGGACCGCACTCGCGGGTCTCGGCAAGGTCATTCCCAAACGCATCACCCTTGCCGTTCTCGGCCAAGTCCGTGTGCGTCGTCACGACTCTGGACTCATCGACCTCACGGTCACAGATCTGGACCGCACCGCCACCTACTCGATGAATCATCGAGGCCAGGCCGAACCTGCCGCTCTGCTGGTTCCGTTCAGCGATTTGAACAACATCGCCAAAAGCTGCGGCAGCGCCGATCTCATCGAACTCGTCCCCATCAGCAAAAACGCCATCTCCATTCGTTTTCCAGTGGGCGGCCAGAGCGCCGAACATCACTGCGAATCCGCCCCGCCCGAAGAGTTCCCTCTTCAGCCGGAGGTTCAAGGAACCAGCATCGCCATTGATGAAGCACTGCGCTCCTCCATCCATGAGGCGCTTGAATGCGCCAGCACCGATCCCACCCGCCTCGTTCTTAACGGAGCGTTCATTGATGTCCGCGACGAGAACGCTCACTACGTTGTTGGCACGGATGGTCATCACCTGTTCAGCTCGAACAGCTTTTCGCTCCCGTTGAAGGAATCCATTCTCATCCCGGAACACAAGTTCCTCGGCTGGAAAGGCTTTCAGCAGGATGGCGAATGGAAGCTCCGGGCCATGCCAGCCAAAGACGATGGACCGCCTTGTTTTGAAATCGCCAGCGACCACTGGCGCTTTCAGTCACAGAGCATCGACAGCCAATTCCCCCAATGGAAAACGGTGCTACCCAGCCCTGCTTCCTACCAAACCACGATCTCCATCAACCCGGAGGCCGTGGATGAAGTGATGGTGGCGGTGCAACGCCTGCCACTCGGGGAGGATAAGCATCACACCATCGGCCTTGAAGTGAACGGCAATGCATTCCGCTTGCTGGGCAGATCCCGGCCGGAGTTGGCATGGACAAAGATCGACATCCAAGAAGCCGGTGCCACCGGCCCTGATGCTACGATCTTCCTCGACCGCCGCACTCTGCTCAAGGCGCTGCGCTTTGGTCTCACACGCATCGAAATCATCGACTCCATGTCGCCTCTCAGGTTCAGCCTGGCCGGGCGGCAGATGATCATCATGCCCCTGCGCATGAATGGCGGTCCCAATGCCGCCGCATCCCCGCCGCCGGCAACGGCGGCCCCCACACCCAGTAACAATCCTCCGCCACAAGCGGAACAACCCACACCACCACCCATGCAAACCAACACACCCACCCTCGGACAAAACAGAACCGCAGGAGCCAACGGCTCCAGCACTCCAAGTGCTCAGACAGCAACCAGTAAAGAGGAAGCCAAATCCTCACTGGAAGCCGCCCTCGTGCAGATCGAGGCGATCAAGACCGGATTCCGTGAAACCATCAACGGCCTGACCAGGCTCGGGGATCACATCCGCCAGTCCATGCGCGAGCAGAAGGCCAGCGAAAAGGAGATCCAAACCGTGCGTCAAACTCTGCGCAGCTTGCAGGGCGTCCGCATCTAGCATCAACCCACAATCACAAGGCACGGGCCGGCGCATCCACCAGATGCCCCGGCCCGCCTTGTTCCCCCCTCAAACAACGAAAGAAACCATCTCTATGATTGCTCATCTCGAACTCGAAGCCCCCACGTTTACTCAACGCCCCCGTCCCAACCTCATCCTCCACTGCGGCGCTCGTGCCGCTGAACGGAAGGAAATCATCGCCGTTCCCACTCCGCATCCCACGGAAAGCTGGAGTCCCATTCCTCACATCGAACTGGTGAAACAAGTGGAATTCACCCTTCGAAGCAACGGCCTGAGCGTCGGAACTCAGGCGCACAGCCTCACACACGACGGCATGCGCTACTTCGGCCTCATGGAAATCCAGCGTCGTGAGAACGACAAGGATTACTGCTGGGTGCTCGGACTGCGCAACAGCCACGACAAGACATTCCCCGCTGGCATTGTGGCAGGATCATCCGTGTTTTGCTGCGACAATCTCGCGTTTTACGGGGAGGTCAAACTCGCCCGCAAGCACACCCGGTTCATCTTGCGTGATCTGCCCGGCCTCGTTCAGAGCGCCGTGGGCAGGCTGATGGAGCGCTGGCACCATCAGGACAGCCGCATCGCCAGCTACAAACTCACCAACCTAGACGACCGCACGGCCCACGATCTCGTGGTTCGTGCTCTCGATGTCGGCGTTTGTCCCAACCGGCACATCCCGCTGGTGTTGCATGAATGGCGTCAGCCACGTCATGAAGCGTTTCAGCCTCGGAACGTCTGGAGCCTCTTCAATGCGTTCACCGAAACGCTGAAGGGCAACCTCTCCGAACTCCCCCGCCGCACAGAAGCCCTCCACGGCCTGCTCGACAATCATGTCGGGCTCTCCGCCTAGCTGCACCTGATTCCCAAAGGATCAAGCTGCAGCAGGCGGAACGGAAAAGCTTCTCTCACCAGAGGGGCTTTTCTTTTAGCTAACAGACATCATGCTCAACGAGACGTTTCGACAGCAGCAGGTTTGAAGTCAGTCCGCCAGCGAGTCGTTCATAGCCTCACTTTCCTCTCAAGCAGCTCAAACTTTTCTTCACTGAGAATCCCCTTTCGGTGCGGTTGGGGTGTGGCAGATTCATTGCTGTTGCAGGTGATAAGCACCCTTGAACTGTTTCCCCAAATATGCCGAATCAAAGACAACCCGGAACAAAGCTGGCAGGAGCCTATATCAGTGCCGAGAAAGATGATGCTCTTGCCAAACTTGCTGCGCAGAAGGGCTACGCCAACAAAGCCGAGTTCATCAGGGTGCTGTTTGATGATGCGCTAGCCGAGAATGCACAAGCCCTCAAGAAGGCAAAACCCAAAAAGTGATGTTTGTTGCCGCTATTCGATTGCCGATGTGGATTTTAGGAACCGATTCAATTCGTCTGCGCTGATGAGAACATGGCGAAAGGCTCGTGATGGTCGAATCAGTCCACGTTGAATAGCACGGCGCATTGAGACGGTTGAAACTCCAAGCAGTGTTGCCGCGTCCTTCAGTTTGTAAGCCAATTGGGGAGGTTGTTCTGTATTCATGGCAAGAGCAGCATACGCCACCCACTGAACACGCAATGGCATCTAGGAATCATCATTTGCGGTTGTCATGCTTTTGCCACGTGGTCTCATCCCGCCAAGGCATAAATTCGACACCACCACATCTGGCAGCGTCTTTTGAAACGCGGCCTCAGTGGTGGGGACATCCTGAACGTGTGCGTGAACGCGATTCATGCAGGGAGCACGGATGCAGACCCAGCGAAGTGGCAGGTTAGGCAGGGGATGTTGGAGCGGGAGATTGCCAAGGTGAGGAAGGCGAAGGCGGAGCACTCAGGGGAGAAGGGGAAGAGCCGGAGGAGGATTGGGTTTCAGCCGGGCTGATTGAAAGGTGGGCTGGCTGAAGTCGGGGAATGCATTGCTCATCTCCCCAGTTCAAGCCGTTGCGCAAAGTAGGCTGGTAAGCCGGCTTGGATGATCGCCTGCTGCGCACCTGCAATGTCATAGGGCACGCGTCGCCACAGGATGTCCTGAGTATCGCGACTATAGATGGCGTAGCATGCACGTTCGTCGCGATCACGCGGCTGACCGACGGCTCCCACATTCACGAGGCACTTTCGGTTTGGCTTCAAAGTTTCAATCGAAGTGATGTCCACGCCAAGTTCATCACCCTCCACCCAGAATGCAGGCGAGTGCGTATGTCCAATGAAGCAGACCGGTCTTGTCTGATGCGGAAAACTCAGCGCGGCAGCGTCCGCCCTCAGCACATAATCCCAGTCGGCAGGATGATGCAGGGAGGCATGCACAGCCTCGTAGTCTTCGGCCTGCATCGTCATGGGCAGCGCCGTCAACCAGTCTCTCTGCCCCGGAGTCAGCACGCCCCGTGTCCACTCGATGGACTGAAGCGTGGCGTCCTTCACGTCATCCAGTCCGGCACCGGTGGTCACCATCGCATCGTGATTGCCCTGCACACAGGGAATGCCGTGCTCCAAGAGAAGATCAATGCAGTCGCCGGGGCTGCCGCCATAGCCGACCACGTCGCCGAGACACACGCTTTCGTGGATTCCTTGCGCCGCCATGTCTTGCAGCACAGCGTGTAGGGCATGGGCATTGCCATGGATGTCACTGAGTATCGCCACTAAGTTGTTCATACCCGCACCTACTGGTTACGCGGAAAATCGTCAACCCAGCGCGGATACGATCGGTGCATCCCGGCGATTGCCGAACCATGCATCCCGTGGCAGACATCGCCCATGCCCGATGCTGATACATTGTTTAGTGAGGCGCTGCCGCTTGCCGATAAGATCGCGGGCGGTTATGCGAACATTCCC
>NZ_JBIPNG010000250.1:0-9388 GCF_044373815.1 Prosthecobacter sp. | reverse complement strand
CTGGAGAACAAAGTGAGCAATATCACTCTACTTTAGGCTTTTGCCCGTGAAAGTTCCATCCTAGCGTATTGGTCGGTTCCTTGTCCCATGAGTCCAACCAGAGCAGAATGATTTTGGTTACAAAACCAAATAGGAATTTGGAGGCCAGCATGAGCGGCACTTTCAGGAGCGGGGACATTTTTTTCCGTTCGAAGACTCGCACGGTCCAATGCAGCATGAAGGCAAGCAATGCAAAATGACCGCCCTGCGGATCTTTCTTCACCACAGAGAGTCCGGCATTCTGAAACAGGAGTTCCAGCCCGTAGTGCGTGAAATTGAAGAAGTTCCACGGCTCATTGTGAATCGGGGAGGATTGCGGTGTCGTTAGGAACAAATGTCCGCCCGGTTTCAGGACGCGGGCCATCTCAGCGCAGACCCCGGCAGGATCCTTCACATGCTCCAGCACCTGCGTAGAGAGCACAATATCGTAGCATTCGTCCCCAAATGGCATGGCGGAGACATCGCCCACAAAGTCCACTCCCTCGCCAGCACAGAAATCCAGCGTGTGCAGTTCCGCGCCAGTGGCCAAGATCTCCGCTCGCAGCGTCTGCTCGGGAAGCCGGCCGGAACCGGCATCCAGCACTTTCACCCCCGGCTTCATGAGGGGAATCGCTTCGTCGCGGATAAAGCGCAGGATGGGGTAACGATCCACCTGCATGCGCTCATGAAGATATTGGGGTAAAAAGACTCGGCCTAGCGATTGCATCTGTCATGTTACATGAGCATTCCATGGATGCATCCGACAATTTTGATTCCCAGCCAATTCGCGATTCAAGACCATTAAATACTAGCGGATTGGCTACGTGTCAGCCTTCGGCCCAGGGCAATCACTGGCATCTCGACCAGACGATTGAAAATCACGGCAACGATGAACGTGAGTAACGCACAGATGGGAACGAACAGCCAAGCAGGAAGGCCGGCTGCGTTGAACCCATATGCAATACCTAGCAGCAATGGAAAGTGGAGAACGTAGATTCCGTATGCGATGTCGTTGAATACCACTGGTATCCGCGTCTCAAGAAAATGTCTCGCTGCCTGAAAATTCTCAACGGCCAAAAGAATGAGCAAACTACTCCCCCCCGTCACATACAGATGCAGAATGCTGCTCGGGGGGCAAAGCCAAGGAGCGAGCGCATATACCACAACTCCCACCGCTATGACGACCAACCAGCCGGCTTGCGGCAAGTGCGGTAACTGTCGCCGATGCTGGGCCAGCCACGCGCCGGCGAAAAAGAGCGGGATCAATGCGATCGTTGGCACAGTCATCGCTCCCACTGATGGCGCTGCTGCAAACGAGATACCCAGCAACGCCCCTCCCCCCACCATCGAAAGCCTGGACACAACGAACGACAGGACTGGAAAAACCAGCGCAATGCGCATTTCAGCCGCCAGGGTCCAGATCGGTGGATTGATGAAATCAAAGTCAAGCCCCGGAGTGATCAACATCAGATGGTTAATCCACTGCGCCACATCCCAATGATTGTGCGCCAGAACGACCGGCGCGGCTGTGACCTCGGTCCGCAGAGCGGCAACCGTGTCCAAAGGCAGGCACAGAGCCGCCGCGCCCAGGATCAAGGACACGTAATACAACGGATATATCCGGAACCAGCGACGCGCCAGAAATCGGCCGACAGATCCTCCTGTTGGCACGGCACCTAGCCAGCTTTGGTGCAGCACCAGCCCGCTTAGCACGAAGAAAAAAGCCACGGCTGACTTTGCGTTGCAGATTCCCCAATTGCGCAAGATCCAACTAAGACGAGTGGGGAAAAACCAGCTCGCATGATTCACCAGCACGATGACGGCCGCAAAAAATCTCAGGGCATCGAAACAACGAATTCGCTTATTATCCACATTTATCATTGCGAAGTTGATACAAGGAAGGCAACAGAAATACTAGATCGAATATTCCACGGATGACTTGAGGTTCCACTGATCAATTGTTTTGCCCCCCCCCTGAATTATGTCCACCACTAACGAACAACGACTGGAGAACGAGATGGCCTACCATGTCTCTATTGCCCAGCGTGAACGGAAAAACCTGTCCCCCACTCCGCAGGACCTCGTGGATCGCTACCAGACATGTACACGCTGGCGCACGCGCTACACCGAGTGCGTGATTCATTTTCTAACCCTGCACAAACCCAGACACATTTGCGACTTCGGTTGCGGCAGCGGTGAGATGGCCTGCCGCCTGGGACGTCTCGGTTACCGTGTCACGGGTCTTGATGTTTCACCCGAATTGATCGAAGTCGCGCGGGAGAGGGCGCAGTTAGAGGGTGTCTCCGACAACGTGAAGTTCATAGTTGCTGATGGTGCTAGTGTGAACCTGACGAACGGGGCATTCGATGCCGTCCTCGCTATGTCGGTCGTTCATCATATGCCTCTTGATGACGCGCTCAATGCGCTTGAGCGGCTTCTATGTCCAGGCGGTCGCGTCGCGTTTCTGGAACCTGTCGCATACTCACAGACACTTCAGTGGCTGCGTGATCGATCGGCGGTCGAAAAAGACGTGAGTCCTGACGAACGGCAACTCAGTGCAAAAGAGGTTAGGCATATTGGGAAACGATTTGTTATCGAGGATCAGCGCCATTTTTATCTTATTGCACGGTTGAGACGGCTGTTTCCTGACTCTTGGGGTCACTGGACGGCACGCATTTTTAGCTGGCTGGATCAATGCCTGCTCCTCATCCCCGGTGTTTCACATTTTGCTGGGGTAATCGCGATCCTCGCGCGCAAGCGGAGTTGAAATTCCGCAGAGGATCAAACCACCGGACCGCCGGTCACAGGCAAATTGATCCCGTTGATGAACGCTGCCGCATCTGAAGCGAGCCACGCGACAGCGGCGGCGGAATCCGCGGGGGTGGCGAGGCGGCGGCAGGGATTTTTCATCGCCTCGACTTCCTTGATCCGTTGCGGTACATGCGCGCTGAGATCGGTGATCGTCATCGAGGGCGACACCATGTTCACGGTGATCCCCTGCGGCGCTAAGTCGAGCGATGCGGAACGTGTGATGCCCCAGAGCGCCTGTTTCGCAGAAATGTAGGCGGCCATTCCAGCCGGTGGCACGCCGAACAGATACGAGGTGCCCATAAAAATGACGCGGCCAAATTTTCCGCCAACCATCAAAGGCGTGGCCGCCTGGAGAAGTTCAAGCGCTGCGACGACATTGATCTGCCAGAACGCGGCGCACTGCGACGCCGTCGTCTGCGCAAGCGTGGCCGTCATGATGGGTGTCGTCGCGGCGTGTACCACGATGTCGAGGCGGCCGAACTTTCCAGCGACATCGCGCACGAGTGTCGTGCAGGCACCGGCCTGCGAAAGATCAGCGGCGAAAGTTTCCGCCTCGCCTCCAGCCGCGCGAATCTCACCGGCCACAGCCTTGGCGGCGGCGGCATTCGTGTGATAATGTAACGCAACCGGTCCGCGACTGGCGAGTGTCCGGGCGATCTCGGCACCGATTCCGCGCGACGCTCCGGTCACGAGCGATACACGAGTTTGCCCGGCGTCTGTCTGCCGCACTGCTGCAAGTTTATGTCCGACTTTCACTTCTGCTTCTCCATTCATGACGAGATCTCCTTTCACATTCAGCGCACTGAAATTCAACTGCAGCAGGCTCGCCCCCTCAGACCACGACTTCACTTCGACGCGAAGTTCGATCTGATCGCCGACGAAGACGGGCCGCAGCCACTCGATGCGGTGGCCGGTCCACAGTGCACCAGGCCCTGGCACGACCATGCCTATCAGCTTCGAGAGATAGGCGACCTGGATTGCACCATGCGCCACCGCGTGAGGAAATCCATACTCGCGCGCCGCGCCGGCATCGACGTGCAGCGGGTTCGTGTCGCCGGAGAATTCCGCAAAGCGACGCACGACCTCCGCATCGAGCGTGAAGCGTTCGGTGAATATTTGCCCGGCGTGGAATGTCGCACTCATTCACTAGGAAGCAGCCTGCTCCTCGACCATCAGCCGCGCGATCTTGAAGGAAATCATGTCCATGATCTGCTCGGCGGGAATCGTGATGCCAAACTCTTCCTCGACGGCCATCACGAGGCGCAGGTGCGCGAGCGAGTCCCATTGCGCTGTGTTGTCGGGCGCGGTGGCGTCATCCACGGTTTCCTCGGACAGGCCAAGCACCTGCGAAAAAACGCGGCGCAATTTTATTTCGATGGTGTCATTCGGCATAAGTGAGATGCAGGTAACCGGGAATCGTGAAACTGTCGAGCGGCAAGAGCGATCTGCGCCACAACCGGCCATCCGGATCATCGGCGGTGAACAAGTGCCGCGAATAAAAATCCTTCACCAGGTCATTCTTCGCAGTCGGCAGATACTCGCCTATCAAAGTGTTCGCGCCGCGTTTGGCGACTTCACGGCAGAGCACGCCCAGCAACCCTGTCTCGATGTTTCTGCCGATGATTCGGCAGCTTAGCACCAGTGTATCGATGCGCCACCGGCCCGTGTCGCCTTCCGGCAGGGCGATGATCGCGCCGGTGAGACCGTTGTCGCCGAAGCGATCCGTCACGCGCATCCACAGCGCGACCGCGCCCGCATCAATCATCGAAGACAGCTCTGCGTGCGTGTAGCGGCGTGTGGTGAGGTTGAATTGATTCGTCTTCGCGATCAACTGCGCCACGCGCTCCATCGTTTCCGCATTCACCGGGCCGACCTGAACTTTCATGTCGAGGCTCATCAGGAAATCGTCAACGCTGCCGCTCGTCTGCTGCAACGCACGGCGCTGCTCCTGCTGCTGATACATCTCGGCTCGGCGCAAATCGTCCGCTGTGATGAGCGGCGCGTCGAACATCTCGGAGTCTTCGAGAGCCGCGGCGTAGTCCGCAGGCGATGCCGGCACCTCGATCACACCGACCTCGGGCATTTGCGCGCGCACCCATTCGCGCTCGGTTGCGCTGTCGTCGAAGAACGCGAGCGCGTCCGTCCCTATGTTCAGCTTGCTGGCGATGCGGCGCAGGCTCGTGGCCTTGTCCTCCCAGTGAATTTCCATCGCTGCGAAATCGCCGGGCCGCAGAATGCCGTCGGGGTGCGCGAGAGCTTCGAGCGCCTCGGCTTCGTTGTTCTTGCTTGCAATGGAAAGAAGAATGCCGCGATTCCGCAGGGCGAGCGCGGCCTTTTGAAGAGCGACGTAAGCGTTGCCCGGAAAGCTGTCGCCCAGCTTGACTCCGGCAGCGCCCACCTCACCGACCACGCCACCCCAGAGCGTGTTGTCGAGGTCGAGCACGAGACATTTACGCGGCGGCATTAGTAATGCGCGCAGCACTCGTGTCAGAGCTCGGGAAAGGGCGATGAGCGCATCGGCGGAAAACGGGATGCGCGCGAGCAATGCCATGCGCGAGTCGGTCCAGCGGCTCGCACCGCATTGCGAAATCGAGCGTGCGAGGTCGAATGTCCAGGCGCCCGCGACGAGTGCAATGGCGCGGCTCATCTCCTCATTGAGCGCATTGCAAAAAGCACTCAGCGACCGTGCATCGAACAAACCCGGCGCGCTCATCACGCCAGGCAGGCGCGGCGGGGCGAAGTTGCACCACAGCAAGCTCGCGCATGTGTTTCGCCGAGCGGCTTCGGTGACCGCGGTGATGCGTTTGATGATGGCGTCGCGCAACTCGGCGCGCGCAGCTTCATCGAGCGCCGCGAATTGCAGCAACTCGCGCTCAGCCCAGTCTTCAAGGCGTGCGAAAACCCAGACGATATCGGGCTTAAAGGCAAAGAGCGCGCTTTGTGGATCCAACACCTGCTGCTCAATCTGGCCAAACGGTCCGAACCACAGCTTGAGCCGCAGGCCGCGCCGTGCGCCCTCAACAATGAAGAACGGTTGCAACACTTCTGCCGTGCAGGTGGAAAGCACGGCGACACGCAGCTCAGGCCACTCCGCAGTCGCGGTGCCTAGCGTGCGCGAGAGCGATTGATACGCGGCGGAGCTTCCATCAAATGTGGTGAATAATTTTGCAACGTCTGGAGGCGGCACGGGCATGGCTGATGATCGAGAAAGCGTGGTCAAAGATGCGTCGGGCCCTCGCCATCACCGCGCATGAACTGGGCGTGCTCGATGCGCTCCGCATACGGTTGCAGCTGCGCGCTGAGTTTGGGCGATGAGGCAAGGGCAAAGTTGCTCGGGCCCTTGAAGAAACCGGCACTCAGGATAGCATCGCGCCATGCCTTATGCTGCAAATTGCAGACGATGATGTCCGAGCCGCGCGCATTGAGAAACTGGCGCGCGGCCCAGGCGACGTGTATCTCGTGACCCGGGCGCGCGAGCACATCGATGAGCGAGCCAACGCGCATGTTGCCAAAGTATTTATGCCCACTCATTGCTCGGCTGCGGGCTACAAACCAGCCGACGGGTTTTCCTTCACTCCGCACGAGCACGCGGATGTTTTCACCTCCACTGCCTCGGTAGATGCGGTTCTGATTCGCGCGCGCTCGGTTGGCACACAGCGAGTAGTTTGATCGCGCTTCCTGCCACAGCTCATCGGCCCAATCTCCAAACAACTCGACCACTTCCATCGTCGTGGCGCGTCGCACACCACCCGGAGCCCGACGCCACCTTTTCACCAGCGCGAGTCCGATGGCCGCGACTCCAGTGAGTGATGCCACGCGCGCAGCTATGCGTTTCCACGACTTGGTTTGCAGCGGTTGCAGATTGGTGAGGAAACGTCCGGCGCGCAGGGGCATGAAAAGGAATGGCACATCGTGCACCTGCCAGCCCAACATTTTCAACGTCTGTGGCAGCGGCCGCGCCGCGCCGCCCATACCGAGGCAAAACGCGAGCGGGTTTCGCGTGAGCGCGTCGCGGATGAGGTTGAGACCGAGGAGCTTGTAACGCTGATCGATGATGCCTTCGGAGAGCGGGAGGTAGAGCGTGCAGATGCGCTCGGTACGGCCTTCGATCCAGAACGGCTGCCATTTCAAGATGTAGCCACCGCGCACTTCATCGCCTTCTTCGGCGACGTAATAGTGCTCGACGATGTCCTCCCCGAGCGCGTCAGGAAGCCAGCTGCTCTGAGTGCGCTCAGGAAAGGTCCACGTCTCCCCGGCGGCGGCGAGCCGCTCATTGAGGCGCTTCACAGCCTCGGCGTGGCGGTCTTCGTAGCGGACGATCTGCAGCTTCATTGTATTTCCCAATCAGCTCTCGCCTCGTGTGAATTTGTGCAGGAGCCAGCGACGCTCGAGCTGGCGGCGCTCGGAGTCGGTCAGGGTGTGATGGCCGCGCTGCGCGACGATGTGGTCGAGCACGGCGGAAACCGGCACAAACCAGCCGTTCTTTGCGGCAAGCCGTTCCATCAGCTCACGGAATCGTGCGCTGACAACACCATCCTTGCGGAAAAACTTTCCGAGATGTGCATACATCACACAAGCGCCGCCCTCGGCTTCGAGGCGGTCTTGGTTCTCCTCAGAGAGCGTTTCGAGGAATGATGTGAGCACGCCGCCCTCAGACGAGGCGTACCACTCGTTAACCCACGGTCGCAAAGGATCGTGATACGGCATCAATGGGCAGGCACGGAGGGTATTGATGTCCGGAAAGACAAAATTCCGCGCATAGGCGATGCGTTCCTTGCAGATGTCGCCCCAGAAGTATTCGTCGCCCTCGACATGGCCTTTGAATCCGCTTTTGCGTCCGAGCGTCGCCGCTTGATAGATGAAACGGTGTAATCCTGTGACTCGATCAGCCCCCCAGTACAAATTTTCGCGGCAGCCGGTGTGGTTCGCCATCGAACGCGGCGGATGGCCGAAAATCTCCTCGAAGCGCCGCAGCCCGGCCAAGGTGCGCTCGCGCTTCGAGTGATGGCAGCAAGCGTTGTGAAAACCAATCTCGAATCCTTCGGTCTGAAGCTGCAAGGCCCATGCGCGGTAATCGTCCTCCGCGCAAGTAGCACCCCCGACGACGACCGGCGGCTCCGTCGCCTCGAGCGCCCAGACCGATTTCGTCGTGCGGAAGCCGAGATCTCGGAGCAGCGCATAGACCGGTGCCGAGTTTGCCACCGTAGAAGCATCGGTGTCATCGAAAATGGTGAAGGCGAATTTTTTTCCGTCAGGCCACTGGATGGGGGGGGGAGACATGAGCTTTATCCTCTCGATACAATCATTCTGCGCAGCGGGCATCAACTAAGACTTTTGAAGCATGACACAAGGCTCTTGAAATAACCTCACCTGCCCGCCCATCTCCGAAAGGGCTGGGACGACCTGCCAGATCACGACAGATCTCTATATTCAACAGATAGACCGACGCTCGCTCAAGAATTTTTTGCGCATCTGTTCCCACAAGTTCTGCGCAGCCTGCCGTCACGGCTTCTGGCCTCTCCGTGGTGGTTCTCAAAATCAAGATGGGTTTTCCAAAAGAAGGTCCTTCCTCTTGAATTCCGCCTGAGTCCGTCAATATCAAAACTGCCTTGTTCATGCACCAGAGCAAGGGCAGATAGTCCAGCGGTGCCACCAGCGAAATGCGCTCCTGCCTCCCCAATTTTGCCAGAACCAATTGTTTAACAATCGGATTGGGATGCACCGGAAACAAGATTTGAATATCATCAAAGCGTTCCACCAAGGCCAGTAGCGCGTCACAAATGTTCTCCATGGGTTCTCCAAAGGATTCCCTTCGATGACAGGTCACCAAAATCAGGCGTCTTCCTTCCGCCAGGACCACATCAAGCCCCTCGGGCGGCTCTGATGGTAGTCTACCTTTCATCCACAAGACAGAGTCAACAACCGTGTTGCCTGTCACGATATTAATGTCGTCGCTAATGCCCTCTCTCCGTAAATTTTCCGCCGCCGCTGCGGTAGGGGGAAAATGAAGGTCCGTGATCCGGCTGATAAACACCCGATTGATTTCCTCAGGGAATGGCGAAAGACGATCCAACGTTCGCAGGCCGGCTTCAACATGAGCTATTCGAATGCGGCGGTAGAAGGCGGCAAGCGCTCCGGTCATCGCCGTCGTCGTGTCCCCCTGCACAACGACCCAATCCGGATTTTCCTGCTCATACAAAGCGTCAAGCGATGTCAGCAAGCGTGCGGTAAGTGATGCGAGCGACTGGCCAGGCACCATCGTATCAAGGACAACGTCAGGCTTGAGATCGAAGGCACCAAGCGCCTTCAAGCCCATCTCCCGATGCTGTCCAGAGAAACAAATCCGGCACACAATACCTTGAGTTTCTCTCAACGCCCGAATCACCGGAGCCAACTTGATCGCCTCAGGGCGAGTGCCGAATACACAAAGAACCTTCATGCGAATAGTTGATTGATCGAATGTACCAAGCTCCTTGCTAAGGCCCTTGGTCCACGAGAAGAAAAATGATTTTGATTCAGAGCCGTCACGAGATTAAACAAGCTGCCGCCCTCGGTGAAA
>NZ_JBIPNG010000685.1:0-2669 GCF_044373815.1 Prosthecobacter sp. | reverse complement strand
GCCAATAATCAGCGCTTTCTTTCGTTTCAGCCATGCAACGCTTCTTTGTTTCTTTGATCCTCGGCAGTACGGCCAGTGCCGCACCGCTGCCGCCTGTCACTCCTTTCTTGGAGCAGCACTGCACCGAGTGCCATGATGGTGATGTGAAGAAAGGCGGGCTGGATCTGACCGCGTTGTCATTCAAGCCGGAGGATCGGAAGAATTTCGACCTGTGGGTGAAGGTCTATGATCGTGTGAGCAAAGGCGAGATGCCGCCTGCGAAGAAGCCCCGGCCAGAGGCTACGGCCTTGCAGGGCTTTCAGTCAGCGCTCAAGGCACCGCTGCGTGACTATGAGCTGGGGCAGCAGGCGAAGAACGGACGCACGGTGCTGCGCCGGCTGAACCGCACGGAGTATGAGAATACGGTGCATGATTTGCTTGGCATCTCTGTCCCCCTGAAGCACATCCTGCCCGAAGACACGCCGCTGCATGGGTTTGATACTGTGGCGGAAGGTCTGCGTTTTTCGCAGCTGCAAATCGAGAAGTATCTGGAAGCTGCTGATGCTGCGCTGGATGCGGCCATCGTGCTGAGCAAACGGCCGGTGGGGATCAATCAGCGCTACAGCTACAAAAACGAGCAGGGAATTCGAAAGAACCTCGACACGCCGCCAGGCACTCTGTCCGACAAGACCAATCCGAAGAGCGGGCACCGAGTGATGTTTCGTGAGAACGACAAGGAAGTCATCATGTTCACCACGGGTGACTATCTGGTGGGCCTGAAGCAGTGCCGCCTGCCGGGTCCGGGCAACTACCGCATCAAGATCTCCGGCAACGCCTTCCAGAGTGAAGGTGAGCCGCTGACGCTGATGATCTACAGCAACAACTACAAGCAGAAGCGCCTGCTGAGCTACTGCGAACTGCCGGCGGACAAACCGCGTGAGTTTGAATTCACGACGCGGCTGGATGGCACCGAGCACATCGTGATCAACTGTGACCGTGTGGGCCGAGACAAGAAGGGGCAGAACATTTATAATGTCGGTGCTGCTGAATTCCTGGGAACGGGTCTCGCGATGCAATGGATTGAAGTGGAGGGGCCGCTCGCTTCTGAATGGCCACCAGCGAGCCTGAAGAAGGTGCTGGGTGATGTGCCGCTGACCGAACTGGGTGACAAGCAGAAGAAGTTTCGCGATGGCAAGCAACTCGGCTATGAACTCGCGCCTACGGACGTGAAGCTGGCGATTGCCAATGGTCTCAACGGCTTTGCGGCACGTGCGTTTCGGCGGCCGTTGGAGCAGGATGAGGCGGCACCTTACATCGCGCTTGCCACTCAGTCGCTGGATGCGGGCAGCACCTTTGAAGATGCCATGCGTGTGGGCTTGCGTGCCATTTTGACGTCACCTGGTTTCCTTCTTTTGGAAGAGCATCCGGGCAGGCTCAGTGATCGCGCTTTGGCCACGCGGCTGTCGTATTTCCTCACGAGCTCGATGCCGGATGAGGAACTGATGAAGGTGGCGAGTGCGGGGAAGTTGAGCCAACCGGCGGTGCTGAAAGCCCAGACCGAGCGTCTGCTCAAAGGACCGAAATTGGCAACGTTCGTGACCAACTTTGTGGGCCAGTGGCTGGAACTGCGCAACATCGACGCGACTACGCCGGACACTAAGCTTTACCCTGAATACGACATGCTGCTGAAGCTGGGCATGGTCACGGAAACGGAGGCGTTTTTTAATGAGCTGCTGACCCAAAACCTGCCGGTGAGCAATCTCATCCACAGCGACTTTGCCATGGTGAACAACCGCCTGGCGGAGCATTACGAGCTGCCGGGCGTTGCCGGTGAGCAATTCCGCCGTGTGTCATTGCCGAAGGACAGTGTGCGTGGCGGAGTGCTAACGCAGGCCGGTGTGCTCAAGGTCACGGCGAATGGCACGGTCACATCGCCGGTGATTCGCGGGGCCTGGGTCATGAAGCATCTGCTGGGGCAACCGCCGCCACCACCTCCGGGCAATGTGGCGGGCATCGAGCCCGACACGCGCGGAAGCACCACCATTCGCGAACAACTGGCAAAGCACCGTGACAGTGAGAGTTGCGCCTCCTGCCACCGGCAGATTGACCCGCCAGGGTTTGCGCTGGAGAGCTTTGATGTCATTGGCGGCTTCCGTGAGAACTACCGCTCCAATGAGAAAGGTGCCAATGTGAAGCGCAAACTTCGCGGCCAGAACATCTGGCAGTACAAGGAAGGCCTGCCGGTGGATGCCAGCGGCGAGCTGGCGGATGGCCGCAAGTTTCAGGGCATCACCGAGTTCAAGAAACTGCTGCTCGATCAGCAGGATCAAGTGATGCGAGCGCTGGCTGGCAATCTTGTCACTTACGGCACGGGGGCGGGCATTCAGTTTGCGGATCGCGATGCGATTGATGCCATCTCCAAGCAAGCCAAAGCTGATGGCTCGGGTTTGCGTTCACTGGTGCATGCGGTGGTGCAGTCTCCGCTGTTTTTGAGCAAGTAACCGACGTTTTAATCCGACTCCAACACACCATGATCACACGCCCTGCCATTTCCCGCCGCGCCTTTCTGCACGGTTCTGGTGTCTCGCTGGCCCTGCCGTTTCTTGAGGCGATGATGCCGCGACTTTCGAGCGCGGCGGCAGCCACGCCGCCGAAGCGCATGGTGTTTGCCTGTGCTTCGCTGGGCATTT
>NZ_JBIPNG010000249.1:0-9399 GCF_044373815.1 Prosthecobacter sp. | reverse complement strand
GGTGAAGGTGGACAAGATCAGCCCTGGACAGCCGGTGTATCTGATCGGCAAGGGACGCACCAACTCGCCGCATTTCGCGCGTAACAATCAGAACTGGTCGCTGCGGGTCATCGGCGGGAGCGACGGGCTGGCGCACCTGAGTTTTCTTTTTGCCAGTGCTCCTGCGCCCGGTGGTGGAAACACCTGGCACCTCTGGAACTCGGCGGCGTCCTTTCAGATCAAAACAGGCTGGCATCATGTGGCGGTGGCCTACGATTTTGGCAGGCAGGAAACGATGCGCGGATGGATCGACGGCGTGGTGACTGATGGAGTCTGGAGCGTGGACGGAGCCACCACGAAGGCGCCCGTGATGGATGATGACGATGTCTGGATCGGCTCATCGCTGGGCGGCAGCGCGGGGAACAGTCTTCAGGGCTTTCTGGATGGTCTGGCCATCCATCGCCGCGCTCTGAGCGATGCGGAGATCGCGAAACATTGCCGGCGCACGGGCGGCCCGCTGGTGGTGCTGCCTGAGAAACCGGAGATGCCGAAGCTGGGGCCAATCACCGATGGAAAGGTGCTCGTGCAGTTCAGCGAGGGGCTCTCCGCATTTAACCGCTGGCCCGCCAAGGCGGAGCTGCCGGCGGAGACGGACCGCTGGATGAGCGATGTGTTCCTGCTGCCGCGTGTGCCGCTGCGCTACGATGACTGGGGCATCCGTTCGGAGTGGAAATCGCCGCTGCTGCTGCGGATGGCGGCGGATGTGGCGTTGCCAGAGGGATCGCGGCGGTTTCTGCTGCGGGCTCGTGCGCTGGCCCGGCTGTGGGTGGATGGCGTGATGATCGCCGAGACGAAACCGGCCGATGGAAGCACGCCAAACGGACACGATGATGTCACGCCGCTGGCGACGCCACCGCTGCCTGGTCTGCGCGTGAAGGACTATCATCATCAGGAGGTGTTTGGCACGGCGCAGCTTCGCGGAGGCAAAGGCCGCATTGTCTTGGAAGTGGTGGTCGGTGGCAAAAACCAGCGCACTGAAACCGGCGAGCTGTGCGTGGCCATCGAGACGGAGGACGGAAAGTCGTTTTCCATTCTCCGAGCTGGCAGCAAGCCCGGCCTGGCATTGACCGATGCAGCGGTGCAGCCTGTGCTGGCGCAGATGGAGAGAGACTTGTCTGACCTCGATGACACGCATCGGCGAACTGCCGCACGCTCGCGCGATGCATTCTGGCAAAAACGCCACAACCTCGCCCGCGAATGGGTGGCGCAAAATCCCGCACCTGCTCCACCCAAGGGCGGGCACCCCATTGATGCCTTCATCGACGCGAAGATCGCAGCCGCCGTTGCATCAAATGCCGCCGCGTCCGCCGACTCGGACGCTTTTCAAAAAGAAATCCTGCCCATCCTCCAGGAGAAGTGCTTCCGCTGCCACGGCGAAAAGGACAAAGGCGGGCTGAAGCTGACCTCGCGTGCAGCGGCATTGCACGGGGGCGATTCGGAGATTCCCTCGATCGTGCCGGGCAAACCGGAGGTCAGCGAGATGATCGTGCGCCTGCGCTCTGAGGACGATTCGCTCGTCATGCCGCCATCGGGCGAACCGCTGAGCAAGGCGCAGATCGCGAAGCTGGAGGCGTGGATTCGTGATGGAGCCGTCTGGCCCGCCACGCCGGTCGCGCCCGAGAAGCTCGCAAAGTCAGCGCTCACCAGCGACGAGGCCTTTCTCCGCCGCATCAGCCTCGATCTCATCGGCCTGCCGCCCACGGCGGCAGAAGCGCGTGCATTTCTCGCTGACTCCGCGCCCGACAAGCGCACTCGCCTGATTGAGCGCCTGCTCTCAGATGTACGTAGCGCTGAGCATCAGATGGCCGGCTGGCTTGATGTGCTCGCCGAGAATCCGACGCTCATCAACGCCTCACTCAACAGCACCGGGCCGTTTCGCTGGTTCCTGCTCGATGCGTTGCGTGATGGCAGGAGCCTCGACCGCATGGTCACCGAGCTGATGATGATGCGCGGCGATGTCGGACGTGGCGGCAGCGTGGGTTTTGGCCTCGCGGGGGAAAATGACGCGCCCTTTGCCGCGAAAGGCCACATCATCGCGGCCGCGTTTCTGGGCATCGAGCTGCAGTGCGCGCGCTGCCATGATTCGCCCTACCACAGCACCACGCAGCGCGATCTTTATTCGCTCGCGGCGATGCTCTCGCGGAAAACGGTGACGGTGCCCGCCACGAGCCGGGTGCCCGCCGGTTTCTTCGAGAAGAAGGGCCGCGAGTCTCTCATCAAAGTCACGCTCAAGCCAGACGAACCTGTCACGCCCGAGTGGCCTTTTGCTGCCGCCACGGGCACGGCTGATGGGAGCCGCATCGACCGCCTGATGGACGATCCGAAGGACACGCGGGAGCGTTTTGCCGCGCTCGTCACCGCGCCGGAGAACCGGCGCTTTGCGCGTGTCTTTGTGAACCGCATTTGGAAGCGGCTCATGGGAGCAGGCTTTGTCGAGCCTGCCCACGACTGGGAAGGCCGCGATGCCAGCCACCCTGAGCTGCTCGAATGGCTGGCCGCTGATTTTGTCGCACACGATTACGATCTCCGGCATCTGCTGCGGCTCATTGTGGCCTCCTCCGCATATCAGCGCGAACCCACGACTGACAACCTCGCCGCGCTGCCAGCGAACGAGCGCTTTTTCAGCGCGCCGGGGCGGCTGCGGCTCACAGCGGAAGAGATCGTGGATTCGCTGCACTCTGCTGCTGGAAAGGCCATCGACTCCGAGGAGATCACCTTCGTCCACGATGGCCGTCATGCGCTGGAGCGCAGGCAGACACTCGGTGTGCCGCACCGTGCGTGGATGTTCGCCAGTCTGAACAACGAACGCGACCGCCCAAGCCTGGCCCTGCCTCACGCGCAAGCAACGGTGGATGTGCTGGAGGCCTTTGGCTGGAACGGCTCGCGGCAGATGCCCATCTTTGATCGTCCCACGGATCCGAATCTCCTCCAGCCTGGCATCCTCGCGAATGGTACGCTGGTGCAATCGCTCTCCCGCGCCTCATGGCGCAGCGAGCTGGCCGATCTCGCAGTGCAGGCGAAGTCGCCCGATGCTCTCATCGAAGAAGTCTTTCTGCGATTCCTCAGCCGCAAGCCACGCAGTGCAGAGCGCGATGCCTTCTTGCCCGCACTTCGCGAAGGCTTCGCCGCGCGGCTCGTCCCTGCCGCCGAGCAATCCACTCCCAAAGCCGCCGAACCGCTGCCGCGGGTGACGTGGCTGAATCACGTGAGTCCCGAAGCCAACTCCATCCAGATCGAAGTCGAAAAACGCGTCCACCAAGGCCCGCCACCTGACCCACGCCTGCGCAGTGCCTGGCGGGAGATTTACGAAGACCTCGTCTGGAGTCTGATCAATGACCGCGAGTTTGTGTGGAAACCTTGAACTTACTTTTTTGATGAAACGCCGTCACTTTCTCCACTCCACAGCATCGCTTGCAGGTGCCTCCTTGCTTGCGCGTCCCCTGGACGCCGCTCAGGGGCTCATCAAGGGGAAGGCGGAACACGTCATCTCCATCTGGCTCGGGGGTGGCATGGCGCAGACGGACACCTTTGATCCGAAACGGCGCGGCGATCCGCAAGCGAAGAAGGCGGGCTCCTACTACGATTCCATCGACACCGCGGTGCACGGCGTTCGTGTGTGCGAGCATCTGCGTAAAGTCGCACCGCTCATGGAGCGCGTGACGGCGGTGCGCACCGTGCATCACGATGTCATTGATGAGCACGCTGCGGCCACCAACCGCATGCACACCGGCCGTCCGATCAGCGGCACGATCAGCTATCCTTCCATCGGCTCAATCATTACCCACCAGCGCGGTCCCGCCTCAGACGAAGCGCCGCCCTATGTGATCATTGGCTATCCGAACGTCACGCGCGGCCCCGGCTTTCTCGGGGCGCAGTCCGGGTATCTTTATCTCACGGATACCAGTCGCGGCCCGGCAGGTCTCTCCCGCCCGCCCGATGTCAGTACCGAGCGTCAGCAACGCCGGGGGCAGTTCCTCTCCGCGCTTCAAGCCAGCGCACCTCCGACCAGCGACCCCAGGCTGAAGAGCTATGATGCCGCCATCGAGCAAAGCCTGAAGTTCAGCGGGCCGGCGTTCAACCGCGTCTTCCAGCTCGACGAGGAGCCCGGTGCGCTGCGCCAGCGCTACGGCGGTGAGTTTGGCCAGCGCTGCCTGCTTAGCCGCAGACTGGTCGAGCAGGGGGTGCGTTTTGTCGAAGTCTCGCACAACCTGAACTTCCTCAACGGCACTGGCTGGGACACACACAACCAGGGCATCTTGAAACAGCACGAGCTGATCAAGGAACTCGACGGCGCCGTCGCCGCGCTCATCACCGATCTGGAAAGCCGTCGGCTGCTCGACAAGACGCTCGTCGTCATCACCACCGAGTTCGGTCGTCCGCCCGAGTTTGACGGCGGAGGTGGGCGCGGTCATCAGGGCAGCGCCTTCACCTGTGTGCTGGCCGGAGGCGGCCTGCGCCACTGCGGAGCCTGGGGCGAGACCGATGATCTCGCCAAAAAAATCGTCACGAATCCCGTCAGCGTGCCCGACTTCTTCGCCACCATCTGCGCCGCTGTCGGCGTGGATTACACCGCCAGCCTTCACGACGGCGACCGCCCTGTGCCTATCACGGATCAGGGCAGTCCTATTGCCGCGCTGTTCGCTTAGCGGGCAGAATTAACACGCACAATTGACCCCGCCGGGTGCGCTGGTAGCTCGTCATGTGTTCGGAGTAACCGCTCAGCGAACCAGTCGTGGACCACGACCTGCCAAACCTGAGCACCATTGGGCGTTCGGCCCATTTCACCCAACCAAGATGTTCCCGCCCCGGGAACCGTGGTGGAGTGCCGCTGTCTGTAAGCATTCAAGGAGTCCGGCAGCATCTGCCAGCCGGTTTACCTGGGTGCTCGTTCCGACATTCGTGCGGCTGTCCAATAGTGTCTCCAATGCCAGAGGTGTTGGTTGAGTTGATCAAAGTCGAAGAGAAACCATTTTCACAATAGAAGCAGTTTAAATGAGCATTGCTGGTGTGGTATGCTCATCACATGCCTGAACCAGCTCTTCGAGCCGCTGATGTTGCTTAGAGCCTGTTATTAACTTTAAAAAGTGCTGTACATCGGTGAGGCTCCAAGCAATAAGCTTGGGATGGAACCTTCGAGCAACAAGCCAAGAGCCGCCTACACCAGTGACGTCAGCGATGCAGAATGGGATTTTTGCCGTCCCTATCTGGTGCTGATGAGGGAAGATGCGTCCCAGCGGGATTATCCTCTGCGCGAGTTGTTCAACGCTCTGCGCTACATCGTACGCTGCGGCTGCCAGTGGCGCATGATGCCTCATGACCTGCCGCCCTGGCAGAACGTTTACCAACAGGCGCAGCGCTGGATGAAGGCGTGCTGCTTTGAGGCCATGGCCCATGATCTGCGTGAACTCTCACGCCTGGCCAAAGGACGCAAGGCCCAGCCCACGGCGGCCATCATGGACGGACGCACACTGCAGTCATCGCCTGAAAGCGGAGGCCGGGCCGGCTATGATGGCTACAAGCGCCGCAAAGGCAGCAAGGTGCACATCGCGGTGGATACCCTCGGGCATCTGCTGGCGGTGAAAGTGACGGCGGCTGACGAGCAGGAGCGCGCGCAGGTCGGCGAGCTTGCAGAGCACATCCAGCAGGCCACCGGAGAGAATGTGCAACTGGCCTATGTGGACCAAGGTTACACTGGCGAAGAGCCTGCACGCCAGGCGCAAGAGCACGGCATCAAGCTGGAGGTGGTCAATCTCTCGGAGGCCAAGAAGGGTTTTGTGCTGCTGCCAAAGCGTTGGGTGGTGGAACGCAGTTTTGGCTGGGCGGCGCGCTTCAAGCGTCTTTCAAGGGACTACGAGCGTCTGGCTTCGACTCTGACTGGCATGCACTGGCTGGCCTTCGCGACCCTCATGCTCTCTTCTCTATTCGGCAAAAGTTAATAACAGGCTCTAAGGGAATGGAGTTCCCATGTGCAGAGGTTGCTTAAGCTGGTTGATCCTGTGCCGGCCGATCAGGATTAATCCATCGTGCTCTCAAGCGACATGGAATTGGAACAGTTTTTTAAAATTTGAAGGCGGCGTGGCGGGTTTGAGATAAAGACCTTCCCCCATGCGCTTCCTTCTTTTCCTTTTGGCTTTCCAGAGCCTCTCCGCCGCTGATCTCGTCGCGGAGGGCTGGCATCACCGGGTGTGGACGGTCTATCCGGTGGAGAAGGTGAAGGCGGATGAGGAACTGCCCGTCACGCCCATCGCCCCAGCGGTGACGATGAGTGCGGCACGAGGAGAGCGGGAGCCGTTTGTGGCCGTGCTGCGGCCCCAGGTGCCGCTGCGGGAGGTGAGCGTTGTTGCGGGTGTTTTGAAGCATGCCGATGGCAGCGTCATCCCGGCGGCAAACATCACTGCTCAGCGGCTGGGCTACGTGTTCATCGACGAACCTAGCGGCACGCGGATCAATCAGGCGATGCCTTATCCGGTGGGCGTGGGGCAGTTTCCTGATCCTTTGCTGGCGAATCGCGGTGAGGTGCGGCCTGGGCACAATCTTCAGTTTCTCATCACGGTGCAAGTCCCGAGGGATGCGCATCCGGGGCGCTACGAGGGCACGGTGAAGCTGGTCTTTCGCAAGGAGCCGTGGATGAAGCCCGATCTCGTGCCGGAAGACGCGATCCGTGTGGTTCTGAACGTACGGCGCTTCGCTTTGCCGGAGCGTTCGCCACTGCTGAACACGAGTTATGCGAATCTACGCGAGCTTCCTGAAGCGCAACGCACGCCGGAGCGTCTGGCGGAGATGCAGCGCGGCTTCATCGAGCACCGGCAGACGCCGGAGCCGCTGGTGCCCTCACCCAAGTTGAAGATCGGCAAGAACGGCGTGCTCACGGTTGATAGCGCCGCGTGGGAGCAAGCGGTGGAGGCTGTGTTTCAAAACGGCGGCACGCATGTGTTTGTGCCTGTGTAGGGTTTTTATCCCGAACCGGCCTTGGCGCAGGGGCTGTACTTCCTGCATCACTTCCCGGCGGTGACGAATCAGAAGTGGCTGGGCGCGGTGATCTGCAAGCCGGACAAAACGCTGACGCCGGAGTTCACCACGCTGTTTGGCAGCTACCTGAAGCACATGCATGGCGTGTTGAAGCAGCGCGGGTGGCTGGACCGCACCTTCATCGCCACGATGGACGAGCCTTACACCTACCACACTGGGGATCGCGCCCAGGACATCCCGGCGAACAACTACGAGGTGGTGCGCAACTACGTGCACTTTGTGCGGGAGGTCGCTCCAGGCCTGCGTACCTTCTGCACGGCTGATCCCGTGGAGGGGCTCATCGGCCACATCGACCACTGGTGCCTGCGAAACCTCGATCACGCCGCAGCGGCCAAGGAACGCGCCGAGAAACACGGCGAGATCGTCACTTTCTGCGACAACTACCGCAGCTTCATCGACTACCCGGCCATCAGTGCCCGCAGCTTCGGCTGGCTGGCCTGGCAGATCGGCGCCTGCGGCTGGCTGACTTTTGAGACACTCGGCAGCTACCGCACCGCATGGGAGGCTCCGGTGCTGGTGTATGCGCAGTTCAATGGGGCGACGGTCTGGGGCATGGGCCAGATGTTTTACCCCGATCCGCTCAGCGGTGTGCCATTGCCCAGCCTGCGCTGGGAACTCATGCGCGAAGGCTGCGACGACTACGAGTACCTGTGGCTGCTTCAGGAGGCCTTGAAGGCCCAACCAAATGCTGAAGCCCAGCAAATTCTGGACTCCGCCGCCTCCCAAATCGTGCGCGGCGGGGGGGATGCGGAAACGATGGCTCAAACGCAGACCCAAAACGCGACGAGCAACTCCACGGCGCATGAAATGCGCGGGAAGATCGCGGATTGGATCGAAAAACTCGCGCCGTGAGGTCGGTCCAAGACCAATGCTAGGGATTAGCTTGCTGTTTGAGAGTGACTGAAGCATGCTGACCTTTCTTGATTCCACCGAAGTCGAATCGTTTGCCTCATTACCATGGATTATCTCATCATCTCTCTGAAACTCACCGTGGCGCTTGGCATTCTAAATGTCTGGCTCCTGCGTTCCGGCAAGGCGACCGCGTACCGAGGCAAGGATGCGAAAACGCTGCGCGAGGAGTTCGCCGTCTATGGTCTGCCTTTCCCTATTTTCTGCCTCATCGGCATTCTCAAAGTCGGCCTCGCACTGGCGCTCCTAACCTCGTTTTGGATTCCCAGTTTGGCGCAACCTGCGGCGCTTGGCATGGGAGCTCTCATGCTGGGGGCCTTCTTCATGCACCTCAAAGTGAAAGATCCGATCAGCAAGGCGCTGCCCTCTCTCGCGGTACTGGCGATGTGCGCCGCCATTGCGCTGCTCTAGGCGGCGTGCGGATCAGAATCCGGCAATGCAGAGATAGGTGTTGAGCGCCAGATAAAACACCGCCGGGATGGTTTGCAGCAGACTGTCCTTGATCTGGAAGCGGACGATGACGGCAATCAACATCATCAGCGCCAGTCCTCCTGCTGCCAGCTGACCCATCCATGGCTGGCTCATTCCCGCCAGCAGGCCGATCCCCGCGAACCCCTGCAGGGCACCTACCAGCATGCGCTGCGCTGCGAGGCGGTAACGAAGAAACTCCTGCTTCATGCGGCTCGAAAAAAAACACGCCGATCCATAACCGAGGAAGGAAAGGGCGGAGAATAGGATGAGGGCGGTTTTCAAGATGTAGACTCTGAATCAACTGGCATGAACGATACGTCGGTCATGAAGCGCCCGGACGACTCGTTCTGCCAAATGCAGTGAATCCGCTGCCCGGCTGTGCTGCTGTCAGCCTTTGAGCCTTAACTCAAGCAGTTTGCGGTGTTTGGTGACTCGACCGCTGACGCGCTTCCGCCAACAGCGGAAGCTGGAGGGTTTGAGCTCACGACGCATGAGGTCTATGACCTGACTTTCAACAAAGCCGGTGCGCTCTCGGATCTCTTCAAAGCTCGTGCGGTCCTCCCAGGCGAGGCGGACGACGAAAGAGGCTTGTTCGCTGCTGAGGTTGGTCTTCATGGGCGAGTGACGATGGTTTCGATTTGGCAGTTCAGGCGAGTGGCATCGTCGATGCCATCGACATACCTCTGAGGCATCTTTGAAACGCCCACTGCCCCGCCAATCAAAGCGCCGATCACGGCTCCACGATGGCAGTTGTCACCGCCGACATTCGCATTGGCGGTGACGCCGCTTTCAAAGTCATCGGCATATTTCCATGCCAGGTACAATGATGCGGGGAAGGCTTCGGCAATGTAGCAGGCTGGGCTGACGCGCCTGCCGATCACGACCTCGTCGG
Organism: Prosthecobacter sp.; assembly: GCF_044373815.1. GTDB lineage: Bacteria > Verrucomicrobiota > Verrucomicrobiia > Verrucomicrobiales > Verrucomicrobiaceae > Prosthecobacter. The sequence continues at coordinate 59 of NZ_JBIPNG010000249.1, read as the reverse complement.
GATCTTTGGACCATTCCAAGGCTTTGCGTTGAGAGAACCAGTCGCTGCCATGGGCGAGT
>NZ_JBIPNG010000248.1:0-9410 GCF_044373815.1 Prosthecobacter sp. | reverse complement strand
GGATCTCAGGCTCGTCCGTTGTAACGAGAACCACATGCTCGAAATGCGCCGAAGGCCTGCGATCCGTGGTGACCACGGTCCACTTATCTTCAAGGATGCGCGTCTTCCCCGTCCCCATGTTGATCATGGGTTCGATGGCCAGCGTCATGCCAGCTTTGAGGCGTGGGCGGTCGCCCTTTTTTCCGTAGTTCGGCACCTGCGGCTCTTCGTGAAGCTTTCTGCCGACCCCATGGCCGACGAACTCACGCACAACGGTGTAACCGTATTGGGTGACGTGGTGCTCCACGCTGTGGCACAAATCGCCAAGCATCCAGCCGTCACGTGCGAATTTGACGGCATTGAGAAGTGATTCTTCGGTGGCGGCGAGAAGATGCAGCGTTTCCTTAGCCACATTGCCAACAGGAACTGTCAGAGCATTGTCCCCTACCCAGCCGTCGTAATAGACACCGACATCGATTTTAACGATGTCGCCATCCTGAATCACGCGCGGACCACCGATGCCATGAACAACTTCTTCGTTGATGGAGATACAGATGGTACCTGGAAACTGGCGGTAGCCAAGGAAGGCACTGGTGGCACCGCACGCCTTGATTTCGGCAGCGGCAAAGCGATCAACTTCGGCGGTCGTCACCCCAACATGCACCTGTGAGGCGGTTTTGATCAGCACATCACGTGCGACCTGGCAGGCCCTGCGGATACCCTGCTGCTGCGCGCCGTGACGGATTGGGATGTTCCCCGATTTTACAAAAGCCATGACGCGCTGGATGAGGCTCACTTAAGAGCAAGTTTGTACACGACGCCAATCAAGACCATGATGGCGAGAGCAACCCACAGCCACACGACGGTGGTGGAGTCCACGGCGCGTGCGCCCTGCTGGATGCGATCCACGCGACCACGGATACGGCCCTTCTTGAGGAAACCGTCATAGTGGCTCTGCAGCAGATGCGTTTCGACCTGGCGCATGACATCAAGGACGACGCCAACGAGGATCAGCAGGCTGGTGCCGCCAAAGAACTGAGCAGCCGAGCTGGAAATTTTCATCGAACTGCTGACGACGCCCGGCATCACATAAAGGCCAGTCAGGAAGATGGCACCGGCAAAGGTGAGACGGCTCATGGTGAAGTCGAGGAAGTCAGCTGTCGGCTTGCCAGGGCGAATGCCCGGAACGTAGCCACCGCTCTTTTTAAGGTCTTCAGAAATCTGCGTCGGCTGGAACATCGTAGCCACCCAGAAGTAGCTGAAGAAGAAAATCAGCAGCGAGGAAGCCACATAATAAACCCAGCCACTGCTGATGAACAGCGCCATGCGCTGGATCCAGTTCACATCTTTGAAGAGCGAAGCCAGAATGGTGGAGGGGAACAGAAGGATGGCTTGGGCGAAGATGATCGGCATGACGCCGGAATAATTGATCTTGAGCGGCAGATACTGTGTCTGGCCACCATAGACCTTGCGACCGACAACGCGTTTGGCGTAGGTGATCGCGATGCGTCGTGTCGCTTGCGTCAGGGCAATAACACCAGCGATGACCAGAATCATGAATCCCATGAGCAGGACGAGGGTGAAGGCGCTGGCTGGGCTGGCCTTGATGCTGCCAACGAAAGTCTGCCAGACCTGAATCAGAGCACCTGGGAGATCAGAAACGATGTTCACGCAAATAAGGATGGAGACACCGTTGCCAATGCCACGGTCCGTGATCTGCTCGCCCAGCCACATCATGAGCATGGTGCCAGCAGTGATGGTGATGACGCTGGTGAAGACGAAGCCAGCTCCGTAATTTGGAACAAGCGGCCTTCCGCCCAATTTATCGATGGCATCCTGCAAACCGGCCATCAGGTAGTTCTGGGCAGGATCGTGCAGAGACTGGGCCAGGAGTGTGGCCTGGAAGACGCAGAGCACAATGGTGGCAATACGGGTGTATTGCGTGATCTTCTGGCGACCACCTTCTTCACGTGCCAGTTTGCTCAGCGGCGGCCAGACAGCCGTAAGTAGCTGCAGCATGATGCTGGCGCTGATGTAGGGCATGATACCCAGAGCGAAAATAGCGCAGTTCTGCAGCCCACCCCCGCTGAAAATATTGAGCAGCGCGGCGACCTGTGAGGCACCGGAGGCATTGTCACCCGCTTTGTTTTCAATCCAGGCATTCAGCACGGTGGCATCAACACCCGGAAGTGTGATGGACGTGCCGATGCGGACGATGACAATCATCGCCAAGGTGAAAAGGATGCGCGAGCGAAGTTCGGGGACTTTGAAGCTGTTGGCGAAAGCAGAGATCATGAGAGAGAGGCTCTAAGCGAAGATGGGCCTGCTTCCTGACAGCATTCGCTGCGCGGAGACCGGCCCATCAAAGAGGTTGGTTGGGTCAGAAAAATCAGGCAGCGATGGAACCGCCTGCCTTCTCAATCTTTTCACGGGCCGTAGCGCTGACTTTCGCGCCTTGGATAGTGAGCTTGAGGGCAAGATCACCAGTGCCGAGAATCTTGATGAAGTCGCAATTGCGGCTCACCAGACCTGATTCACGCAGTGCGGCTTCATTGATGACAGCGCCATCCTGAAAGGCTTCGTTAAGTTCGCCAACGTTCACGACTTCGAAGACGTCCTTGAACTGCTTGTTGTTGAAGCCCTTCTTTGGCAAACGGCGATGCATTGGCATCTGACCACCTTCAAAGCCTGGGCGAATGCCACGACCAGCGCGTGCCATCTGACCTTTGTTGCCTTTACCGGAGGTTTTACCGTGACCGGAGCTTTCGCCACAGCCGATGCGCTTGCGGCGCGTCTTGGCACCGGGGCGGGGTTTGACGTCTTGGAGTTGCATGGAAATTTAAAAGAGGAAAAAGAGATTCAATCAGAGGGCCTTGCGCTCTTTGATTTCCTTGCCGCGAGCGCGGAGGATTTCATCGGCAGGGCGCAGTGCGGTGAGCGCAGCAAGAGTAGCGCGGACAACGTTGGCGTGGTTGCTGGAACCCAGCGACTTGCCGATCACGTCCTTGACGCCTGCAGCTTCAAGAACGGCGCGGGCGCCGCCACCAGCAATGATGCCGGTACCTGCCGTGGCAGGCTTGAGGAGGATGTGTCCGCCACCATGGGAGCCCACCACTTCATGAGGGATGGTGCTGTCCTTGAGGCAGATGGAGAACATGTTCTTGCGGGAAGCTTCGGTCGCCTTCTTGATGGCGTCGGAGACTTCGTTGGCCTTGCCAAAACCGCAGCCCACTTTGCCCTTGGCATCGCCGGAAACGACGAGTGCGCTGAAGCTGAAGCGACGACCACCTTTGACCACCTTGGCGCATCGGTTGATGTGAACGACTTTTTCGACACCATCCGTCTCACGCGGCGCACGATCATCACGACCACGGAAACCACCGTAGGAAGGAGTCGGAGCTGCTGGTGCTGGAGCCTCCGCAGGTGCGGCGGCTGGGGGATCGATAACTACTGTTTCTTCGGCCATAAATTTACGCGAGGCGGTTTTAGAATTTCAGACCCTTTTCACGGGCGGCATCTGCAAGGGCTTTCACCTTGCCGTGATAAATGAAACCGGCACGGTCAAAGACCACTTCGGTGATGTTTTTTGCCATGGCACGCTCAGCGAGGAGAGCACCGACTTTCGTGGCGTTCTCGACGTTGGCCTTGCCAGCGCCGTAGCCTTTTTCCTTGGTGGAAGCCGAAACGATCGTCTTGCCGGCAGCGTCGTCGATGACCTGGGCATAAACGTTCGTGTTCGAGAAGTAAACTGCGAGGCGGGGACGCTCGGCGGTGCCGCTGAGTTTGCGGCGGATGCGCTTGTGGATACGAGCGCGGATATCTTTGCGATTGGTAAGAGCCATGATGAGTATCTCCGGAAATTATTTGACGGATTTGCCGGCTTTACGGCGGATGTGTTCGCCCACATAACGCACGCCCTTGGCCTTATAAGGCTCTGGCGGGTAGTAAGCACGAATGTCAGCAGCGAGCTGGCCGACAACCTGTTTGTCGATGCCTTCGATGGCGATCTTGGTGTTTTCGGTGACGGTCACCTTCACGCCCGTTGGAATGGGGTGCAGACGGTCATGGGACTGGCCAAGCTGAAGATCAATGTTCGAACCTTTGACCGCAGCACGGAAACCCACGCCGTGGATCTCAAGATTGCGAGTGTAGCCCTGGCTGACGCCGATGAGCATGTTCGAGATCAGACGCTGGGTGGTGCCGTGAAGGGCGCGCACTTTGCGGTCTTCGGAATCGCGGGTGACGTTAATGGTCTTGGCGTCCGAATTGACTTTAACACCGAGAGGAAGAGTCCAGCCGAGTTCGCCCTTCGGGCCTTTGACCTGCACAGAGCGGTCGTCACCAACCTTGATGGTGACCTTGTCTGGAATGGAAATGATTTGTTTGCCTACGCGTGACATAATGGTTGTGACGGTTGGGGGTTACCAGACTGTGGCGAGGAGTTCACCGCCCACTTTGGCCTTGCGGGCCTTGGCACCAGTCATGATGCCGCGTGGTGTGGAAAGGATGGAGATGCCCAGGCCGCCAAGGACGCGAGGAATCTCGGTGCTGCCGACATACTTGCGCAGACCAGGCTTGCTGACGCGGTCGATCTTGCGGATGACGGCGGTCTTGTCCTGATACTTGAGCTTGAGCTTAAGGCGGGGATGGGTGGCGTTGGTGTCCACTTCGTAGCCCCAGATGTAGCCTTCTTCCTGCAAAATGCGGGAGAGTTCGGCCTTCAACTTGGAGAAGGGAATGAGCACCTGCTCCTGCTGTGCTGAGCAGGCGTTGCGGATGCGGGTGAGAAAATCTGCGATCGGGTCGGTCATGACGCTGAGGGTGTCCGGGTGTTGGGGTTATGCGGCGGCTTCAGTGCCATCTTCCTTCTTCGGCTGAGCGACGCGGGTGCGGAATGGCATGCCCAGGGTGCGCAGCATTTCACGCGCGTGGTCATCATTGTTCGTGCTGGTCACGAAGGTGATGTCGAAACCAAGCTGACGCTTGATCTTATCGAGCTCGATTTCTGGGAAGATCGACTGTTCGGCAACGCCGAGGGTGTAGTTGCCACGACCGTCAAAGGCACGGGGGGCGACACCACGGAAGTCACGAATACGAGGGATGGCGGTGCGCACGAGACGCATCATGAAGTCATACATCTTGCCACCACGAAGGGTGACCTTGACGCCGACGTTTTCACCTTCACGCAGTTTGAAGTTGGCGATTGCCTTCTTGCTCTTGGTGATGACGGGCTTCTGGCCGGTGATGAGAGTCACTTCATTCACGGCGTCTTCGATCGCCTGCTTACGCTCTGCCTGACTGCCGATGGCGCAGTTCACGACGATTTTTTTGAGCTGAGGTACTTGGTGGATGTTGGCAAGACCGAGCTGGGTTTGCAGCTCAGTGCGTTTTTCTTTATATAGGGTCTGTAGGATGTGTTCCATGATTCAGTTTGGGCTGTGCCGCCTTTCCCTCGATGATCGCACCGTGCGGGAGCGACGATGACGAGGGGGGAGGCAAATGGGGGGCGTTGCTTTAGGCCTTGGCCTTCTTCTTCGCAACTTTCTTTTTCTTCTCTTTCACAGGCGCATCAACGCGCTTGACATTCGAGATATGGATCGGGGCTTCTTGCTCTTGAAAGCCGCCGGCCTGATTTTGCTGGGTTGGCTTGATCGCTTTCTTGATCATGCGCACGCCTTCGACGAGCACGCGGTTTTTAGCGGTCTGCACTGCCAGGACAACTCCCTGAGCGCCTTTGGCGGCTCCGGAAATGACGACGACATTGTCGCCTTTTTTAACGTGGGTCTTGGTACGGCTCATTGGAATTACAGCACTTCAGGTGCGAGGGAAACGATCTTCATGAAGTTTTTGTCGCGCAGTTCACGGGCCACTGGGCCAAAGATGCGGGTGCCACGCGGGTTGTTGTCTTTGTCGATGATGACCATGGCATTGCGGTCAAAGCGCAGGATCGAACCATCGACGCGGCGGATTGGGTGCGAGGTGCGCACGATCACAGCGCGGACGACTTCACCTTTTTTCACGGCAGCGGTCGGGGTCGACTCACGCACGTGAGCGGTGATGATGTCGCCAACGTAGGCGAAGCGGGTGTTTTTCTTGCCGAGCACGCCGATCATCGTGGCCAGTCGGGCACCGGTGTTATCAGCCACCGGGATTGAGGACTCCATTTGCAACATAAACTGTTTCTCCTAGTCAGGTTAGGGGGTTCAAAAAATACGACTAGTGCTTCTGCACTTCGATCAGTTCCCAGCGCTTCAGCTTGGAAAGTGGGCGGGTTTCGGCGATGAGCACCTTGTCACCTTCTTTGGCCACGCTGTTTTCGTCGTGGGCATAGAACTTGGAGGTTTTGCGCACAATCTTCTTGAAGATTGGATGCGGAACGCGGCGTTCGACTTTGACGACGATGGTCTTCGTCATCTTGTCAGACACCACGGTGCCGACGCGCGTCTTGCGCACGGCTGGTTTTTCGGTGGCTGCAGGGGCTGCTGCGGTGGGTTCGCTCATGATATTAGAAATGCTTCAGGGGGTGATGACCGAATCAGGCGGCCTTCTTGGCAGCCGCAGCGCGGGTGCGCTCGGTGATGATGGTTTCGATCCGGGCGATCTCGCGGCGGATATGGGTCAGACGGGCTGGATTTTCGAGCTGACCGCCACCTGCGCTCTGCTGCACACGCAGATTCAGCGCTTCCTGCTTCAGTTCGCGACGGCGTGCGGAGAGTTCTTCCACAGTCGATTCACGGAGTTCTTTGATCTTCATAATTCAGTTCGCGTTGGTTATTTGTGCAGGCTTTCGCGGCTGACGAAGCGGCAGCGGAGGCCCAGCTTCGTAGCGGCAAGACGGCAGGCTTCACGAGCAGTGGCTTCGTTCACGCCGGAAATTTCAAACAGCATGTGACCTGGAAGGACGACTGCAACCCAGAATTCTGGAGCGCCTTTACCCTTACCCATTCGGACTTCCGGTGGACGCTGGGTGACTGGCTTGTGAGGGAAAATACGGCAGAAAACTTTTCCTTTACGCTTGAGGTAGCGGGTGATGGCCACACGGCAGGCTTCAATGTGGATGTTTTTGATCCAGCCGCGCTCAAGGGTCTGGAGACCGAAGTCACCAAAGTCCAGTTTGTTGCCGCTGGTGGCGTTGCCGCCGCGGTTGCCGCGCTGCGATTTGCGATATTTTACTCTGCTTGGAAGAAGGGCCATACGTCTAGGTCCGGTGGAAAGGGTTTAGTTCGAAAGAAGGGGCAAATTAAGCCTGGGCTGCTGGAGCGGGGGCTGTAGCTGGGGCACCATAGCCACCACCACCACCTGGACGGCCACGGTCACCACCACGGGGACCAGGAGCGCCTGGACGGCGGTCACCACGATCATCTCTGCGTGGACGACGGTCGCCGGAAGGACGGGAAACGCCTTCAGGAGCATTGCCGCGGTTCATCCAGCACTTGACGCCGATGATGCCGTAAACAGTGCGGGCTTCAGCGAAGCCATAATCGATCGGGATACGCAGGGTCTGAAGAGGTACCTTGCCCTGGCGATACCACTCAGCGCGGGCGATGTCAGCACCACCGAGGCGGCCGGCGCAGCGGAGACGAATGCCATCAGCACCCATGTCCATGGCGGTCTGCACGGAGCGCTTCATGGCGCGGCGGAAGGAAATACGGCGCTCAAGCTGAACGGCCACGGCTTCAGCGACGAGCTGTGCGTCGAGTTCTGGCTGCTTGATTTCGAAGATGTCGATCTTCACCTGTTTGCCACCGCACATTTCAGAGACCTTCTGGCTCATGACGTCGATTTCCTGACCCTTACGGCCAATGACGAGACCCGGGCGGGCGGTGTGAAGAGTCACGCGGACCTGGTTCCAAGCGCGCTCAATCACGATCTTGGAGATGGCGGCCTGCATGAGCTTTTCCTTGAGGTAAGCACGGATGGCAAGGTCGCTGTGGAGCGAGTCTGCGTATTCTTTTTCAGGTGCGTACCACTTGGAGCGCCAGTCTTTGGTGACTGCAAGGCGGAAGCCGATCGGATTTACTTTCTGTCCCATAAAGTGAAGAGGTGCGGTTGGGGGGCGTTGCGGTTATTCAGAAGCTTTCTTGGCTTTGGCTGCCTTCTTGAGGGCAGGAGCATTGCGGCGGGCGGATTTAGGAGCCTTCTTCTCGCCTTCAGCCTTGGCTTCTTCAGCCTTCGGTGCGCCGATGATCACGGTGATGTGAGTCATGCGCTTCTTGATCGGAGCGGCTGAACCACGGGCGCGTGGCATGATGCGGCTCAGGACCGGGCCGGGAGTGGCGATGGCGGACTGAACGATGAATTCAGAGGCATCCTGCTCGTGGTTGTTCTCAGCGTTCGCGATGGCGGAACGAAGAGTCTTGCCAACAAGGAAGGCGGCTTTCTTTGGAGTGAAGTCGAGAACGCTCAGCGCCTGGGAGACGGGCATGCCGGTGATGGCACGTGTGACCTGACGGGCTTTCTGCGAGGAGATCCTGGCGTATTTGAGGACGGAACGGACGGACATAAAGCGAGGGGGGGTTCTTGACTTCGTTAGAGAGATTTGTTGAGATCGACGCGACCCCGGTCACCGACGCGGACGGGATCATTGGCAGTGGCCAGTTCCTGGACTACGGCACCACAAACAGAGTTGCGGACTTCAGTAACAAGGACTTTCGCGATGGGCTTGTCTTCGCGGTAAATTTCAAAGGGCATTCCCGGCTTCACCCCATCTTTAGCACCGATGGAGAGAACGGCGATGCCGAGTTCACTCTTCAGGCTGACGACGCGGGCGTTTTGCAGGTCACCCACAGCCTGACCGTTTTGACCACCACCGGCTTTGACAAGCGCAGCATCGGCAGTGGTAATGGCTTTGTTCAGGCGGTCGGCGGCGGCAGGATCAGCGTTTTGGGCGCTTTTCATCAGGCCCATGCCCGATTCAGCCAGTTCAATCAGAGCGTTGGCGAGTTCGTCGCGCTGCTCTTTCATGATACGCAGGTCGCTGAGGGCAGCGAGCAGGCGCTCCTGAGTTTGATCCTTGGAGTTTTCGAGTGCTCCAACGCCCAGACCTTCGAGGAGACCGCGCAGTTTTTCGTAGCGGTCTTTCAGTTCGTTGGTTTCGGCATTGGCGGCAGCGGCGCTCTGAGCCAGCGCGTCGTTCTTATCCTTGGCCGCAAGGATTTGAGCATCCTGGGCTTGAATCTTCGCGGCGGCGACTTGGAGCGAGATGTGCAGTTCCTGATTTTCGAGCTTGTCGTCCGCACGCACACCTGACACACCCACTGCAAGAAGCAGCGAGAAAGTGATGCAGGTGATGGAAGTGCGGAGTAACATGAAAATGCTCGATGCTCAGGAATTACTTGGCGGCCTTGACGGTGACGGCACCGTGAGACTTGAACAGACGGGTCAGGGAGAACTCGCCGAGGCGGTGACCGACCATGTTTTCAGTCACATAG
>NZ_JBIPNG010000684.1:0-2676 GCF_044373815.1 Prosthecobacter sp. | reverse complement strand
GGTGACCACATGCCCTCCGAAAAGCCCCCTCATTTCGAGGTGTCATGATTTTTTCATAGATGTCATAACTGAGTAAATTATTGTAAGTGATTTGCAAAGTCGCCACCATTTCATTCAGCACTCCAACCATTTAAGCATAATTAATTGAAAAATTCATAATTGAAACGCTTTACAGAGAATTGTTTCAATTTTAATTTATGGAGTGGCATCCACTTAGGTTCAGTGAACCTAATTTGCGTGTCATTATTGCTAACCTTTTCGACCATGAAAACGCCATCCTCTGCCCATCAGCTGCAGCGTAAGCCCATTTCGGCTGCTGCTGCGGCCATGCTGCTCGCTTTTACCAGCCTTGGTTTCTCCGCATCAACCATTGAACTGAATCAGCCCTATGCCCCGGCTGGCGAAAACTACAGCATCACGGCACTGCAAAATCTCACTCCTCTCACTTTGGATGGTGGAACTTCGGCAGGGGCCAATCCAAATGTGAACTTTGATTTCCAGGGTGGTTTCGGCGTCCGCTATCAGAACGCTTACGGCATACTGACGGACTTTGGCATCGGCCTCTACGATGCGAGCTGTGCCCCCGGTATCCAGACCGCCTCCACCGGCCTGAACATTGTTTTCGATCAACTGGTATCGAGCCACGGCCTGTCCGCAACTTTGGGAGACTTCGACCTCAACGAATACTCGACCGATGCCGACCCCAGCAAGGTGGCCCCGACCATCTCCATCTACGGCATCGGCAATTTGCTGCTCGGCAACTTCTCCACTGCGGACATTCTGGCAAGCCATGCCGTGAGCCTCCTGACCAGTCTGGATCCAATCGCCAAGACTGACCTTTGGAAGCTCAGTCTGGACGCCTTGGTCGGCCCCGGTGTGCTGGTTTCCGGCTTCACGCTGGCTGCAGACACCCACAATGGCGCAGGCAGCCCGATGGCCGTCAATAGCGACCCTTATTTCCTCGTTGCTGTGAATGGCTGCGAATGCGCCTCGATTCCTGAGCCAGGCTCCGCCTTTCTCATTCTGAGTGCGGGCCTCGGCACCCTGATCATCACACGCCGCCGCACCCGGGACTTGGTTAGCTCGAAGTGACCGGTCTTTTCGATCAAGTCCTTCAAATTGAGCCGTGGGAGAGTCTCCCACGGCTTTTTTGTGCCCTCACTTCATCAGGATCTACTCCTTGAACTCTTCGCGGTCTGGAATGCGTGTGAAGGCGATCTTGGTGCCCGAAAACGTGCGCACGGTGTCAGGAGTGAAACCGATCACGACGGAATCGCGGCCGAACTTCTGATTGATCTCATCCAGCACACGACTGAGCTGTTCTCGCTGTTCTCGCTGTTCTTTGGGAGCCGATGCGCCCGAAGCCTCGAAAAGTTCGAGCTGTCGCGGGGATGTCTCGGCCACCAGACCAAACAGGGTCACCGAGACCTTTTTCACCCGCTGCCAGCGCGCCTGCTTCATCACCTTCTGCCACAGATCTGCCAGCACCCGTGCCAGCACGATGCTGTCGGATCCCTCCTCAAACTTCGCCTGTGCTTCACAGCGCGGCCCGTTCTCGGTGCGCACACTCAGGTGGAGATGCCTGGCGCGGTACTTCATGCGGCGCAGCCGGCTCGCAGCCTTCAGTAACAGTCTGCGTGCCACAATGCCTGCGGCGGGTGGTGTGCGCAGTTCGGGGGCCAGCACATGACTGTGTCCGATGGTGCGGTGTGCTGGTGGAACGTCATCCTCCGTCGTGCCGCCATGCAGACCATGCCAGAACCGATCCCCGCCCACACCACCCCATGCCCGGTGAAGGGTCTCGCGTCCTGCTGCCCATAGATCCTCCATCGTACGAATGCCGCAGGCATGCAGGCGCGGCTCCATGCGGCGGCCGATCCCGCACAGATCGCTCAACTCCAGCTCCAGCAACCGTCCCGGCAGTTCTTCCTGCAGCAGCACCACCAGCCCATCAGGCTTCTGCATGTCGCTGGCCACCTTTGCCAGAAAGCGGTTTGGTGCCAGACCGACGGAGCAGGTGATGCACTCGCCCACCCGCTCCCGCAGTCCCTGCTTGATGCGTCGGGCTAGATCCATTGCTGCATCCAGTCGGCGACGCGGTGCATCCAGTTTGCAGGCCATCTCGTCGATTGAGCAAATCACATGTACCGGGAAATGCCGCTCCACCTCCTCAATGATCTTGTGATGAAATTCTACATACACATCGTGCCCCGCCATCACGGTGATGAGTTCCGGGCAGCGCCGTCTTGCCTCGCCGATGTTGGTGCCCGTCTTGATTCCAAACTTCTTGGCCTCATGGCTGGCCGCTATCGCACAAGTCGCGTCCGAATCCACCGGCACCACTGCGATCGGCTTCCCCCGCAGTTCCGGGTGCAACTGCTGCTCCACGCTTGCGAAGTAGCTATTTAGGTCGAGAAACAGCCAGTCTACGAGCGGTTGGGAATCAGTAATGGCACGAGCAGCAGGCATTGGCGGATCCAACTCTCGCTCAAATCAATAACTGTTCAATAGAACATTATTCAGATTAAGCTAAAATCTGATTCAAGCCGTCTTACATGCTTCTTACCAATGCTGAGTTGATGGGGTTATAATTTCCATAAATGATGAGGTATGCAGCCCGCATCTGCTAGCGCGCCCGGGTCTGCGCCGGGAGGCTCCGGCCCCCCCGGTCCCCTG
>NZ_JBIPNG010000021.1:0-29628 GCF_044373815.1 Prosthecobacter sp. | reverse complement strand
CCCCTCCCCGCGGCGCTCACCCTCTGGGTTGGTTGGGAGGCTTTGGCCGCGTCCGTAGAATCCTTCGTCCCAGCATCGCCCGTCGGCCCAGCCGCGCCCCCCTTTCCTAAAAGCGCCCATCTGGCAGCGCACCGCAAACGCCTCAGCCTGCGAGCACCCTCGAAGTCGGGCGGTTTGGCGAAGGGCGCATGGGAGCATCAGAAAGCCCGGCACGCCAAACACGCCCAACCTACGTTCCGCCCCACCTCCCAGCCCCTCCAGCCCGCCTTCCGCGCGCCTTTCACCACCCATCAATACAAAGACAGCCCAGCCCATCACGACGCGCCCAAGCCCCTTAAAACACGCTTTAAACCCCTGCTGGAGAACGAGTAAAAACCACCTGTCCTCCCCCGAATCCCCCCCTAAATATCCCGACCTCAAGTTTGCCCAATCGTTTTATGGTGTTTATAGTTTAGTAGAATGCCTGCAATCCGCCTCGTCCTACCAGCCCCCCTTCGTGCCTTGCTCGCACGCGGGGCCGGATCGGCCATGGTCTCGGGCTTTCTGCTGGTGGCCCTGCTCACGATGGTCGGCAAGATCGTCGCCTTCGCCAAGGACGCCCTCGTCGCCAACAAACTCGGCACCGCCAGCGAGCTGGACGCCTTCATGCTCGTCTTCGGCTTTTACACCTTCATCGGCTCGGTGCTGGGCGGCGGCATCCCCGAATCCTTCGTGCCCGCCTACGCCGAACTGCGCGAGCGCCGGGGCCTGCGCCGTGCCTATCGCCTTGGGCTTCAGAGCGTCGCATCGCATTTCGCGGCGTTGCTCATCTGCGGCGGCCTGCTGGCTCTGGCGGCTCCCTCGGTGGTCGCATGGACGACGAAAGGCTTCGAGCCTGCCAAGCAGGCGCTCGCCGTGAGCCTGCTGCGCGGCCTGCTCCCCTTCCTGCTCTGCTTTGGCGTGGCCCAGCACCTCGGCGCCTGGCTGCGTGCCGGGAAGACCTTTCTGCTGGCGGCCTCCGCACCGATGCTCGTCCCCCTCGGCATCGTCATCGCATTGCTGCTTGCTGGAAATCAGGTCAATGCCTGGACGCTCGTCTCCGGCACGGTCTGGGGTGCAGTGGCGCATCTTGCGGTGCTGCTGGTGGCCATCATTCGCCGCCTGCCGCGCCGTCTGAGCTGGTGGCGCTGCTCCCTGCGCCATCGGGAGCCGGGACTGCGCGTGGTGCTGCGCAATGCCGTGCCGTTCCTCATCGGCGGTGTTGCCTTTGGCAGTGCAGTGGTGGTGGATCAAACCATGGCCGCATGGCTCACCGCCGGCTCTGTGGCCGTGCTGGGCTATTCGGATAAAGTCTGCGCCATCGTCCTCGCCGTCACCGCCGGACCCGCCTCGGACGTGCTCTTCCCCCACTTCGCCGAGCTCGTCGCACGCCGCGATTGGAACGGCCTGCGCAAGCGGCTCTTCGCCAGCGCCGGGATCATCGTCAGCGCCTCGCTGCCCATGACGCTGGCCATGTGCTTTCTCGCCCCCTGGATCGTCCGCATCTTGTTTGAACGCGGCGCCTTTGGCCCGCAGGACACCCAGCGTGTGGCCGAGGTGCTGCGCTACGCGGCCTTCCAGATTCCCTTCTACATTCTCGGCACCGTGGCCGCACGGATCGTCATCTCCTTGCAGGCCTCGCGTTACATGCTCACCATCGCGTTCAGCGCCCTCTTTCTCAATGCTTCGCTCAACTGGCTCTTCATGCGCCATCTGGGTGCTGCGGGCATCGCGCTTTCCACCACCATCGTGCATTGCATCTGCGCCCTCGCCACCTGCGGCACCTGCCTGCTGGTGATCCGCCGAAAGGAGGCCGCATGAACGCCGCCCCCATGATGCCGGCCTACATGCAGATCGCCGCGAAACGCCGCGAGCGTCTGGTGAAGTTTCTCCTCCTGGCCGCGCTCGCGCTGCTGGTGCCCGCCATGACCAAGGCCCTGTACTGGGCGGATGGAGCGGGCGTCATTCCCTTCAAACCGCGCGACTACACCCTGCTCACGCTCGCCGGTGCCGGAGTGATGTCTCTGCTGAACAAGCCCAGCATCTGCCCGCCCGCTTTTTTGATGCTGATCGTGCCGCTGCTGCGCGTGCTCGATGCCGCATTTCTGCAACGCTTCACCATCACCGCCCTGGGGGATCACAGCGTGGTGGTGATGTCCCTGCTCTCGAACTTCCTCGTGACTTTCACCACCGTGCTGCTGCTTTCCACGGAGCCATGGCGGCGTGTGGCCATGTGGGCTGCCGTTTGCACCGCCGTGCTCTCCGCAGGCTGCGTGTATTACGAATGGCTGGGCTTCCGCTCCTTCACGCGCATTCCTGGCCGCATGGCCGGCTTCCCGGACGACCCCAACGACCCGCCGATCATCATCACGCTGATGCTCTCGGTCATCTTCACGCTGAATCCCCGCTTCTGGTGGAACGTCGCGCTCATCGGCTTCGTCTCACCGGCCATCGCCCTCACCCTCAGCCGCAGCGGCATGGCGGTGTACTCCTGCCTGATGCTCTGCTACATCATTGGGAACCTGCGCCAGCACTTCATGGGCATGCTGCTCCTGGTCGCCATCAGCGTTCCTCTCGCAATCGGTGGCGTGGCGATCCTGGCCCAGTCGTCCACCAAGGTCGGGATCATGACCAACAAGGACACCACGGACCGTCTCAAGGCCATCTACGAACTCGACTTCGAGCGCATCAAATCTCCCGAACGCGGCAAGGATCTGCAGGACGGCTGGGAGGCCGCCGGTAAAAAGCCGCTCTGGGGCCATGGCACCGGCGCGGGCACCAGCATCTGGAAGCCGCACAATCAAATCGTCTCCCTCTGGATCGACATCGGCATCCCCGGCGTGCTGCTCTACATAGGCGGCCTGCTGATGCTGACCGTCCGCTGCTTCATGCTCAAGATGCGTGGTTTCTACTGCCTCGTCCCGCTGTGGCTGTTCATCCCCTGCAGCCAGATTCTTGTCGAATCCCCGCACTACTGGTTCGCCGCCGCCGTCTGCTGCAATCTGGTATACTCCGGCCGCTTCCGCCTCGTTCTCTCCGCGCCTCCCAAGACACAGGCCACGCCCCACTCCCCGCTGCCGCAGTCATGAAGATCGCCTTCATCATTCGTGATCTCGGCCACGGCGGCGCCCAGCGTCAGCTCGTGCTTCTCGCGGGCGGCCTCGTTCGCGCAGGCCACGAGGTCAGCGTGCTGCATTTCTACGACGGTGCCTTTCGTGCGGAACTCGAGGCAGGCGGAGTGCAGACGATCTGCATTGGCAAAAAGAGCCGCTGGGATCTCGCCGGCTTTTTCATCCGCCTTATCAAAGCAGCATGCAGCGTCCGCCCCGAGGTGCTCCACGGTTACCTCGCGGAGTCCAATCTCATGGCGCTGTTCCTGAAGCCCTTCTGCGGCTTCCCGCGCATCGTCTGGGGCGTGCGCGATTCCCAATCCGACGCGCACCTCTGGGGCATGCTCAGCAAGGCAAGCTTCCGCCTGAACTGCCTCCTCGCCCGCTTCGCCGATCTCATCCTCTGCAACTCGCAGGCCGGGCGCGACTACTACGCCGCCCGTGGTTATCCGCTCACGAGGATGCATGTCATCCCAAACGGCATCGACACCGAGCGCTTCAAGCCGCAGCCGCGCACTCAGAACGAGGTCCTCACCTTCGGCCTCGTCGGTCGCATGAACCCGATGAAGGACCACGCCACCTTCCTCGCTGCCGCAGCCCTCGATCCGCATGCCAGGTTCATCATCGTCGGCTCGGGTGATGCCGCCTACGAGCAGCAGATGCGCGACCTCTCCGCCAGACTCGGACTCGCCGACCGCGTGACCTGGCTGCCCGCGCAGCACGACATGCCTGCCGTGTATGCGAAGTTCGACTGCCTCGTAAATTCCAGCGCCTTTGGCGAAGGCTTCTCCAACGTCATTGGCGAAGCCATGGCCTGCGGCGTGCCCTGCATCGCCAGCAACGTCGGCGACAGCGCCTGGATCATCGGCGACAAAACGCAGGTCTTCCCCGTCGGTGATCACACCGCGCTCGCCCAATGCATGCTCGCCTTCCAGCCGCACAACCCACGTCAGCGCATCGTGGATGAATTCAGCGTGGCCAGGCTCATCGAGCGCACCAGCCGCCTGCTTTCCAAAAAGGTGCTGTGGCTCACCACCGGCCTCGGCAGCGGCGGCGCGGAGATGATGCTGGTCCAGCTCATTCGCGGCCTGCCGCAGTTTCAGCACGTCGTCATCTCCCTCACCGCAGGCGGCAAACACGCCACCGCGTTGCGCGAGGCCGGCATCGAAGTCCACAGCCTCGACATGCCCGCCGGCAAACCCACGCTGAGCTCCCTGTGGCGCTTGTTCAAAGTGGTCCGGCAGACCCGCGCGGATGTGCTCATGGGCTGGATGTACCATGGTTGTTTCGCCGCCGTGCTCGCACGCTTCATGCGTTTCAAACGCGTGCCCATCATCTGGAACGTGCGCCAGAGCCTCTACGATCTGAAGCACGAAAAACGCGGCTCCGCACTCGTCATCCGTGCTCTCGCCAAGCTGTCCAGGCTGCCGCAGCGCATCACCTACAACACGCAGACGGGTGCTCGTCAGCATGAGGCCATTGGCTTCCGCTCCAGCAAAACGCAGCTCATTCCAAACGGCTTTGATCTCGCCAAATGGCAGCCCGGCAAGCCAGTCCCCGGCCGCATCGGTCGCTTTGGCCGCAATGCCCCCATGAAGGATTACGCCACCTTCATCGCCGCTGCGAAACTCATCGCGGAAAAACGCCCTGACACGCAGTTCATCATCGTTGGTGCAGACACCGAAACACTCGACGTTCCCGCCAACATCCAGCTCCTTGGCGAACGCCACGATCTGCCCCAACTCACCGCCTCGCTCAACATCGCGGTCTCCTCCTCCGCCTTTGGCGAAGGCTTTCCCAACGTCGTCGGCGAAGCCATGGCCTGCGCTGTTCCCGTCGTCGCCACCGACATCGGCGACACCCGCTGGGTCACCGGTGAGGCCGGCCACCTGGTGCCGCCGGGCGATCCCGCTGCGCTTGCCAAAGCCTGCATCGAATTGCTCGAATCCGGCATCACTCAAGATCCCGCCGCACGCACACGCATCGAGCAGCAGTTCTCCATCGAGAGCGTCCTGCAAAAATTCGCCGCCTTGTTGAATTCATCTCACGAATCCGCCGCAGCCCCCGTAGCCCCGGTGCCGCATCCTCTCGAATCCCCCCTTCCCCATCCCTGATCCATGTGCGGCATCGCTGGTTTCTTCAATCCTCCCTCAGCGTGCCCCGCGCACGAGATGAACGCCATCGTCACTGCGATGACAGACGCCATCATCCTGCGCGGCCCCGATGACTCCGGCGCCTGGGTTGACTCATCCAGCGGCATCGCCCTGGGCCATCGCCGCCTTTCCATTCTCGATCTCTCACCGCTCGGCCATCAGCCGATGAACAGCGCCGATGGCCGCTTCGTCATCGTGTTCAATGGCGAGATCTACAACTTCCAGGATCTGCGCGCCGAACTCGAACCCCTCGGCCACACCTGGCGCGGTCACTCCGACACCGAGATCATGCTCGCCGCCTTTCGCCAATGGGGTGTCATTGCAGCCACCCAACGCTTCAACGGCATGTTTGCTTTTGCCGTGTGGGACAAGCAGGAACGCATGCTGCACCTCGCCCGCGATCGCATGGGCGAAAAGCCCCTCTACTACGGCTGGATCGGTGAGACGTTTGTCTTCGCCTCCGAGCTAAAGGCCATCCAGCGCTTCCCCGGCTTCAATGCCGCCGTGGATCGTGAAGCACTCACCGCCCTGCTGCGCTTCAATTACATCCCCGATCCGCTCTGCATCTATCAGGGTTTCAAAAAGCTGCCACCCGCTGCGATGCTGAGCTTCAAAGCTCCCTCCGAGCGCCCGCAGCCCGGCTACTACTGGAGCCTGCCGCACGTCGTCGAACGCGGCCTCGACAATCCCTTCACCGGCACCGAAGCCGAGGCCATCGACACCTTTGAGTCCATGCTCAAGAAAGCCGTGGGCATGCGCATGGTCTCCGACGTGCCACTCGGCGCTTTCTTGAGCGGCGGCATCGATTCCTCCCTCATCGTCGCGATGATGCAGAAGCAGAGCGCCCGCCCCGTACGCACCTTCACCATCGGCTTTCATGAGAAGCAGTACAACGAGGCTGAGATCGCCAAGAGCGTGGCCAAGCACCTCGGCACCGAGCACACCGAAATGTACGTCACCGGTGAGGACGCGCTGAATGTGATCCCGCAACTGCCCGCGCTCTACGACGAGCCGTTTGCCGACTACTCGCAGATTCCCACGCACCTCGTCTGCAAGATGGCGAAGCAGCACGTCACCGTGGCCCTCAGCGGCGATGCAGGCGATGAACTCTTCGGCGGCTACGAACGCTACGCCATGGGCCGCAGCCTCCACAGCAAATTCGCCTGGATGCCCCCCGCCGTGAAAAAGATGGCAGCAGCCGCGCTCACCGTCATGCCCGCAGGCGTGATGAACAGCATCGGCTCCAAGCTCCTGCCCAAGAGCAAGCGCCACATTCCCGTCGGTGATAAATTGCACAAACTTGCCGAAGTCGTCGCCGCACCCGGCATGGAGACGCTCTATCTCAACCTCATGTCCTACTGGAAAAAGCCCACGGACATCGTCATCGACGGCAAAGATCCCGTCACCGCCATCACCAACACCAAGGCATGGCCGCGCGTGAGTGACTTCACCCACCGCATGATGTATCTCGACATGGAGACCTACCTGCCCGGCGACATCCTCACCAAAGTGGACCGCGCCGCCATGGGCGTCAGTCTCGAAGGCCGCATCCCGCTGCTCGACACCAACCTCATCGAGTTCGCCTGGACCATCCCGTATTCCATGAAAGTGCGCGATGGCAAAGGCAAATGGCTCATGCGCGAAACGCTCTACCGCCACGTGCCCAAGGCCATGATCGACCGCCCCAAGCAAGGCTTTGGCATTCCATTAGAAATCTGGCTGCGCGGCCCCCTGCGCGAATGGGCGGAGGATCTGCTCAGCGAGTCACGCCTCAAACGCGAAGGCTTCTTCCACCCCGCCCCCATCCGCCAAAAGTGGCAGGAACACCTCAGCGGCACCCGCAACTGGCACTTCTACCTCTGGGACATCCTCATGTTCCAGGCCTGGCTGCAGGCGCAGCGCGTCTGAAATCCAATGCAGCCCCGGAGCGCGGACCTCCGAGTCCGCAGCAGGTGATTCACGGAAGGGGCGGGTAAGTTCGCATCAACCTCCTCAAGCCCGTTGGCTCTCGTCTCGGAGAACCAAACAGAGGAATCGCGGAGCCACATGCATTTGCGGTATGCTGCGGGCTCGGAGGCCCGCGCTCCACCAGCGTATTGGTGCCACCTCACGTAAACCGCCGCATCTTATCCCGCACCCAGCGCATCGACGGCCGCTCAATGCAGACCGAAATCACCCACGCCAGCACCACCATCGCAGCCACCGTCACGCCCAGACGCAGCCACGCCGAGTCCATCACACCACCCAGCGCATTCAAAAGCACCAGTCCGATGTTTTGGTGAATGAGATACAGCGGGTACGAAATCGCCCCCAAAAACACCAGCGGCTTCGCATTCAGAAAAGGCAGCCTGCCCGTCGTGGCCAGATGCAGCAGCAGACCAAAACCCAGCACAAACGCAAAGTGCAGCGGAAAGGCCGCCTTCCAATACGCCAGCGCCGCGCATGCCACCAACACCAGCGTATGCCCAATGCTCCACGCCCGCCGGCGGTGCGCATCGTATAAAATCATCCCCACGCCAAACAGGTGAATGTAGTCGAGACTGGTCACCGCCTTGATCTTCCCAGTCAGTCGATAAACCAACGACTCCGGCTGCCCATAGGTGAGCACACCATGCGCCGCAGCCGCAGCCCCAAGCCAGAGCAGCAGCACCGGCACCGTCAGCTTCTTGAAGGCCCCCAGCCGATGCAGCATGAGCATGGCGATATAAAACAAGATCTCAAACTCCAGCGACCAATAAGCACCGTCGATCATCCCCGCACGCGCAAAACGTGGCAGCAGGGTGATGTTCCATAGCGCATCGCGTGGCGTGACCTCCATCCCCGGCAGACCGTAGTTGGCAGTGACCACCAGCGTGATCAGCGCACAGGCCCAGAACGTCGGATACAATCGCGAAAAGCGCCCCACCGCGAAGTGCATCGCGGATCTCGCACGATCCAGCGTCATGAAGATGACAAAGCCGCTGATCATGAAAAACAGGTCCACCCCCGTGCCGCCATACGAAAACTCAAACGGCGGGTCGTAGAGGTGAAACGTCCAGTTCTTCGCGATGCCGCTGGTGAAATGAAACAGGATGACCGCCATGGCCGCGATGCCGCGCAATGCATCCAGTTCAGCGATTCGCAACGTGGGATTGATCGACTTCATGGCAGGGCGGCAGGCAGTTTGAGAACAGGCGTAAGCTCACGAGCCAGCACGACATAACCAGCCTTGGAAAGATGCAGATGATCCTCCTGATAAAGCTGCAGCCGCTGATTGCCGTCCGTTTCCAAAAATGCAGACGAAAAATCCAAGAACTCCACCTTGTTCCGACCATCGAGCTTTGTGAGCCCCCCATTGATCTCACCAATCCAGGGACGGATCGGCGACGCCGCCTCATACACCGGCAGCAACCCGAGCAGCACGATGCGCGTCGTCGGATGCCGCGTGTGAATGCGCTCCACAATCGCTTCGATGCCACGTGTCGTATCAGCAGCGCTGAAGTGCCGCCAGAAATTGTTGATGCCAATCATGAGCACCACCGTCTCAGGCGACGGCCCGTCCAGAATGCCATGCTCAATGCGCCAGAGCACATGCTGCGGCCCTTCACCACCGATGCCAAAATTCAGCGCCTGCGCAGGAGCGATGCGCCTCTGCCAGATCTCCTTGTCCCAGCTCTCCGTGAGCGAGTCCCCAATGAAAATGATCTTGGCCTGCGACTGCTTCATCGTCTCAGCCTGCTGCTTCACCGTGCTCGCCCAATACTCCGTATCATCGCGCATCGCAGGCTCCCACGACACCTCCGCTGCATTCCCCACCAAGGCGGCAAGGCAGAACAGACCGAGAAGATGTCGGAACAATGACATGGAAGCGGAAAAGCTAAGCGCCTGCGCTCACGAGATCAAGCAGCGTGGCAAAACAACCGAGCGCAGATGAGCACACTTATCATTCGTGATCACCTCAATGCGAATCCCCTCTCCCCACCGCTGATTAGGCAATTCCCATGACTCCCTTTGGGGAGAGGCCGGGTGAGGGGTCACCCCATTCTGAAGGGCGAAATGCACTCATCGCCCCACCTTCTGCTCATACTCCCGCACAATGGCCCCGAAACACGCCTCCTGGCTGAACCTCGACTCCGCAATCTCCCGATGATTCGAAGCCCTCCCCAGCCCGCAATCCTGCGCCCATTGCCCAATCACCTCCGCAAAGCCATCCACATCCTCCTTGCCCGCCGACCAGCAATGCGACAGCCCCATTGCCGTGAAGTCGTTGTTCCCCGGCACCTGGCTCAATATCACCGGCAGGTCACAGGCCAGCGCCTCCAGCACCGCAAAGGACAGCCCTTCGTAGCGTGACGTCAGGATCATCCCATCCAGCGCCTGATAAAATGACAAAGGCTCGGACAGGTAGGTCTGGCGAACAATGCGCGAACGAATGCCCAGTTGATCAGCCAGCGCCGCACACTCAGCCGAAAGCTCGCCCTCCCCCAGATGATACAACCACAGCTCGGGCCTTTTTTGGCAGGCTTTGGCAAACGCGCGATACAGCGTCGGCGGGTCCTTTTGAAACGCCAGCCGCCCCACCGATCCCAGCAGGATGGCATCCTCAGGCACACCCAAAGCCGCACGAATCTCCTTCCGCTTCGCTGCATCCGCAGGCCGAAAGCGCACACAGTCCACCGGATTCGCAATCAAGCGCAGCCGCGCCTGCGGAATCTTCAAGGAGTCCCTCGCAAACGCCCGCTCTCCCTCAGACAGGTTGATCGTCGTGCCAATACGTCCGAGCACCGTCTCGATCGCATTGAACACCCGGGACTTCATCCCGCCCTTGCCCGACAAGCCGTAATACGCATGCGGCGTGTAGAAAACCGGCTGCCTCACACCAAGGCATACCAGCGCACGCGCCAGTGCGCCCGCCTTTGAACTGTGCGCATGGATCACATCCGGCCGCGCCTCCGTCACCAGCCTGCGCAGTTTCAGCAGCGCCGCCACATCACCGGGGCCGGGCGCATTGCTCACCGCGAGATTCACCGTCTTGCCACCTGCCGCAGAAACCTTCGCCACCAGCTGCGTCAGCCGGTCCGAACCCCGCACATCCGAATAGGCCAGATGAATGCGATGCCCCCGCTCCATCAAAAACGACGCCAGTGCCTCGACGTGCCGGAACACGCCATCAACGCCAGGTTCGGTGACTAGAAGGATTTGCATCGAAGAAAGCCAATTTAGCACCATTCAGCGCAGGCACGAAAGCAAGGATGCACTCTGCCGCGAGAATACCGCCTCAGTCTTGCTCTTCCGCTTCAGCTTTGCCGCCGAGGATAATACCCCGCTTGGTCGTGGCGACGAAGTCGGTGAAGGCGGCGGCCTCCGGCGTGAGCTCTCCAGCACGGAGTTCCTCCACGGCCTGGGCGTTGTTCAAACCACAGCGATAAACTTTGCGAAACGCCTCACGCAGGGAGCGCATCTGCTCACGGGTGAATCCCGCGCGCTGCAAACCCACAATGTTCAAGCCGCGCGCACGCGCCGGATTGCCATCCGCCGTGCAGTAGGGCGGGATGTCCTGCACGACTTTGGCACAGCCCCCGATGATCGAACGCGTGCCGATGCGGCAAAACTGATGCACCGCCGTCAGCCCGCCAATGATGACGTGGTCCTCAACGACCACATGCCCGGCCAGCGTGCCATTGTTGGAAAAGATGACGTGATTCCCCACGATGCAGTCATGCGCGATGTGCACGTAAGAGAGGAAGTTGTTGTTGCTGCCGATGACCGTCTTGTCACCCGCAGACGTGGCACGGTGCACGGAGCAAAACTCACGAAAGGTGTTGTTGTCACCCACTTCCAGCCAGGTCGGCTCGGCGCTGTATTTCAAATCCTGCGTCTGCTGACCGATGGACCCATAGGAGAAGAATTTGTTGTTCTTCCCGATCTTCGACGGCCCCATGATCGTCACGTGGTGCTGCAGCCAGCATCCGTCTCCGAGCTCCACGTCCGCGCCAATGATGCAATACGGACCGATGTGGACATCCACACCGATCTTGGCGGAGGGGTCAATGATGGCGGTCGGATGGATCGAGGCGGGCATGCGTGAACAATCTATCTTTTAGCGATCCACCACACTGAACATCAGCTCGGCCTCGGAAACGACCTGCCCATTCACACTGCAACGGCCAATGCCGCTGGCGATGCTGCGCTTGGTCTTGAGGATTTCCGTCTCGATGAGGAGCGTGTCGCCCGGCAGCACCGGCCTGCGCCACTTCACATTGTTGGCGCTCATGAAGTAGCCGATCTTGCCCTGATTGCCGGGCATGCGCAGCAGCACGATGCTGGCCACCTGCGCCATCGCTTCGAGCTGCAGCACGCCGGGCATGATCGGATGGCCGGGGAAGTGACCCTGGAAATACGGCTCGTTGATCGTGACATTCTTGATGCCCGTGCACTTCGATTCGCCTTCGAATCCGATGATGCGGTCCACCAGCAGGAAAGGATAGCGGTGCGGCAGGATGTTCATCACCTCGTTGATGTCGAGGACGGCCTCGCCACCCGGGATGTGCACCGGCGCCGGCACCATGCTGCGCATCTGATTATACTGCGCCACGATGGCGCGGGCCAGCTCCGTGTTTGGCCCGTGACCGGGACGCACCGCAATGACGTGGCCCTGGATGCGTTTGCCGGAGAGCATCAGGTCACCCACGATGTCGAGAATCTTATGCCGCACGAACTCGTCCGCAAAGCGCAGTGGCTGCTTCGAAAGCAGTGTGTCCCCACGAATGACGACCGCCGCCTCCAGTGTGCCGCCTTTGATGAGTCCCTTCTCCATCAGCGGAGCGATGTCCTCGTAATACACAAAGGTGCGCGCAGCGGCGATTTCCTTCTCGTAGGTCTCAGGATTGATCTCAGTGCTGAAATACTGCGTGAAGCGTCCGCCCGGGCCGACGTTGGTGCAGGAGATGCGGAATTTCTTGTCGGGAACGATGGTCAGAATCGTGCCGTCGCGCGTTTCCTGGTAGATCGGCTCACGAACTTCGAACACCTTGCGCGCTTCCTTTTGCTCCTGCAGTCCGGCGGACTTGATCAGTTCCACAAAGGGCATCGAGCTGCCATCGGCGATGGGCGGCTCATTGGCATCCATCTCGATGATCGCATTGTCCACGCCCATGCCCGCGAGTGCGGAGATGACGTGCTCGACGGTGTGCACATTGACACCGCCCTCGGCAATGGTCGTGGCACGCTCCACTTTCTGGACCTTCTCGACCAGCGCCGGAATGAAGGGTTTGTCCTCCAGATCGATGCGGCGAAATTTGAAACCAAAGTTCTCCGGGGCGGGTTGGAGGGTGAGTGTGACCTGTTCGCCGGTATGCAGCGAGGTGCCCGTCATCGAGACGGACTTGGCGAGTGTATGCTGACGGTCAGTGGCGGCCATAGGCGGGAGCGCGTTCGTTAGCGTCGCGGCCGGTTGGGGTCAAAGGGAAATGCAGAGCATGCACCTCCCCTCCCCGGGCTAATCCCGACACCCCGCCCCTACTTATTCCCGATGCACCACAGGTGCTTGTAGCCCCGGATGAAAAGCTGGCCGTCGCTCACGGCGATGGACCCAATGATTTTCTCCCCCAGTGCATTCGTCGCCAGCAGCTCAAATTTCGGGCTGGCCTTAAAGACGAAACAATCGCCGATTTGATTCGCCGCATAGCATTTGCCATCCGCGCTCAGCACCAGCGAAGACCAGTTGTTCCCCTTGAGACGCTCCTGAAACACCATCGCCCCCGTCTTGAGGTCCCGGCACTCGGCGATCCCGCCGTCACTCAGGATGTAATGATAGCCATCATGCACCACCCCGCTGCCAATGCGCTGGCTGACCTTCGGCAGCTGCCAGACACGATTTTTCTCCGTCACATCCCCGTCGCCGCCGGTCTTCACCGCCAGCGCAGCACCACCGTAGCCGCTCATGGCAATCATCACCCCATCGGCAAACAAGGGCGAATTATAGACGAGGTCGGTCAGGCCGCCCGAAGTCCACAGCTCTTTGCCGGTCAGCGGATCAAAGGCACAGGCGCGCCGGGGGTAGCTCATCAGCAGTTCATACCGTGCACCGGTTTTGCGCAGCAGCGGATCGCTCCACGATCCCAGCCACTTCTTGTCCGCACCTTCGCCGGAGGCGCCGCCCGGCTCCTTGTGCTGCCAGATCGTTTTGCCAGTCTTTTTGTCAAAGCAGTACAATACTGTGTTCTCCCCGGGCCCGAAGTTCAGAAACACACGGTCTCCCGCGAGCACCGGCGAAGTCCCGTTGCCCCAGATGTGGTGCTGCTTTCCCAGATCCGTGCGCTTCCACACTTCCTTGCCATTCATGTCATAGCAAAACACACCCGCCGAGGCAAAGTACACGATCACGCGCTCGCCATCCGTCGCCGGTGAAGCCGCACAGTAAGGATTCGTGGCATGCGTGAGTTCCGGCTCCCGGTAAATTGTTCCCGCCTCCCAGAGCTGCTTGCCCGTCTTTTTATCAAAGCACAGCAGCAGCCGCTTCCCCTCCTTCTCAATCGCCTGTGTCACCAGCACTTTGTCCCCCCACACCACCGGCGTCGAATTCCCCCGCTCCGGCAGCTCCACCTTCCACACCACATTTTCCGTCTGGCTCCACTTTTCGGGCAGCTTTGACTCCGCTGAAGTGCCGTCCCCATTCGCCCCACGCCACATCGGCCAGTTCTCAGCGTGCAGTGCGGCCAGGGGACCAAGTGCGAGGATAAGCCATAGTGTGAATTTCATAAGGTGAGGATATACGCTGTTACTTGGCTGCAACTTTGTACCCAACGTAAGCCGTGGAACTGATGCCCAGCAGCGTGGTCAGGTAGGGATCAAAGGTTGGCATCTGCCAGTCGGCAAGACTTTGCCAGATGAAGACGAGCCCAAGGACGCCATTCCAGACGATCATCTGCAGGCGTGAGATTTCCGCCTCTCCTCCTTCGGAGACGATGTCTTCCAGAAAGGAACGGCTGGGCACGGACCTTCCGCTGGAACCAACGAAAGAGGCTGCCAGCAGGGTGCCGCCATTGATGCCGAGAAGCAGCGGTGCGGAGCCGGAAAGCACGTCCATCTGCGCTTTCATGGCCCACAGAAAAAGATAGCAGCCGGTGCAGATGGCGAGCCACCAGGCGAAGACCACGCGCGAGGCGCTCCAGGGGCTCTGGGTCCAGCTGGTGATCACCGGATCATTCTCCGGCACGCTGGTGCGCAAAGTGCCGGTCTGCATGGACACGAGGATGATGAGCCACAGCACGCCGGCCATGGCCGCCCAGGCGATGGAACGCATGAGCACCGGTCGCAGGGGAAGCGTCACGATGCAGTCATGTTGGAGCGTGCCGCCATTCACCACCGTGGGCATTTTAAGCGTGGTGATACGGCCATCGGCATCGGCAGTGCGCAGGGAAACGGTGATGGAGGCCTTGCTGTCCACGCCATAGGTGGTGACGAGATCGCGCCATTGATCCACCTCCGTGCTGACGGGTGAGATGCGGCGGAAGAGCAGCACATTGAGCGTGTCATCGTCGGTCTGGCCTTTGAGCGTGGCGCCGGCCAGGGTGCTGTGGCCCTTGGCATCCGGCTGCATGCTGGCAAACTCACGGCCGCCGATGGTGAGGCACAGGTTGCACCTGCTGGTCTCAAGCCAGGCCTGAAACTTGAGCTTGTCATCCTTGAGCTTTTGCTCCCAGCGCATGCCACGTTCGGAAATGAAACGGGCAAAGGTTTCCGGATTGTGCGCGAGTGTCTCGCTGATCTTGAAGTTCCCCAGCAGTTCGGGTTTTAGCTTTACCTGTTCCACCAGCCAGTTCTGAAACGTGATCATGCTTGGTGTGAGTGTGACCGGAGCCAGCTCAGGGCGTTTGTCTGTCTGGCCGCGAACATCCGCATCGTTGAACATCTGCTCCAGTGTGGCGGCCTCAGGCACGCCGGGCTTTCCAAGAAGACGGGGGTCAATGATGATCTCACGCAGCCATTTGCGGAAGGCAGCCTCCTGCGCGGCGCTCTGCACCCGGCCTTTGTTGGATCGAAGAGAAAGATAGGTGCGGTAGGAGGCCGGCGTGAATCCGGAGTCTTTGAGCAGGGCTTCGTTTCCTTCCGCACGATCCATGAGCCACCCGTCGAAATTGCGCACCCAAACGGTGAGCATCGGGGGCATGAAAATACCGCGCGCTCCGTCCATCTGCTCCCCTTTGTCCCCACATTCGCCGAGGCGCGCGGCAAAGACCACCTGCGGCGGCACATCCGCGCCCACAGGCACAACAAGCTCCCCCAGCGGCCGGGTCATGATCATGCCGCTGTTGAAAGCCGCGTGCAGCCCAAACACAATCAGCGGCACGGTGAGGAGCGCCAAAAAGCTGAACTTGGGATTGAACGTTTCAGGCGCCAGGAGGATGCGCAAATGCTCGATCAGCAAGGTGAGGCGGCGCTTTCTGACGGGAACAGCGGAGGGTGGTGGCAGCACGGTGGGCGGTGGCGTCACGTCATTACTCATGGGATGTCTTGGGGGTGTCGGTTCGTGTTACTGCCAGGGGTGCAAAGTCGTGCTGGTGCCGAGGCCGCCGATTTCTTCCAGCAAACGGGCCACCTCGGTCTGGAAGACTGACAGGTCTGGCGCCGCCATGGCAAGCCTTGTTTGTGGAAAAATGACGTAGGTCACAGTTACATTATCCGCAGCACTGTTTCTGCCCGTGGCCTTGGGATTGATGGCTTGTGCGACCTTGAGCGAAGCCTCGCCCATTTTGGCATCACCACCGGTGTCGCCGATCACACAGGGATAGACCTTCCCACCGGAGATGACGGCCACGAAATCCCCCACCTGCACGCTGAAGGGCAGCTTCAAGCGATCAGGCCAGGTCTGCGGCACCACGATGAAAGGATCAAGACTCCCCACCAATGAGCGCCGGGTGCGCAGGTCCTCGTCGTAGTACTTAGCGCGGCGATCCAGGGCGGAAATCGTTTCCTCAAACTGCTTTTGCACCGACTGCCAGATGTAGCAGTGGTCATGAGCGGCCTCATCTGACACCTGCTTGTGGAGAGTGCGCAGCTTGGTCAGCGTGTCGGCGTAGTATTGCACAAAAGGATTGGCGGCCTGCTGACCTGCGGACTGAGCCCACGAATAGGCCAGCAGAGGCTGAAAGCTGCGCGAGATGCGTGCGTCATCATAATCCTGCAGGCGTGCGAGCCTCACGGGATCCGTGCCATCTGTGTCCACGTCCATGTCTGACTGGAAGAGCACCACTTTGCGCCCGGTGGTCGGAGCGGTGAGATGCAGCACCGTCGCGCAGTCAAAGTAATCATCCGTGCTCATGGACTCTCCCGCGGCAAGAGCGATGATCTTGGCATCATAGAACGATTTGAATTTCGGCGAGACTTCCGCAGTGCGCAGAAGTTCGGTCAATTGGGGGAGGGCCGAAGACAGCCCTGGATTGAGCTTTTCCAAGACCTCGATCTTCCTCAGCGGCTCGGGACGAATGACCGAAGCAGTCTTTTGCACTTGGAGGTAGGCAGGAGTGGCGGACTTCTTCAGCGGCAGCGGTTCACTCGTACCCTCGACCCATTCGGGCAGGCCCGCGGCGCGCTCCTGCGGCGGCGGCTGCTGCTTGGAGCAGCCGAAGAAAGGAAGGATGGAGAGCATCAGCAAAAAGGTGCGCAGCAGGATCATTAGAATGATGGGGATGAGGAAGGCATGCTTCGATCTATTTGCCGCCCACGTCGAAGCAAAAAGGGAGGCTCCTCAATGTGACGCGAGAGGCATGGCAGCGCTGATGGTCGTGAATGGGGCTTGCACATAAGGGCGGCATTTTCATAAGCTGGCGTTTCATGGAGCATGCGAACCGAATCCTTCTGCTGGTGGCCAGTGCGGTCGGGTATGCGTTTGCGTTTCCTCCGTTCGGCTGGTGGCCGCTGGCTCTTCTCAGTGTGGGGGTGCTAGTCGGCTTTCTTCGCACTGCGCTTCCCATGCACGGACTTGTCGCAGGATTCGGATGGGGCATGCTGGCCTTTGGCATCGGCCTGTCTTGGATCTGGAACATCTTCGGCCCGCTCAGCATTCTCCTCTGGGGCATACTGGCAGTGTTTCCAGCAGTGTTCGGTTGGCTGGTTTGCATGGCACAGCAGCGCGGCATCAAAACAGGCTGGCCTCTGGCTCTGTTCATTGCACTTGCCTGGACCGGCACAGAATTTGTGCGCTGCGAACTCATGCCGCTGAAGTTTCCATGGATGAATCTCGGGCTCGCGCTCGAACCCTGGCCACTAGCCTCGTGGATCGGAGTATATGGGCTGGGGTTCGTGGCGGCTTGGATGATGGCGGCGCTCGTCACGCGTCGCTTCCGGCTTGCCGCGCTGCTGATGACGGGCACCCTGCTGGGAGGGCTCATGGAACTCACACCGTTTAAGAGCTTTGGCTTCCCCGTGACCATCATCCAGGCGGAGACGGCACCTCTAAACACCTACCTCGAACTATCCCGTCAGGCTCCCGCCCACACCCGGCTGATCGTGTGGCCGGAATATGCCGTGCCGAAGGATGTGCGGCTTTCGGACGCCGGCGAACTGACTGCCATCCAGGATCTCACGATCAGTTCCAAAGCATTGCTTGTTTTTGGCACGCAAACACGGCTGGGAGGCGCTAAGTGGCAGAACACCGCACTTGCGATCAATGACGGCGTCATCATCGGCGAACATGGCAAAAACCACACCGTGCACTTGTTCGATGATGGGGAGCGCGGACCAACGGCGGCGGCCTTCGCAGCAACCCTTGGTGAGGATGCGATCGAGCCGCCCTTCCGCGGAAAAATCGGCACTCCAATCTGTTTCGACTGCGACTTCCAAGATGTCGTGCGGCGAATGGTGCTGGATGGCGCCCAGTTTCTCGCGGTTCCCTCCATGGACGCGGCCTCATGGTCGGCTAAGCAGCACATTCAGCATGCGCAGCTGTTCCGCCTGCGATCTGCGGAAAACCGGCGCTGCATGGTTGTGGCCGCCTCCTCGGGTGTCTCGCAAATCATTGATGAAAACGGTCGCACCACCGCTTCGCTCGGGGCCATGCAGCAGGGCGTGCTCAGTGGCACCATCTCATCGATCAGCGAACTTGCCCCCTTCACCCGCTGGGGCTGGTTAACCCCTTGGATCGCGCTGGCAGCACTCTCGATCTGGACCGTCTGGCTGCTGGCATTTTCAAAACCGAAAATGCCGCAGCCAGCCGATGTCAGTTTGAATTAATCTTCCCCACCCGCAGCCAGCTGCGCAATGACGTTGATGTCTTCCAGCGTGGTCGTGTCGCCCTTGATCAGTTCGCCGGCGGCGATCTGCTTCAAGAGGCGGCGCATGATCTTGCCTGAGCGCGTCTTCGGCAGTGCCGCAGCAAAGCGGACCTCGTCCGGCGTGGCCACGGGACCGATGACCTTGCGGACGTGCTTCTTCAGCTCTTCGGCGAGATCGCGGTTGGAGGTAATACCTTCCTTCACGGTCACAAAGCACACGACTCCCTGGCCCTTCATCTCGTCAGGGCGGCCCACCACAGCGGCTTCCGCCACGGCAGGATGGGACACAAGCGCGCTTTCCACTTCGGCGGTGCCGAGGCGATGACCGGCCACGTTGAGCACGTCGTCGATACGGCCGATGATCCAGAAATTGCCCTGCTTGTCACGGCGGGCTCCGTCACCAGCGAAGTACCAGCCTTTGAACTCGCTCCAGTAGGCTTCCTGATATCGCGCTTTGTCGCCCCAGATGCCCCGCAGCATGGAAGGCCATGGCTTGCGGATGACCAGCTTGCCCTGCTCATTGACGCCGACCTCTTTGCCAAGGTCATCAACGATGGCGGCATCCACCCCGAAGAACGGCAGCGTGGCGGTGCCAGGCGTGGTCGGTGTGGCACCCGGGATCGGCGTGATCATGTGGCCGCCGGTTTCAGTCTGCCACCAGGTGTCAACGATGGGGCATTTGCCGCCGCCGACCTTGTTGTGATACCACATCCACGCTTCTGGATTGATCGGCTCACCCACGGTGCCAAGCAGGCGAAGGCTGCTGAGGTCATGCTTCTTCAGCCACTCGTCACCCCACTTCATGAAGGCGCGGATCGCCGTCGGAGCGGTGTAGAACACCGTCACGGCGTATTCTTCGATGATTTTCCAGAAGCGGTCATTCTCAGGCCAGTTCGGTGCACCTTCAAACATGAGCGAGGTGGCACCCAATGCGAGCGGACCATAGACCATGTAGGTGTGTCCGGTCACCCAGCCGATGTCGGCGGTGCACCAGTAGACATCGTCGTCGCGCAGATCGAAGACGTATTTGCAGGTCATCTGCGCGTGCAGCAAATAGCCGCCCGTGGTGTGCAGAATGCCCTTCGGCTTGCCAGTGCTGCCGCTGGTGTAAAGAATGAATAAAGGCGACTCCGCATCCATCGCGGCCGCAGCGCAGCGTGCGTCCACGTATTCGAGTTCGCGGTGCCACCAGACGTCGCGGCCTTCTTCGATATGAATGTCCTGACCTGTGCGGCGATAAACGATCACCGTCTCCACGGGCGTGTCCTTGGCCTTGAGCGCGTCATCCACATTCTTCTTCAATGGCACCACGGCACCACGGCGGTAGCCGCCATCGGCGGTGATGATGATCTTCGCGCCGCAGTCCAGCACGCGATCCTTGATCGACTCGGCGCTGAAGCCGCCGAAGATCACGCTGTGCATCGCGCCGATGCGGGTGCAGGCCAGCATGGCAATGGCTGCCTCAGGGATCATCGGCATGTAAATGATGACGCGGTCGCCCTTCTTGACCTTGTGGCGCTTGAGCACGTTGGCAAAGCGGCACACTTCGCGGTGCAACTGCTGGTAGGTGAGCACACGCTTCTCTCCGGGTTCGCCTTCCCAGATCAGGGCGGCCTTGGTCTTGCGCGGGCCGTCCAGATGGCGGTCGAGGCAGTTTTCGCTGACGTTCAGCTTGCCGCCGATGAACCACTTGGCGTTCGGGCACTTCCAGTCGAGCACCTTGGTGAAGGGCTTGGTCCAGTGCAGTTCCTTGGCCTCACGTCCGAAGAACTTGTCGGGATGCTTGATCGACTCCTCATGCATCTTCTTGTACTGCGCCATCGAGCTGATACGGGCCTTCTTGGAAAACTCAGCGCTCGGCTTGAACACCCGGCTTTCAGTCATCAGGGATTTGGAATTGCTGGCTGCCTTGGGGGCGGTTTTGGCAGCTTTCTTGGGGGAGGATTTGGCGGCGGCTTTCTTGCTCATGGCGGGTTGGGGTCGGCGATTGGGAGGCGCAGAGTAGAAACCGGAGCCGCCCGCGTGCAAGGTGAAGCTGCATCTACACGCACCTGACAGGCGAACTTCACCTTGCCACAGCGGCCCCAAGCCTTACGATAAGCTCCTCATTTGTCATGATTCCCCTGCGCATAAGCCTGTTCGCCCTCCTCTCCGCCTGCTCCAGCGTCCTCGCCCAGCAGTACTCCAACAGCATTGCGGCTGTCGTCGATGGCATCCCCATCGCCTCTTCTGAAGTGGAGGAAACCATCAAGGCCCAGGAACAGGTCATCCAGTTTCAGTTCCGCAATGACCCGGCGCGCATCAAAAAAGAAATCGCCCTCCTGCGCCAGGGAGCCATCGAAACGCTGATCGACCGTGAAATCCTGCTCGCCGAGTTCCGTAAAATCGGCGGTGTCATCAAGGCCCAGTACGTCGATGACGACATCAACGGCATCATTCGGGAAAGCTTCAAGGGCAACCGTGACGCCTTCGTCGATGAACTGACCAGGGGTGGAATGACCGTTAAAAAGTTCCGCGAGCTGCGCGAGAAAATGGTCATCATGAATGTCATGCGTGCGCGCAATTCTGGCGACCACCCACCTGCCACCCCCCGCGAAGTTCAGGAGTACTACGACAAAAACGTGGATAAATGGCGCGAAGGAGATCAGATCAAAATCTCCACCATCACCATCTCCAAGTTCACCGGCGAACCCGGTTCCACCCCGGACAAGCAGCAAAAATTCGCCCAGGAGCTGCGCACCAGAATCCTTCAAGGCACCGATTTTGCCAAAGTGGCGAAAACAAATTCACAAGACAGCCATGCCGAAAATGGCGGTGCCTGGGACTGGATGGCCAAGACCGACCTGATGCCCGCCATCGCCAATGCCGCCATGGAACTTAAAACCGGCGGCGTCAGCCCGGTTCTCGACCTGGAGTCCAATTTCATCATTGTCTCCTGCGATGCCAAAAAGCTCGGTGCCGCCCCGGACATCGAAAAGCTGCGCCCGGAAATCGAAAAAATGATCAACCAGGAAAAATCCAAGGGCAACATCGACAAGTGGATGGAAAACGTGCGTAAAAAGCACGTCATCAAACGCTACAAGACCTCCAACGCCCCGCTCGCTCCTATCCCTGCCGCACCATGATCCAGATCGTTTTCAATGACATCAGCGCCGCCGAGCTCTCCCACCTGCCCACCCAGGTGCAGTTTCATCTGCTGGAAGCGCTGAACATTCAGCCCGCCGATATCGACGAGACGATCCTCGCCAAACGCTATGGCGTCCTCGAACGCGGCGGCAAAAAACTCTACCGCTGCCGTGCTGGCGACCACCGCATCTATTTCGCCGTGGTCGATGGCAATGTGAGCGTGCACCGCGTGCTGCACAAAAACACCCTCACCGATTTCCTCTTCCGCAGCAATCTGCCCGGTGGCGGCGAAGACGAGGCCCTGAGCCAGTCCAAAAGCTTTTGGCACCTCATCGATGAAGGTGCCAAGACCTTGAAGGTCGCCTAGCCAGCCTGGATGGCAAATTCCTCACCCAGGGTCATGCGGCATTCGTTGTATTAGCCATGCTCACTCTCGATGCCCTCTTGTCCGATGAAGCCCTGCGTCAGCAGGAGTTTCCAGTGATCAAGGACAGCCTGTTCCTCGCCCACGCCGGCGTCACCATCCTGCCGCGCCGCGTCACACGCACGATGCAGGAATACCTGGAGCAATGCTGCCTGCGCATGCAGGAGTATCCTGAGGCATGGAAAGCGGTGAACGAAACACGCGTCGTTGCCGCCGAATTGATCGGTGCCAAGGCCAGCGAAATCGCTCTCATCGGCCCGACCTCCGTCGGCCTCAGCTTGGTGGCTAATGGTCTGCCCTGGCAGGCCGGTGACGAAGTCGTCTGCTACCTCGACGATTATCCCGCCAACGTCTACCCCTGGACCGACCTCGAACGCCATGGCGTCGTTTTAAAACGCCTCCAGCCCGCTGCCCCCGGTGAGATCACCCCCGAACTCGTCGAGGCGGCCCTCACGCCCAAAACCAAACTCGTCGCCCTCGCCTCCTGCCATTTCCTCAGCGGTTACCGGATCGAAATCGACCGCATCGGCCGCATGCTGCGTGAGCGTGGCATCCTCTTCTGCCTCGATGCCATCCAAACAGTGGGCGCCTTCGAGACCCGCGTCGACCACGTCGATTTCCTCTCCGCCGACTCCCACAAATGGATGCTCGGCCCCATGAGCGCCGGCATCTTTTACGTGCGCGAAGAACTGCAGGACATGCTCCGCCCCAGCCTCCTCGGCTCCTGGAACGTCCGCAGCCCCAACTTCATCGCGCAGGAAGAGATCGCCTTCGAGCGCGGTGGTCGTCGCTACGAACCCGGTGCCCTCAACATCTCCGGCATCCTCGGCATGAAAGCCGGCATCGACTTGATTCAAGAAGTCGGCCTCACCGCCATCAGCGCCCAGCTTTTAAAGCTCAAAGCCCGCCTCCATGCCGGACTCCAGCCACTGGGATTCACCTTCCTCGGCCCCGATCCGCGCAGCATCAACGCCTCCTGCATCACCACCGTGCAGCACCCCCAGCGTTCGTTGGCGGACATCTCCGCACATTTCACCGCCCACAACATCACCACCTCCCTGCGCCACAACCGCGCCGGACAGCCCCTCCTCCGCTTCAGCCCCCACTTCTACAACACCGAAGCCGAGATGGACCGCGTGGCAAAGGTGATTGCTGAGGTGCCCTGACCAGCCATCGAATAGGCGCTGGATTCGCATGGAATTCCATGTTTATTCAACTCCATGTTCCAGCTCGAAGACATCCATCCGCTAACCGATTTTCAGCGCAACGCCAAGAGCCACCTGATTCGGGTGAATAAAACCGGTCGCCCAGAGGTGCTGACTGTCAACGGTCGTGCTGAGGCCGTATTGGTCGGGCGAAAGGCTTATGAGAAAATGCAGGACGCGATGGAGGAACTGGCCAGTATCAAATCCATTCAAACCAGCCTCGATCAGATGGCCGCTGGCAAAACCATATCCGCCAAGACCGTTCATCAGCGATTGCGCGAACTATGAGCTTCGCAGTTGAATACACGCCGCATGCGCAAAGCGAATTAGAGGATGTTTATCTGTGGATCAAAGCCCGCATGCCAATTTCTGCTGCCCGCTGGCGGGACGATCTGATCGCCAAGGTGGAATCCCTCGCATCCGATCCTGATCGCCATCGTCTGGCTCCCGAAAGCCGCAGATTCCCGGTTGAGATTCGCCAGCTGCTTTTTCGCAAACATCGCAGCCAGTTCCGCATCCTCTTCATCATCTCAGGTAAACGTGTCGTCATTCTATCGGTGCGTCATCATTCACGCAGACCGCTGGAGGAAGGCGATTTGCCGGTTTGATTCAGATCACAAGTCATCAGCACCGACCTGCCACCGCGATTATTGCGATGGCAGTTGATCACTATCAAGCAACTCCTACCGCCTCACCGTCGCCGGCAACGTCTTCTCCAGCGCCGTGAGGATCGCCGTATGCGCGGCATCCACCTCAGCAGTTTCGAGGGTCTTCTCTGCGGACCGATAAGTCAGCGTCCAGGCGATAGATTTGCGGTCCTTCGCCATCTTGGTTCCTGACGGATCAGCGAAGACGTCGAAGACTTCAGCGCCCACAAACAACGGATGCTTCTGGGACGCAAAGAAAGCGGCCACCTTGGCGTGCGGAAGATCCGCAGGGACTTCCATGGCGACGTCACGCGTCATGCCTGGGAAGCGCGGAAGCTCCTCAAACTTCGTCGGACCGGTGCTGCCCTGACGCAGAGCGCTGAGCAGCAGTTCGGCAACATACACAGGATGACGAGCATTGATTTCACGCGCACGTGCAGGATGCAATTGCGCGATCCAGCCGAGGATGCGGTTCCCGGCACGCAGTTCGCTGGTCAGAAGGTAGTTGGCGCTGTTCTCCTTCACCGGACGCACTTCGAGCGGCGTGCGCGTGAGGTTTTGGATCTGCCCCACCAGTTCATGAATGTCAGCAGCCTGCGGCTCGCGGCCATGCCAGCTCGTCGGAGACACGGGGCCGCTGAGAAGCACGGCGAGGCGCTCCTCTTCACGGCTGCCGCCTTTCGGCAAAGTGAGGAAAACGCGACCCAGTTCGAAGAAGCGCAGGCGATGCAATCCCTGCCGGATGTTGAGCGCCGCTGTGGCGACAAGACCCGGGACAATGCTCGGGCGCAGCGTGGTATGATCCTCACTGAGCGGGTTTTTAACCGCCACACCCTGCCCACCACCGAGACTGTCGGCGAGCTGTGCATCCGCAATCAGGCGCAGCGTTTGCGCTTCGAAGAAGCCGCGCGCTGCAAGCGACTGCCGCAGGTTCATCGCGAAATCATAGGTGCGGTCAGCCGCTTCGACCGGCGATGCGACGGCAACCTGACGTGACGGCACGCGATCCAGGCCGATCACGCGGGCGATTTCCTCCATGAGATCAACCGGACGCTGCAGGTCCAAACGATAGCTAGGAATGACCCAATGACTCTCGTCCTTGCCTGCGGACTTTTGGGCAAGTCCAAGCTTCGTGAGAATGGCGTGAATTTCATCGCCCGCCATATCAGGCGTCCCGAGCAGCCTGCGCGCACGGTTTTCATCCAGCGTCACTTCACCCACCAGTGTGGGGGCTTGACCAATGGCGAGCGTATCTTCGTCGGCCGTGCCACCGGCGATTTCTAGGATCAATTTCGTGGCGAGTTCCGAACCACCCTGCACCTGCTGTGGATCAATGCCACGCTCAAAGCGGTAGCTGCTGTCACTGCTCAGGCCGAGACGGCGTGAGGTGCGGCGGATGCCGCTAGGTGCAAAGTAGGCACTTTCGAGCAGAACATTGACGGTGGTTTCCGTGACACCGGTTTCCTCACCTCCCATGACTCCGGCGATGGCTACCGGATGTCCGTCGGCAATGACAAGATCGTCGGGTTGCAGCACGTAGGTCAGGCCGTCGAGTGCGAGCATTTTTTCTCCTTCGACTGCCATGCGCACGCAGATGCCGCCATGGAGCTTGTCGTAATCGAAGCAGTGCAATGACTGGCCCATTTCCATCATGACGAAGTTGGTGATATCAACGATACTGTTGATCGGGCGCAGACCGATGCTTTCGAGCCGACGACGCAGCCACTCAGGGCTGGGGCCGACTTTGACCCCTTTGATAAGACGTGCGGTGTAAAGGGGGCATGCCTCCTTCGCATCCAGTTTCAAAGTGGCATCATTCTTTTTGAGCTGCGTCGTCGTCGTGTTATAGTCACGCTCGCCTTTCAGCGGCAGACCGGTGAGTGCAGCCAGTTCGCGGGCAAGCCCCAGATGGCTGAGAAGATCAGGGCGGTTCGGCGTGATCTCCAGATCAAACAGCACGTCGGCAGGATTGAGCTGGTTGAAGGGCGTGCCGACCGGTGAATCCGCCGCCATGATGAGCAGGCCGCCGGTGTCCTCGCCAATACCAAGTTCCTTGCCGCTGCACAACATGCCGAGTGAATCGACCCCGCGCAGCTTGCCTTCCTTGATGGCGAATCCGCCGGGCAAAACAGCCCCCGGCAGCGCGAGAGGAACCTTGTCCCCCGCTTTGAAATTCTTCGCACCACAGACGATCTGACGCAGCGTGCCGCTGCCGTCATCCACCTGACACACGCTGAGCTTGTCAGCATTCGGATGCTGCTCAAAAGACTGAATCTGCGCCACGACGACCTTGTCGGTCGCAACTCCGCGTTCTTCAATGCCTTCGACTTCAACACCCGCGAAGGTGAGGAGATCAGAAAGCTGCGGGACGGTGTAGGAACTCAGGTCAAGATGAGTGCTGAGCCAGGAGAGGGAAACTTGCATGATGCGGAGCGGGGTTGGACAGGATTAACAGGATGACAAAATTGATCAGGATTAACGCGATGTATGGCGGAGCACCGTTCACTAAGCCACGGTCTGGAGTTGCGATTTGGTTCGGTAAGTTCG
This sequence comes from Prosthecobacter sp., assembly GCF_044373815.1. Lineage (GTDB taxonomy): Bacteria > Verrucomicrobiota > Verrucomicrobiia > Verrucomicrobiales > Verrucomicrobiaceae > Prosthecobacter. The sequence goes on along the minus strand of NZ_JBIPNG010000021.1, from coordinate 3,145 downwards.
GAACTTATGGCGCCAGTCGAGACTCTTGGAGCCAAAGTTAATGATGAGGCCATCTTCGATGCCGGTGGTAGCCAGATAGTTCACCGTTTGAGTTTCATGCATCTTGGAAATTGCCTCACAGGATTTGAGTTCCAACAACAGTCTCAGATCCCCTGCGGCGATGATGATGTCTGCTTCAAACTTTCCGACCAGCTTGCCTTTATAGAAAACATTCAACGGCACATTGGACTCAAATCCAAGGCCAGACTCGGCAAGCTCGATCTCCATCGCACGATGATACACCGACTCCAAAAACCCAGGACCCAGCTCACGATGGATGCCCATCGCCATGCCAATCACCTGGTGTGTCAATTCATCGATCGTCATCAATCGTCCCTAGGTTAATCCTGAAATTCTGGAATCTTGTAAATCCTGTCAAAAGCAGCTTCCTCACGCCGCAAACTGCTGCAGAAACCGCACATCATTCTCAATGAGATGCCGGATGTCAGTGATGCCATGCATGATCATGGCCAGGCGGTCGAGCCCAAGACCAAAGGCAAAGCCCGTGGTGGTCTCCGGATCGAAAAGGTTGTCGCCACGTGCTTTGTTGATCTCAGCGAAAACAGCCGGATCAACCATTCCGCAGCCCGCGATTTCAATCCAGCGCGCGTCCTTGCCCTTCGCTTCGAGCTTCACATCAATTTCAAAGCTTGGCTCCGTGAACGGGAAGAAGTGCGGACGGAAACGCACCGCCGTGCCGACACCGAAGATCTCGCGGAAGAAGTATTCCAGCGTGCCTTTGAGATCGCCGAGGCTGACGTCCTGATTCACATAAAGACCTTCCAGCTGGTTGAAGACACTGAGATGCGTGGCGTCGATTTCATCCCGGCGATAAGCCGCCCCCGGCGCAATGATGCGGATCGGCAGCGCCTTGGCAGCCTCCATGGTGCGAACCTGCACGCTGGACGTATGCGTGCGCAGCAGGCGGCCATCAGGAAGATAGAAGGTGTCCTTCTCGTTGCGTGCCGGATGGTCAGCAGGCGTGTTCAGCGCATCAAAGCAATGCCACTCCGTTTCAATCTCCGGCCCTTCAGCCAAGGCGAAGCCCATGCGGCGAAGCGTGCGGATGGCGAGATCACGAATCTGCGTCAGCGGATGCAGCGCGCCAACGCCAGCTCCCGGACGCCCCGGCAGCGTGATGTCTATGCCCTCCACAGCCTTCGCATCCTGTGCGGCTTGCAGCGCGAGTTTCTTCGTGTCGATGCCTTCCGTGATGGCGGTGCGCACTTCGTTAAGCTTCGCGCCGACCTCTTTTTTCTGCTCCACCGGCACATCCTTCATGCCCTGGCTGAGAGCGGTGACACTGCCTTTCTTGCCCAGAAAGTTCACCCGCACAGCTTCGAGGGCGGATTCATCCTGCGCAGCTTCAAGGGCGGCAAGGGCTGCGGTTTTGAGAGAGTCGAGTTCGGAAAGCATGGAACCGGCCACTTAGCTGCGACATGGCCCGCATGCAACTGTTGGAACCACCCGGCCCCCTCTAGAAAATCACACGCTCACGCCCTCAGCAGTTCCGGACTGCGCAGCGTCAGCTCCGTCACCTCGGGCGGACAGCCAATGCGCAGCGGTACTCCCACGCAGCCGATGCCGCGGTTCACATACATCTGCAGCCCACCCACCTCGTAGCGCCCGGCGAGGTACTTTTTGCCAAACTTGGCGCGACGCAGAGACATCGGCGTCTTGCCACGGAAGACGAGCTGCCCGCCATGCGTGTGCCCGGAAATTTGCAGCGCCTTCACACCGGCCGCAGCGATTGTGTCAGCAGCATCCGGCTCATGCATCATCAGCACCAGCGGCTGGTGCTGCTTCCAGTCCTGCAGCGTTTTACGCACATCAGGTTTGTTCACATACCTGGAGTCAAACCCGCCGAGCACCAGCGTCCCGTTATCCGTATGAATGCGACGAATCTCATTGCGCAGCACCGGAATATTTCGCTCTGTGAGCGCCCGGATGACCTCAGGGGCACCACTGGCGAAATCATGGTTGCCCAGGCTGGCATACACGCCGTAGGGCGCTGTGAGTTGGGAGAGCAGTTCCGCCACCTTCGGTGCAGGACGCGCAGTATGGGTGACAAAATCACCCGTCAAAGCCACCATGTCTGGCAGCAAGGAATTGCAAACCTCCACACTGTGCAAAATGTCCTCCTCCGTGGTGAAGGGCTCCAGATGCAAATCACTCAATTGGGCGATGCGAAAACCATCCATTGCAGGCGGCAGCCCGGGAACCATAATTTCCACCTTCTCAACCAGCAGCTTCTGCTTTCTCTCACGTGCGAATGCGGGCGATGCGGCACCAACTGCGGCCAGAACAGTGAGCTGGCGCAGAATGCTTCGACGGGAGTAAGGTGCGGACATGATGGATCAGCAGGCTGGCTCGATGAGAGCGTGAACGCGCATCTCATGATACGCAGGGGGATGGAGGAACGACGTGCAGAAAGCCACGTCTTCTTCAAGCACTCGTGCTGGGGAAAAGCCGTGCATTGATTAATGACCGACAGTTCGCCTAAAAGTTCAAAAAAACAACCCATTCAAGGACTCCACATCCCTTGCCCGGTGTGACGCGGGCACAACAAAACAGCCGGAGCTTGCGCCCCGGCTGTTGAGAATCTTGTAGGTTCCGTTGTAGCTTACGCTGCTGCGGTTTCCTTCGGCGCTTCGGCGGCCTTCTTTTCCAGCGCGGCCTTGGCCTGCTGAACGAGAGCTTCGATGGCGGCGATGTCTTTGACAGCGAGGTCCGCGAGGACTTTGCGGTCAAGGTCGATACCAGCGAACTTGAGGCCTTCCATGAAACGGGAATAGCTCAAGCCGAGAGGACGGGTGGCGGCGTTGATGCGCTGCACCCACAGGTTGCGGAAGCTGCGCTTCTTGGCCTTGCGGTCACGAGTTGCGTAGGTTTCGGCTTTACGGACGGCGTCCTTCGCATAGCGGAAATGCGTGGAACGGAAGCCGCGGTAACCTTTGGCTTTTGCCAGCACGCGCTTACGGCGCTTCCGGCTGGCGGGGGAGTTGGTGGCTCTTGACATGTATCTTTCTCTATGATCAGGCTGTTGTTTGGGTAGCGATGGCTTGCCTCACCTGGTCGAAGGCCTCCAGAGGGAAGCCAGGCAAGT
>NZ_JBIPNG010000247.1:0-9443 GCF_044373815.1 Prosthecobacter sp. | reverse complement strand
CTGCCGTCCACCCGAGGGTTTCGAACGCTACCAGGCCGAGCTGTTTGAGACGCGGAAGGATTACATCGCCGCCGGGGGGCCTGAAAACTCCGGGGGTGTCTATATGAGCGGAGACAAGATCTTCCGGGTGCCGTTTCCCAGCATCGGCCTCAAGCTTCTGGGCAAGACCTACGCCAAGGATGAGAACTACGACGGGGGCACCTTGATCCATGAGATCACCCATCAGGTGATGGATGCCTACCTGACCTTCCTTCCCGTGTGGGTCATCGAAGGGACGGCTGAATACACGGAAATGCTGCCCTACAACGCCGGAAAATTCCGTGCCGACGCGCACCAGAAGGGCCTGAAAGACCACATTCAGGAGATGCAGAAGCGCGGGTATGCCATCGAGATTGGCAATCTGGAGGAGCACCTGAAAATGAACCGTGCCACCTGGTCTGGCATCACCGACATCTCCAACAAAAAAATGGGGGAGCTCTACTTCCGCTCCGTGCTCGCGGTGTATTTCTTCTGCCATCTGGATGGCGACAAAAAAGGCACGCGGTTCATCAAGTTCATGGACGCGGTCTATGGCGAGACCGAGGCGCTGCGCACCTTTTTCAAAGATCCCCGCGTCAAGCACCTTGAAGGCGGCCGCTTCAGCTACCCGACGAACTTTCCGCCGCCGGACATGAAGTCCGAAACCGCGCCGTTCAAGCACCTCGATCTGCTCCTTGATGGGAGAAGTTATTCACAAATCGCGCAGGAAATGACCGAGGCCTACAAGGGTATCGGGGTCAAAATCTCAGTGAATTGAGCTGATGAGCTGAAAACCGGCGAAACAGCCCCTTTTTGGGAGCTATTTAACGTCTTTTCCACCCCTGCGTTTGACGCACCGCACCGACTGTGCAAGATGCCGGGCTTTCCGGCCCCGCGATGCCGTAGCCCTAGCCTGCCAGCCAGTGGTTCCTTCGCTCCGAAAGCGCCCAGATCATACGCTTTCTACCCCTCTCAACCCGCCGCACTCGTCGTCCGCACCCGGATTTCGTCATATTTTTCCTCCCCCATGCCCAAAGATACAACCATCCATCGCATCCTCGTCATTGGTTCCGGCCCCATCGTCATCGGCCAGGGCTGTGAATTTGACTATTCCGGCGTCCAGGCCTGCAAGGCCCTGCGCGAAGAAGGATATGAAGTGGTGCTCATCAACTCGAATCCGGCCACGATCATGACGGATCCGGAATTCGCCTTCCGCACCTACATCGAGCCCATCACGCCTGAGATGGTGGAGAAGATCATCATCAAGGAGAAGCCGGACGTGCTGCTGCCCACACTGGGCGGCCAGACCGCGCTCAACTGCGCCATGTCTCTGCACCGCGCAGGCACCTTGGACAAGCATGGCGTGCGCATGATCGGTGCGAAGCCGGACGCCATCGAGAAGGGCGAAGACCGTCTGCTGTTTAAGAATGCCATGCTCAAGATCGGGCTCGATCTGCCGCAGTCCGGCGTCGCCCATACGATTGAGGAGGCCCGCGTGATTGCCGAGCAGATCGGTACCATGCCGCTCATCATCCGCCCTGCCTACACCCTGGGCGGCACGGGCGGGGGCATCGCCTACAACAAGGAAGAATTTGAAACCATCACGGCCAGTGGTCTTGACCTCTCGCCCGTGACAGAAGTGCTCATCGAGGAATCGCTCCTCGGCTGGAAGGAATTCGAGATGGAGGTCATGCGCGACAAGGCGGACAACTGCGTGATCATTTGTTCCATCGAAAACTTGGACCCCATGGGCGTGCACACGGGTGACTCGATCACCGTGGCTCCCATCCAGACGCTTACGGACCGCGAGTATCAGATCATGCGTGACTTCTCTTTCGCCTGCATCCGCGAGATCGGCGTGGAGACGGGTGGCTCAAACATCCAGTTCGCGGTGCATCCCGACACGGGCCGCATGATCGTCATCGAGATGAATCCGCGCGTGAGCCGCAGTTCCGCGCTCGCCTCGAAGGCCACGGGTTTCCCGATTGCGAAGATCGCCGCCAAGCTCGCCGTCGGCTACACGCTGGATGAACTGAAGAACGATATCACCCGCGAGACGCCTGCCAGCTTTGAGCCGTCCATCGACTACGTGGTGACCAAGGTGCCGCGCTTCACCTTCGAAAAATTCCCGGGTGCCAATGAGACGCTGACCACGCAGATGAAGTCTGTGGGCGAGGCCATGGCCATCGGCCGCACGTTCAAGGAGTCCATGCAGAAGGCGCTGCGCAGTCTGGAAATCAAACGCTTCGGCCTCATCGGCGATGGTGCCGACAAGGAAGTCGATGACGAGACGCTGACCTCGAAGCTCACGGTGCCGAATGCGGAGCGCATTTTCTTCCTCGGCCAGGCTTTCGCGAAGGGGTGGACCGTGGAGCGTGTGTTTGAGCTGACGAAGATCGACCGGTGGTTCTTGAGGCAGCTTGAGGACATCGTGAAGGAAGACCTGCTCATCCCCAACCAGTCTGGCGAAGCATTGATCGCCCAGATCCCTGAAGCTGAACGCACGGAGGAAAAGAAGGCGGAAGTTCTCACCGCAGCGATGCGCAAATGGAAGCGCATGGGCTTCTCCGACAAGCAACTCGCCCATTCCTTTGGTGTGGATGAGAAATACATACGCGCCGGTCGCATCAAGTATGGAGTGGTTCCCACCTACCGCCTCGTGGACACCTGCGCGGCTGAGTTTGAGGCCTACACGCCCTACTACTACAGCACCTACGGCATCGAGGACGAAGTGCGGGACAACGACCGCAAGAAGGTCATGATTCTCGGTGGCGGTCCGAACCGAATTGGTCAGGGCATCGAGTTCGACTACTGCTGCGTGCATGCGTCCTTCGCCCTGCGTGAGCTGGGCTATGAGACGATCATGGTGAACTCGAATCCTGAGACCGTCTCCACCGACTACGACACCAGCGACAAGCTCTACTTTGAGCCGCTCACGCTGGAGGATGTGCTGAACATCTACGAGCGCGAAAACCGCCACGATCAGGTGCTTGGTGTCATCGTGCAGTTCGGTGGCCAGACGCCGCTGAACCTCGCCAAAGGCCTCGAAGAAAACGGCGTCCGCATCATCGGCACCTCGCCGAAGAACATCGAGCTCGCGGAGGACCGCAAGCTGTTCGCCAAGTTGCTCGACGATCTTGAATTGCTCCAGGCTCCGAGCGGCACCGCGACCTCGCTGGAAGAGGCGCTGGCCATCACTGCGACGATTGGTTATCCCAGCCTTGTGCGCCCCAGCTTCGTGCTGGGTGGTCGTGCCATGCAGATCGTTTATAGCGATGCTGAACTGACCCACTACATGAAGAATGCCGTCGAGGCCACGCCCGACCGCCCTGTGCTGGTGGACCGCTTCCTTGAAGACGCCACGGAAGTCGATGTCGATTGCATCAGCGACGGTGAGACCACTGTCATCGGTGCCATCATGGAGCACATCGAAGAGGCTGGCATTCACTCCGGCGACAGCGCCTGCGTCATCCCGCCCTTCAGCCTCAGCAAGGAAATGCAGGATCGCATTCGCGATGCCGCGAAGAAGCTGGCCAAGGCCCTCGGCGTGCGCGGCCTGATGAACATGCAGCTCGCCGTGAAGGGCGATGATTTGTATGTCATCGAAGTCAATCCGCGTGCCTCCCGCACCGCACCATTCGTCAGCAAGGCCATCGGCGTGCCGCTGCCGAAGCTCGCCGCCAAGATCATGGCGGGCATGACCTTAAAGGAACTGGGCTTCACCGAGGAAGTGATTCCGAAGCATCACAGCGTCAAGGAAGCCGTCTTCCCCTTCAGCAAGTTCGCCGGCGTGGACATCATCCTCGGCCCGGAAATGAAGAGCACCGGTGAAGTCATGGGCATCGACTACGACCTCGGCATGGCCTTCGCCAAGAGCCAGATGGCCGCTGGCGGCACCCTGCCCACGAAGGGCAATGTGTTCATCAGCGTCAAGGAAACCGACCGCCCCAACGTCGTGAAAATTGCCAAGGGCTACGCCGACCTCGGCTTCACCCTCTACGCCACCAGCGGCACCGGCGGCGTCATCAAGGAAGCCGGCATTGCGGTGAACATCCTTCCCAAACTCGCCAGCGGCCAGCGCCCGAACGTCATCGACCTGATGAAGAACAAGGACATGGCCCTCGTCATCAATACCCCGAGCGGCAAAAATCCCCGAGAGGACGAAATCAAGATCCGCACCGCCTCGATGCAGAACCGCATTCCGATCATGACCACACTGCGCGGTGCAGATGCCGCACTGCGGGCGATCAAGTCATTGCAAGGAACCGAGGTGCAGGTGCGGGCGTTGCAGGAGTATCATCAATAATACTGCCGCGTTTCATTTGATTCCTCTACAAAGCGCGGACGAAAGTCCGCGCTTTTTTCATTTTCGGCTCTGCCATTTTGAGTTATGAAACTCCGATTATGGAGTCATAAAAAACCACAATAAGATAAAAAATGGCTCGCTCATTGGATTGACACGGTTTGGCGAAATTTCTTATAAACATCAATCGCGCCTTCGATTAATCACAACGCTGTCCAAGACCGTCTTAACGGACGACCAAGGATGGCTGACATCCAATCTCTACAGGGTCCCATTCATTGGCAATGGAGGCCCCTGCTATTGATCGCGTTGATGGGGCTGTTGTCTTATTTCCCCATGGTGCAGGCCTATGTCTGGGCCATTGATGACTATCCTTTGTCAGAGATGGCCCGGGTGGGAGGCATGGAATATTTGGTCAATGCCTTTCAAGAAAGAGGCTTCTGGCGCCTTCTCCAGCACGGACTGGTTGGATGGATCCTGAATTGTGGACCGTGGCTGCCGGGGCTTCTCGCCATCGGCTCGCATATATTGACGTGCCAGTTTTTCTATCTGGTTTTCCGCCGTGTGTGCGGGAATCAAGACGGCGTGCTGCTGTTGGCTATCATTGCCGCTTGTTCGCCGTTTGGATTCCAGGCGATAACCTGGACGTCGGCCCTGCCTTACATTCTGAGTTCACTGATCCTGTGGGTGTCCATCTGGTTGTTTCTGCGAATCCATTCCACTCCAAACCGGGCCTGGTTGATCTGGGGGCTGATTTTCGCAGCCTCTCTGCTGGTTCATGAGCACTTGCTCTTTGCTCTGGCCTTTGTGGCAGGCGCTGCGTGTCTGATGACTCCACAGCCTGACCCGTGGGGGACTTGGTTGAAACCATCCATTCGCTGGGTTCCTCCGCTGATGGCATGCCTGTATCTCGTTGCTTACGTTTTATGCAAACCGCAGGACCATCCCCTTTATATGGAGCCTCATTTTCATTGGCCGGCTTTGCTCAGTCCGCTGGGCAATCTCTGGCAGTGGCTGGACATTTGGGCTCCTGTCTCCAGCCCGTCTCTATGGCAGATAGCGGCCAGTGAATGGCCTTTGGGATGGTTTGGTCTGGGCCTTTGCATCTTGGGTGGCGTTGCCGCCTTGTGGATGACTCCTGCGGCTCCGGATCGGTTCAACGAGATCGACAAAGGCCATGGCAAAAGGGTGATGGCTGCCATGTTGATCTTGTTCTTGATGGCCAGTTTGATCTATGTGCCTGCCGGCGGATATTCGCTGGATTCACGGAAGCGGTACCCTTTGTTTTTGTTTCTGCTCGGTGGTGGTGGGATGGCCGTTTTGACCTGGGGGAGGGGAGTCATTCTTTGTTGGCCGCATTGGCAGAAAAGGGCCTCCATGAGCTTGTTGGTAACGGCTCTGATGCTGGCCTGCTGGCTGCATACCGGCTTGTGGAGAGCAGAGGCCCGGGCGACTCGGTTGTTGTCGGATTTTCTGGCCGCGAATCCAAGTTATCATCAAGTCTATGCCAGCAAACTTGTGGAACCCGCAAAGATTTCTCCTGCGACGTTGCGTCTCCATGGCCAGCCTTGGATTCTGACCCTTTATGTCAGCCAGCCCTTTGCGATGGACCATCCTGGCCAGCCACAACCTGTCATCAAAGCTGTTCCCAGCCTAGGCATTCCTTCATTGAGCTATGACTATAGGAACCGGGAGTGGAAGGTTTTGCCTTCTTCCGTTGTTCCGTGAGGCGCGCTCAATTTGTTGCAGCCCTTGGGCTTGGATTTTTTTTTGGGCAGCTCAGTTTAACAATGGATAGATGACGGAGTGAACCTGCATTATGGAACGGGCATGAACGACCACCCTCTTCCAGCCCTTCGAAACCAGCTCCTCAGTCTGCACAAGCTGCTCATGAACTCAGAACGGTCTGCGTATGAGAAAGAAGGGAATGTCATCGAGTCGCCGATGCAATTTCTGCAACTGCTCATGGAGCATGAGCGCTTCGCGTGGCTGAGACAGCTCTCGCAATTGGTGGTGATGATGGACGAGGCGATGGAGGAAAAGCCGCCGATCACGAAGGAGCGGAAGGATGCGCTGGTGGGTGAGGCGCGGCATTTGCTCATGGGCTCCGAGGAGCCGGGGAGTTTTGCGGTGCGTTATGCCAAGGCCCGCGAGTGCGAGTCCGCAGTGGCGGCCGCGCATGCCGAGATCAGCAAGAATTTTGAATAGCGTGCTGACGGACGGCCATTGAGAGGAGCGCGGTCACTTTGTCCGCGCTCCCTTTGACGCAGCACTTCGTTTACGCCAGCGCTTCTTTGCAATACTGGACGCACTTGGCCACTTCGGCGACGGCGGTGGAGCCTTCGGGGATCTTGTATTCCAGCTCGATCTCGGCGGGGAAGGTCCACTTTTCCTTTTTCATCAGCTGCAGCACTTCCTTGATCGGGGTCTGGCCCTGCCCCCAGGCCACGTTGCCACCGTCGGCGGTGCGGTCCTTCAGGTGCAGGTTCACGATGCGGTCGTGGTACTTCTCCAGCACAGGAATGGGCGACTTGCCCTTCGTGCCGGCAACATAGTGGCCGATGTCGAGGTTGAAGCCGATGAACTTGCCGAGATCCAGGATGGAATCGAACTTGTCCATCTCCGGCAGGTTGTTGGTGTGGTTGTGAAACCCGACCCAGATCTGGTGCTTGTCGGCATACGGCGCGACGCGCGCGGCGAGGATGGCATTGCGCTCGGTGGTCACGCCCGTGCAGCCCAGCGCCTTGGCTACGAGGAAGCTGAATTCGATCTCCTCATTCGACTGCCCGAAGCCCATCTTGTGGATGTGAATGTTGACTCCCGCATCGTTGTACATCTTCCGCAACTCCCGGCACTTTGCGAGCTGCTGCTCGCGCTCCGTGTCGGTGGCCTTGGCATTGATGCCGGCGTAGAGCTGGATGGGGCCGCCCATGAGCTCGGTCTCGCTGAGGCCATCATCGAGAAGCGCCTTGAGCGTCTCCTCGGCTGTTTTCGCCGAGCTGCGGTAGCTGTAGGTGATGCAGCCGATGCGCACGCCGTTGAAGACGGAGCTGGGCTTGTCTGCGGCAAAAGAAGGACGGGGAAGCGTGAAGCCGGTCGCGGCTGCGAATGCGGTGCCAAGAAAGGTGCGGCGGGAAAGCGGGTTTGAGTTCATAGGAAGAACAAGGGGTGGTTGAGTGGTTCGGTTTGTGCCCCGTTTTTGCCACATTCTCCTCGTGAAGTCACGCCAAACCGCCGAATCTTGATCCCTACATTGAGGGCGCGGCTAATTGAAGCAGTGTGAGCACTCCTGCCCTCACCCTTTATCTTCGCGGCTTTGCCGCCATTAATGATGGCGGACAAGAGTGTCCGCGCTCCCTTCTTGCCGCGTTCGCTTCCCCGGTTTAACGGAAGGGCATGACCCTCACGCTTCCCAAGTGGTTCGATCTCCACACGCATTTCCGCCAAGGCCCGGCGATGGGCTCATATGTCCAGGCGCATCTCGACATGGGCTGTGCAGGGGCGCTGGCGATGCCGAACACGCAGCCGCCGGTGTCGCGGGTCTTAGGAGCGGCGCAAACAGACGGTTGGTCGATCGAGAGCTACTCGGCGGAGTTGCGCGCGGCGGGGGCGGATGGGTTTGAGCAGTTGATCGTGCCACTTTATCTGACGCGGCAGACCACGGCGGCAATGATTGCGGAGGGCGCGTCGTCGGGGCAGTTGCGGGCCTGCAAATATTACCCGCCACATGGGACGACGAACGCGGAGCATGGGATGCCGATGGATGACTTGATCGGGGGCGAGGTGCTGCGGGCGATGGAAGAGCATGGCATTGTGCTGTGCATTCACGGAGAACAGCATGGGCTGAGCGGGCCGGACTACATCGATGCGCAGCAGAATGCGGAGACGAGGTTTTACACGGAGCGGATGCCGCGACTGCTGGCAGCGCATCCCAAGCTGCGGATTGTGTGCGAGCATATCACCACACGCACGGCGGCGGAGTTCGTGGCGCGTGCGCCGGAGCATGTGGGTGCGACGATCACGCCGCAGCATTTGCTGTACACGCTGGGGCATCTGATTCAGGGGCTGAAGTATCACCTGTACTGTCTGCCGATTGTGAAGTTTCAGGATGATCGTGCGGCCTTGCGACAGGCTGTGACGACTGCGGGGCAGACGAAGTATTTCGCGGGAACGGACAGTGCGCCGCATACGACCAAAGCGACGGCCTGTGGCTGCGCGGCGGGCTGCTTTACCGGAGGCTGTGCGCCGCAGCTCTATGCGATGGCGTTTGAAGAGGCGGGCGTGGATCTCGGCACGGTGGAGGGGCAGGCGCTGCTGGAGCGTTTCCTGTGTGTCAACGGACCGGGGTTTTATGGTTTTGCGGCCTCGGAGAAACGGTTTGTGATGGAGAAGGGCGTGCAACAGATGGCGGTGCTGGAGACACCTGCCGGGCCGGTGACGCCACTCCCTGTGGGAATGGGCATGGAGCTGACGTGGCGGATGGTGGGGTAATGCAATGCTCGCGCTGCAGAGAATGCGCCCAGCTTTGTCATATCAACGCGTGTGTGGGATCACTCAGCAGCCTACACGTTATCCATGAAAAATTCGTTCCTGCTGCTAGCTGCCTCGGTGTCTCTTCTTTCGTGCCATGCGTCGGCGGATGATGCGCTGGCGGGGAAGATGCGGGCTTTGTTTACGATGGCGGACGTGGATCACAACAGCGCGCTCTCCACCGAGGAGCAGGCGCAGGCGGTTGAGTTTGTGAAGAAGACCTACGGCGAGCAGTGGGCGCGGCAGATCGAGGGGATGCTGAAACGCGCAGCGGCGGACAAAGTGGTGTCGTCTGAGAGCTGGCTGAAACAGGTCGGGGAATCCACGAAGCCGGTGGAGAAGCAGACCGAGAAGCTCGCGATGAGAGATGGCATCAAGCTGGCGACAGACATCTACCTGCCGAGCGGGGAGGGGCCGTTTCCGGTCATTCTTTCTCGCACGCCGTACAGCCGGGTGAAGGGCAGCGGGAGCGGAGCAGGCTTCACGGCTGCCGGTTATATTTTCATCATTCAGGACATGCGCGGTCGCTTTGAGTCGGAGGGTGAAAACATTCCCTTCATCGGCTGCGGCTGGGGCGATCATCAGGATGGCG
>NZ_JBIPNG010000683.1:0-2681 GCF_044373815.1 Prosthecobacter sp. | reverse complement strand
TAGGGAAGGACGAGCTGGCGGCGGTCATTGATGCCACCTGCTGCGAGGGCGGTGATGCGGAGGCGGGCATCGATGAGCGACGGGGCGGTTTCCAGCGGTGCATCCACGCGCACTTCCAGCACCCGGCTGCCGATGGCAAGGCGCAGCAGCGAGCGTTTTTCATCCAGCGGCGTCAAAGTGCGGCCAAGGCCCTCAACGATCACGCGCTGGTAATGGAAACGGCCTGTGGCCAGATCATCATAGCTGGCGGGGGCCGCAGAGGGCGGTGCCCCATGACCGAGGATTTGCAGCTCAGCCACATCGACCCCGGGAAAATAAAGGCCGGCGGTGGTGGTGCCCTGAATGCGCACATGGTCACCCACACGCAGATCATTGCGCGTGGGTTTGAAGTGCAGATGCGTGCCTGCGGTGTCGTCTTGTACAAAAGCGGTGCCACCGCTTTCCACGAAGCCGATCGTGGCGGTGAGATCGACCGGCAGTTTTTCCAAACTGCGCTCATACGGCAGCATGCGGATGTCGATGGCGCGGGAGAGAGGCACGCCTGCGGCGAATGACGACTGCCAGATGACGAATGCGGAAAGCAGAACAAACCGCCAGACGGCAAACGCTGGGGCGCAGCGTCTGGCATTCGTCATTCCGCATTCGTCATTCCTCATTTCAGTCATCCGTAGGATCCACACCCCGTTGCAGTTTGCGCACGAGATCTTTCACGACATGGGCGCGGCGCATGTCCTTGAACTGCACTTCGATGCCGGCATTGGCTGCGGTGGAGAAGTCGATGGTGCCGAGACCGAGCAATCCTTTGAGGCCGGCTTCATAGACGTCGATGCTGCGGATGTCGCAGATGCGCGCTTCTTTGGAACTGCGGCCAATGATGCCCCAGATCAGCTCCACACGTTCGCGCGTGACAATGTAGTCGTGCGAATAACGCGCGATACCGACGGCGATGAGCGTGGACGAGGCGCAGAGCAGGGCGATGATGCCGTATTCGAGCTGGATCACGCATAGTAGTGCGCCGGCAACAGTTAGCAGCAGGCAGAGGATCAGCGCCTTGGTGTAGCCCAGCCAGGATGGATGCGCATGATGCAGGATGATTTCACCGCTGGGGGAGTAGTCGAAATCGTCATCCTTGTCTTCCTCGGGGGCTTCTTCGTCGGCTTCCTCCTCCACTTCGTCTTCCGCCTCTGGCTCCGGTTCATCGGGAAGTTCCGTGTCAGGACTGATCTCACGATACATGGGCCGGGCGATCCGCGCCTGGCCGCTGCTGGCACTGGGACGGCGCATGCCGCTGACCAGTTCCCCCACGGTGTGCATATGGCCGGTGTCCTCATCCAGACACATCTCTCCGCGAGCAAGGGAGCCACGGGCCACGAGGGTGTAGAGATCCTCCTTGGACAGCGGATCGCTGAAAGCCGGGTGCTGCGGGAGTGTGTAGCGGGCGGACATTGGGAAAGCCTGTTCGCGGCCACAAAAGCACAGGCGGACTGCCCGTGTCACGTCCAATCACTCTGCCTCGGGCACGGGCGGGAGCAAATCTTCGCGTTTCATCAGGTCCGCGACCTTGAGCAGCAACAGTTCACCTTTGGGCGTCTGAATGATTTCACCGAGGAACGGTGTGAGGCGGTCCATCTCCGCCACGGCGGAATGCACGAGGCTGGCGATGATGCGCGCATCGTGGCGGTTTGGCGGGAAAACATTCGTGACGCGGAACATCACCTGGCCGCTCTCCCATTCGAGCTCGAAGTTGCCCAGGTTCAGATCCTTGTTCGTGCGCATGAGCAGCTCGCACACAGGCAGGCGGTGGGAGGGGGGCACCTGCAGAGTGGAGTTCGAGACGACGGTGATGATGTGCGTCTCGCCAAAAACCTGCACGTGTAGAGGGATCTTGGTATGGTGCGCTTCAAAATCAGCCTCGATGACGGAATGCTCGGGAACTTCTCGGTAGAGCCAGCCCATTTCCTTGAAGGTGTTCAGGGCGGTGGCGTAAAGGGCGGACATGAGTCGGGATTGAGATCTGAGATTTTAAATCTTAGATGGTCGGGGCGGCCAGATTCGAACTGACGACTTCTTGCTCCCAAAGCAAGCGCTCTACCAGGCTGAGCTACGCCCCGAAGGTTGTTTCCCTTATTCGAAACCGAACGAGGGGTCGCGATAGTGCCGCAGGATGGAACAGACGCAAGAGGAATGTCGAATGAATCATCTTCCAGAGGCTTTTAGTGACATGGTTCCGCTGAAATTGCCTCTGAGTTCGCGCTCCCACCACTCCCCGGAGACGTTCCGCACCTCCGGGCTGGTGAAATGGTAGCGGTAGAGTTTGGCGCGGATGTGGGTGATTTTTTCGATGGGGAGGGGTGGCGGCTCCAGCAGTTCCCATACCGGCTGCTTGTGCTGGAGCAGGGCGGTGCAGAACTGGCCAAACCAGTGCATGGGGGAGTTTGGGTTCGCATCCCGCTGCGGGTCGTAGTTGGGATACAGCGCAGCGAACCACATCTGCCAGTCCAGCCGGGGCTGATGCGGGGCGATGAAAGGCGGGCGGCGCTTGGGATCTCCGGGCCTGTATTTAAACTCCAGCGGCAGGAAGAGCGCGCCGTCGTCGCTGACTTCGAGAATGATCTCGGGCCGCTCTTCGGTCATGTCCTGAAAGAGGCCATAGGCATTGAATGAGCGCGTGTGGGCGATGG
>NZ_JBIPNG010000246.1:0-9476 GCF_044373815.1 Prosthecobacter sp. | reverse complement strand
CAGGACACGCGCCTGCTGCTGCTGAGCGGCTCTGTGGCGAATCCGGAAGACGTGGCGGCATGGCTGGTGAGTCTGGGCCGCAAGGCGGAAGTGGTCATGACGCGTGAACGGCCCGTGCCTCTGGAAGAAGTGCCGATGGAGACGCTGCCGCAGCGACAGAAGCAGTTTCAAAACTACTGGCCGCGCTTTGCTGCGGCGGTGATGATCGCTGATCTCGCGCCGCTGCTGATTTTTGCACCACGCCGCAAGGAGGCGGAGTCAATTGCACGCAGGCTGGCTGCTGATCTGCCGATGGGCGATCCGCTGGAACTCACGGCGGAACAACGGGCTGTGTGCGGCAAGGACCTGGCGACACTGCTGGAAAAGCGTGTGGCTTTTCATCACAGCGGGCTGTCGTATGGCGCACGCGCAGGGGTGATTGAGCCGCTGGCGAAGGCGGGGCAACTCCGTGTCATTGCCGCGACGATGGGACTTGCAGCGGGCATCAATTTCTCCGTGCGAAGTGTGCATGTGGCAGGCACGACGTTTCATGATGGCAAGAGCGAGCACAAACTCGCGCCGGATGAACTGCTTCAGATGTATGGCCGCGCCGGACGGCGGGGGCTGGATGACAAGGGTCATGTGATCACCAGCCGCGACAGTCCTTCCATCTTTGATGCACGACCGGCGCGGCTGCACCGCAGCACCCTGCTGGCATGGCCGATCTTTCTGCGTGTGATGAAACACGCCGCGCTGCGGGAGGAGAATCCTTTCGAAGCCGCGACACGCTTTGCCGGAAGGTTGTTTGCCAAAGTACCGCCTCTGCTCGGGCTGGAGGAGCTGGAGCCGAATGTGGTGCATCCGCAGCATGAGAATGCGAAGGCGCTCTTCGGTCTCGAAGCCACGGAGAAGCAGGTCTTGAATTCCTACGGTGAATGGGAGCGCAAGCACCGCCATGCGCTGCAACGCGTGCCGCTGAGCCGTGTGCATGCGGTGCTGAGTGTTCCGGCTTTCGCCGCGAGGTTTGCGCACGGCATCGGTCGTGTGGGAAAAATCCGCCGCGAAAAGGAAGTGACCTACGGCGTCGAAATCAGCCTCGGCACGCCGGTGGGAGATGACGTGAAGCCGACGAAGTCGATTCGCCGTCTCCTCAAGCTGCCGCGCAACGCAGAAACGATACCGCTGGAGGAAATCACCGTGCTGCATGCAGGTGATCTCGCGAAGGCCATCCTCGCGCATGGAGAAGATGTCATCTCAGATGTGGCCCCTGAATTCATCGGCACGTTGACGAAGGAGAACCTGGTCTTTGCGTGCTTCGATCTCGCGCCCATTGAGGTGATGGCTTACGAGGACGGTCACGGCAAACTGCTCTTCCTGCCACAGGAACGCAGCATCGTGGTGAAGAATGAAACGGGTGTACACATGGCCGAAACGGCCACCACTGATCGCGAGCCGCGCGGTGGATCACCGATTCATGCGTGGCGTACGCTGGGCCTGATCGATGCCGGGGGCGTGCCGACGAGGCGTGGTGAAATCTTCAGCTTCTTCCAGCATGGTGAGGGGCTGGCGATTGTCGCGGCACTGGAAGATGAAAGCTATCCTGCGGATGACCTCGTCCATCACCTGGCGAACCTGCGCAGTGGCTCCAAGTTTGATCTGCCGCTGGACTGCGGTTCCGAACGACTCGCGGCGGTGTGTCGTGGCACGTATGGGTTTGTGAATCATCACGGCTATCTTGATAATGGTCTGCCGGATGACTATGGCGAAGGCGCTGCGGAATTACTCGATGCGCTGCTGCATCCTGA
This sequence comes from Prosthecobacter sp., assembly GCF_044373815.1. Taxonomy (GTDB): domain Bacteria; phylum Verrucomicrobiota; class Verrucomicrobiia; order Verrucomicrobiales; family Verrucomicrobiaceae; genus Prosthecobacter. The sequence goes on along the minus strand of NZ_JBIPNG010000246.1, from coordinate 7,692 downwards.
GCAGCCCGGCGCGCAGGATTTGAAGGCGGGCATCGCGGAAGGAGACATCTCACGCGCGTATGTGGAGTGGCTCAGTCTTCTGAGGCACATCACGCATGCGCCGGATCATTCGTGGAGGAGGTGGAGGGAGTTGAAGGAAGCTGCGAAGCAGACGCTGCAGCACCACACCAAGACCCTGCGGCATTTCTTCCATCTGGACCTGCCGCCGCTGACGAACAAGCAGAGGCATGGCAAAACGCGGCATTATTTGATGGTGAAATAGATCATGGCGTTTCCGGCACATCCACGCATCGCCATCATCGGCTCCGGTGCGGTCGGCTGCTACTATGGCGGGCGGTTGGCGCAGCATGGAAATGAGGTTCATTTTCTCATGCGCTCGGATTATAAGCAGGTGAAGCAGCATGGTCTCAAGATCAGCAGTCCTCTCGGCGATTTCGATCTGCCGCAGGTTTACTGCCACCGCAGCACGGCGGAGATCGGGGAGTGCGATCTGGTGATCATCGCGATGAAGGCCACGGCGAATGAGGCGCTGCTGGAGCTGCTGCCGCCGCTGCTGCACAAAAAGTCGATGATCCTCACGCTGCAAAACGGACTGGGCAGCGATGATTTTCTGGCGCGGCACTTTGGCTCTGTGCATGTGCTGGGCGGGCTGTGCTTTGTGTGCATCAACCGCATTGCGCCGGGGGTGATTCATCACATCGCGCAGGGGGAGATCTCGCTGGGCGAGCACAGCGGTGCGCCGCAGGTGCGCACGGAGGCACTGGCGGCGGAGTTCCGGCGCTGTGGCATCGAGTGCAAGGTGGAGCCCAGTTTGCTCACAGCGCGGTGGAAGAAGCTGGTGTGGAATATTCCCTTCAACGGGCTCTCGATTGCGGCCGGTGGCAAGGACACGGCGGCGATTTTGGCTGATCCGGTTTTGGAGCAGCGGGTATGGGATTTGATGCGTGAGATCATCGAAACGGCAGGGCGGCTGGGGCATGCGATTCCGCTGTCGCTCATCGACGATATGATTGAGCGGACGCGCACGATGTCTGCGTACAAGCCGAGCAGCCTCATTGATTTTCTTACGGGCAGCGAGGTGGAGCTGGAGGCGATCTGGGGTGAGCCGGTGCGCCAGGCGAAGGCGGCGGGGATCGCGATGCCACAGGTGGAGCGGTTGTATGAGGAGTTGAAGGAGAGGATTGCCGCCAGATAGTGGTCCGCAATATGTCCCTCATCGCCCTTCAAAACGCCCGTCCTGAAACTGCCATCGTGCTGGGTTCCGGTCTTGGAGCCGTGGCGGATGCGTTTGGGATTGAAAGTGAAGTCGCGTATGGTGAGGTGCCTGGGCTGAGCGCTTCGACAGTGCCGGGACATGCAGGGCGCTTTGTGCTGGCGCAGCATCACGGCAAGCCCATCCTGCTCGCGCAGGGGCGGCGGCATTTGTATGAGGGACTAACGGCGCATGAGGTCACGGCGAGCATCCGCTTCATGCATGAGATCGGCGTGAAGCGCGTGGTGCTCACGAATGCGGCGGGGGCGATCCATGAGAATTTTCATGTCGGGGGGCTGATGCTGATCACGGATCACCTCAATCTCCAGGGCACCACACCGCTGCTAGGTGGTCCGAACTTTCATGACATGAGCGAGGTGTATTCGCGGACGTGGTGTGAAAAATTCCATGCGGCGAGTTTGGAGATCGGTTTGAAACTGCACGCAGGCGTGTATGCGGGGCTGCTGGGTCCGCAGTATGAAACACCTGCGGAGATCCGCATGCTGCGCACGCTGGGTGCGGATGCCGTGGGTATGTCCACGGTGGCTGAGGCCATTCAGGCGCGTGCGCTTGGGATGGAAGTAGCGGGTATCTCCATGCTTACCAACTGGGCCGCTGGATTGAGAGCGCAGACGCTGCACCACGCAGAGGTGGTGGAGGTGGGTAAGACGGCGGGGATGTATCTGGCGCGGTTGTTGAAGGCGGCGGTGTGACCTGTTCTTTATCCGTTATGAATTCCATCCGCATCCAGCGCTTCCCCTACGAGGAGCCGTATCACGTGCAGCTCAATCTCAGTGCAGAAAATGGTCGCTTTTCGGGTGGGCTCGATTTCTACACCGGTGTTCAATGCTTGAAGCAATTTGCTGCGGATCTTCAGAATTTTCCGAAGCACATTGGTGACGAGGCGGAGTTTAAATATGGCAGTCCTCGAAAAGAGGATCGGATGTATCGGCATCTGGTCATTCGTGCTTATACGATTGGAGGTGTTGGTCGCTGTGCCATTCAGTTCACCTTCAACAATCATGAGGACGAACCAGATGAAGGATGCGCAAGCTTCTCCATTTTAGCTGACGCAGTAGCCATTAATCGGCTTGGCAAGCTCCTGGAAAAGTTTTCAGAACTCCAACATCTGGAATTGTTTTGGTCGCCTTACGAAGAGGAGCTTTACACGGAGCTTCAGAAGTAGGTCTGACCAGCTTTCCTCCGCAAACCAAACGCCAGTAGATAACTCAAGACCACAGGAACGCCTAGAACGGCGAAGACGCGAGGGAACATCCATCCCAGCGTCTCGCCGAGTTCGGGAGAGCGCAGCATCATTGAGAAGGCGAATGAACCGACAATCGCGATCACAAGGGCGGTGATTGTGTATCCGCGCAGCCCGCAGGCTTTCGCATCGAGAATAAGCAACGACGGGACACCGAGGAAGACTTGAAACTTGGCCACGACAAGCAGTAACAGGATGCCACCGATGAATTCACCTGCGTCTCCAGATTCCACACGATTGCGATCAGGCTGCATGACGTGATCTGCGATCACCAGGACTGACGTGCCCAAAAAATACGCAGCAGGAAATGGTAGCAAAGCCAACCGTGTAGCCCGAATCACATAACGGATCGGGCTACGTAGGCTCATGAGTTGCGGATCGCGGTCTTGCTAGCAGCACTCGTTCGCCTTCTCCATTTCACAGGCGTGCTCTTCGGTGCAGCAGGGCATCAGCGGGCGGCCTTCAGTGGCTTCGGGGGCTTCCATTTCGGGATTGGGGGCCTGGGGGGCGAGGCCGAGGTCGCGGAGGAGTTTCATGTCCTCGTTGGCGCGCGGGTTGGCGGCGGTGAGGAGCTTGTCTCCGTAGAAGATGGAGTTGGCACCGGCGAAGTAGGCGAGGACCTGGGCTTCGCGGCTCAGATTGGTGCGGCCGGCGCTGAGGCGCACCTTGGCCTTCGGCACGGCGATGCGGGTGACGGCGATCATGCGGACGAAGGCGAAGGAATCGACGACTTCGTTGTCGCCCATGGGGGTGCCTTTGATGGGCATGAGGGCGTTGATCGGGATGCTCTCGGGCTGGGGATTGAAGTTGGAGATGACTTCCAGCATTTTGAGGCGGTCGTCGATGGTCTCGCCGAGGCCGAGGATGCCGCCGCAGCAGACGGACATGCCGGCGTCCTGCGCGTGGCGGATGGTGCGCAGGCGGTCGTCAAAGGTGTGGGTGCTGACGATGTTCGGATAATGCTCCGGGGAGGTGTCAACGTTGTGGTTGTAGGCGGTGACACCGGCTTCCTTGAGATCGGTGGCCTCGTCGGCGCCGAGCTCGCCGAGGGTGACGCAGACTTCCATGCCGAGCTTGGAAACGTCGCGCACGATGTCGAGCACCTGGTCAAATTTTTGGGTGCCTTTGCGCACGCCTTTCCAGGCGGCGCCCATGCAGAAGCGGGTGGAGCCGCTGGCACGGGCGGCGAGGGCGCGCTCCAGAACCTGCTCCTTGGGCATGAGATTTTCCTTCTGCAGGCCGGTGCTGTAGCGGGCGCTCTGGGCACAGTAACCGCAGTCTTCGCTGCAACCGCCGGTCTTGATGCTGAGGAGAGTGCAGAGCTGCACTTCGTTGCCGGTCCAATGCTCGTCATGCACGGCGCGGGCCTGCTTGAGGAGATCGAAAAAGGGCTGGTGATAGATGCGGTGAAGTTCGGCGAAAGTCATGGCGGAGGGTGGCAGCCCCGATAGTGGGCGGAAATGGGCCGGATGCACGGGGAAAGTGATGCATGCGGGCCAGCAGCGACTCAAGAGAAGACGGAAGGCTGAAAGACCGCTGATTTTGCTGAAAAACAGCCTTCAAATTTCAATGATCGAGTGAGTGGCACAACCGTGGCTTGTAAAAAGTGATTGGTTATACGAACAAACGCTATTTATGATGAGGAAGAAACTTGTACTGATTATTGTTATATTGTCGAGCCTCCAGCAGCCAGCCGCGCTGGCAATCGTGGGGGTGAATTCAGCCTCGCCAGGCATCATCGGCAATCAGCACATCACCTTTGCCTCCGGTTTGGATCTCGGGCGGACGGTGGGCTTTGTGAGTTATGCCAATGCGACCGGAACGGGCACTTTGGTGCCATCCCTGGAAGCGGGCACCCTGAAGTTTCTCACCGCAGCGCACAACGTGGACGGCAACAATGATGGCATTCTGGACGGTGGGCTCGGCACGATCATTTTCTATTTTGGCAATGCTCCCGGGGAGAATGGCGCGACGGCCTCCTATTCCGTGACGGCCACGGCGACGCAGATCGCCGTGAATCCGCTGTGGGCCAGCCAGCCTGCAGGCGCGGCTACCAATGACCTGGCCGTGGTGAGCTTTAAGCTCAATCAGGTGACGACCGTTACCGCCGAATCCTCCACCATTCAGGCTTCAGCCGTGAGTTCCACATCGCCACTGGGCATGGCTGCTGTGGTGGCGGGCCATGGCCTGCATTCAGATGGAACGGTGAATTTGGGTGGAAACGGTGGGGCTGGGCAGCAAGTGGATGGCATTCTCAAAGGCGGAACGAACACCATCGACTTTGTGGGAGTACCGACGATCACCGTGGGCGGCACCATCACGGATGCTTCGGGCACGGTGATTTTGGTGGACTTTGACAAGCCGGACGGCACCACCAGCACCTTTGGAGCCACGACGGGAGGCCCCAATGAGGCCGGCACTGCGAAGGGAGACAGCGGCTCTGCACTTTATGCCGACACCAACAAGGATGGCAAACTGGAGGTGGTGGGGGTGCTCAATGGCGGAGACAATCCGTATCCCACGGGGGCCAGCACCTTTGGAGACATCTCGCAGTATGCCCCCATCCTGACGCAAACGAACCTGGCCTTTCTCAAGGCCCAGAACGTCTTTGTGGGAACGTCGCTGAATGGAGTGTCAGCGGGGAACTATGGTGGAGCAGGTTTCATGATCGCGGATGGAGCCGCATTGACCAATTTCTCCACCGGTGTCAACACGACCACGCAGACGCAGTCTCAGGGCCAGCAAGTGCTGCAAGGCTCCCTGGGCACGGTGCAGACGCGCACCAGCAGCGTGGCTCGTGGCACCTCAAATCTTGAAAATGTCGGGGGTGATGAGGTGACATTGAGCGATCTGGCAGGCTTTGGTTCGCGGCGGTGGGAAACATGGGCGGCGAGCAATCTGGCGCGCGTGGATTCCCAAGGACGCGGCAGCCGGAGCAGCGGACTGGACGCCCACTACGGTGCGGCCACGGTGGGGGTGGACTTTCTGGCCACTTCCCATGTGATGCTCGGCGCTTTCTGGAGCTACTTGTACGGCCGTGGCAGCGCAACGGATCTGAAGCTCGACAGCAGCGGGAATGCGCTGGGCTTCACGGTGGTGGGTGAATGGTACGGCCTGTGCAGCACCTTCATCTACAACTACTCCCAGGCTGAGACCGATCTGCGCCGCAGCATCGGCACGGCGCAGGCATTCGCCAAGCCCAGCTCTTCATCGCACACCCTTGACTGGATGCTCGCCTACAACATGCGGCACCGTGGCTGGGTGCATGGGCCCACGGGCGGTCTGCGCTACACCTTTGGGAATGTGGGAGGCTACAGCGAGCAGTCAGACACTCCGGTGCCGGGATTGCTGAGCGCGAGCGGCCAGGACTTCCGCGTGTTCCGGTTAAATCTCGGATACAATGCGGCCTACCACTTCCAAACCAACTTTGGCAAGGTGGTGCCTTACTTGAATGCGAACTGGATTTACCTGGCCCAGCACAGCAGCAGCAGCACCGCCTCCTTTCAAGGAACTCCGTTCTCGATCGTGGACAGCTATGGCAGCCTGGTACCCTTTGGCTCCGGCCCCAGCACCGCGACAGGTGGCTCCGGCACCTACATCAACTTCGCCAACGTACAGCTCGGCGTGGAACTGATCGCCCATGAGCGTCTGAAGCTCAATCTGCAGACCTACGCCAGCGTGTTTCGTTCTGGCACGATGGAAGTGGGTGGTGGTGTCCAGGTCGGCTTTATTTTCTGAGTGCTGCAAGAGCATGACGTTGGAGACCGACTTTGTCCCACCATCATGAATCGCCGCACTTTTTTCCACCAAACGTCCGCGCTCGCCGCAGTCTCCGCTCTTCCGAAACTCTACGCTGCGGATGAGGCAGGGAGGAAAGTCAAAGTGGCCGTGGTGGCGCTGGGGCGTGGCATGCAGCATGTGCAGGCCCTGCTCAAAATTCCGGGCGTGGAGATCGCCTACCTGGCGGAAGTGGACCCGAAGCGCCTGGAATTGGGCCTCAAGGTCGTCAATGACATGCAGAAGGTGTCCTGCGTGGGCGTGAAGGATTTCCGTTCGATCCTGGATGACAAGACGCTGGATGCCGTCTTCATCGCCACGCCGAATTTCTGGCACACCCCCGCCGCGCTGCTGTGCATGCAGGCTGGCAAGCACGTCTATGTGGAGAAACCCGGCAGCCAGAACGCGCATGAGGCGGAGATGATTGTGGCGGCTTCAAAGAAGTATGATCGCTTGGTGCAGATGGGGAATCAGCGCCGCACGTGGATGAAGGAGGCGATCGAGGCGCTGCATGGTGGCGCCATCGGTCCTGTTCACTTTGGTCGTGGGTTCTATTACAACACACGCAAATCGGTGGCCACGAATGAGAAGCCGGCGTCACCGGACATCGACTACAATCTGTGGCAGGGCCCGGTGCCGGATGATGCGAAGCATGATTTCAAATCGATGGCTCACTATGACTGGCATTGGTTCTGGCATTGGGGCAACGGCGAGCTCGGCAACAACGGCATCCACACGCTGGACATCCTGCGCTGGGGCCTCAAGGGCGAGTATCCGCTGCGCACCACCTACAATGGCGGCCGCTATTTTTATAATGATGCGCAGGAAACGCCGGACACCGGCACGGCGGTGTATGATTTCGGCCACGCCGGCTGCGAGTGGGTGCAAAGCAGCTCCCACGCACGTGCGGCGGAGAAGCCGCTGGCGGAAGTCATGTTCTATGGCGACAACGGCACCATGGCCATCGCTCGTGATTCGTGGATCAACTACGACCTGAAGGGCGTGGAGATGAGCAAGGGCAAAGGCGCTGGTGGCGGCGATCCCGCGCACATGGGCAATTTCATCGAGGCCATCCGTGGCAATGCAAAGCTGAACAGCCCCATCGAAGAAGGCCAGAAGAGCACCATGATGTGCCACCTGGGCAACATGGCCTACCGCACGAATACGGTGGTGAAGTGTGATCCGAAGACCGGGAAGGTGCTGGATAACGCGGAGGCGCTGAAGCTGTGGGGACGCGACGGTGGCTACCGCAAGGGGTGGGATGTGAAGATTTGAAGTACGATGGGCACTCCTGCCAATAGTGTTCGGCACAGCGTTTGAGGTGGGGCGATGTGACAAAAATGTTGCTGTACCTTTGGGCGAAGGGTGGCATGAAGTTGCTGATGGCTGCAGCCCGAGT
>NZ_JBIPNG010000682.1:0-2689 GCF_044373815.1 Prosthecobacter sp. | reverse complement strand
CGACTTTCGCATCGACTGGACGCAATGCTTCCATGGCAGCAAAGGCATGGCCCCCAGCCTGCCCGAGGCTCTGCGCTGGCTGTGGCGTGATGTGAAGTGAACAAGGTGTGGGTCGCCTGACTCCACGGCAGTTCGACGGGATACGGGGTGGGAGACCCCGCCACCATGGGCTTAAGGCTTGCTGCCAATGTAAGTCAGGACATCCGCCACGTCTTGCGCGCTCAGTACGCTTTCCAGTCCTTCAGGCATGATCGAAGTCGTCAGTGTTTTGATTTCGCGGATGTCGCTTCGCAGTACCACAATATCAGCACCGCCGGGGAGTCGAATCGTGATGTTGCCCGGTGTTTCAGAGGCCAGCTGGCCCACGATCAAGCTCTGGTCCTTTTTCGTCACCTGTGTGGCCGCATTGCGCTGCTCCACGGCGCGGTTCGGATCAAAGATGGCCTCGATGAGCTGCTCGCGCGGCTTGGTGGCCACCGTGGTCAGATCAGGCCCGACTTCCACACCGAGCTCACGCACCTTATGGCACACCATGCACACCTTCTGAAAAATCGCCGCACCGCGTTTTGCATCGCCACTGAGACTGGCTGCCTCAGTCACGTATTTGGCCACTACCTTCTGCCGGTTCGGATTCTGGTTGGTAATCACCGGCATCACGACCTTGCCGGCGGCTTTCTGCGGCACCTGCTTCAACAACACCTTCTCAAACTCACTGAAGACCGCATCCGATTGAGTGCCCGTGGCTGTCAAGGCTCCGGCACGCACCTGTGGCGTCAGCGGATGGATCAAGGCAAACACTTCATCCGCAGTCATGCCACCAAGCTGCATCAGCGTGAACGCCGCCTGGATTCGCACTGCCGGCGCGGCGCCGAGCAATGGCTTCAGCGCAGCCACCGCAGAGGTCTCATTCCGCTCAATCAACAAACGCTGTGCCGTGTCACGCATCCACCCATTTGAAGAACGCATCGCAGCAATTGGATCTTGTATGGCTGTCCCGCCTTTAGGTGATCTAGTTGCAGCGCCGCTCTTGCTGATACGGTAAATTCTTCCGCGATCCTCCCCGCCGCGCAGATCCAGCCCGCGCGCGATTTCCGCCGGAATCCACTCAGGGTGCTCCAGAACGAGCCGGTACATGTCCACCACGTACAGTGCGCCATCCGGCCCTGTGCGTGCCATGCTGGGGCGGAACCAGTTGTCTTCACTGGCGATGAACTCGCTTTTTACATCGTCTGGATGGCGTCTGCAGGTGATGGTGCCGCCGTCGTAGTTCAGCACTTCACGATGCACCAGATTATTGGCCGGTTCGCAGATGAACATCACCTGCGCGCCATCGGTGCCGAAGGTGCTGTCACGAAAAGGCATTGGCGAGCAGCCGGAGGTCAGTGTGTTGACCGCGCTGCCCTGATTGAAGCGGCGCACAGGCGGGCTTGCGGGGTAGAGGCGCTTTTCATCATTCATGTCACTGCGGATGGATTTCACCACCGCTTCCGGATGACGTTCAAGATAACGAAACGGCAGCCAGTAGTGCCAGCCGATGGTGCTGTTGTTGTTGCCGAACCAGTTGCCAAAATCATCGCGCCACTTGCCATACTGGCTGCGTCCACCCTCCAGCGCGAACTCGCCGCTGCGTGGATCAAAGCGGAAATCATTGGTGCCGAGAGCGATGTTCTTGCCCGTCTTCACACAGGTGATGTCGCCGCCGCTGTCGCCATTCGCTCCGTAGAACCAGCCATCCAGCCCCCAGCAGAAGCCATTTACTAAGTGCTGCGGATTGCCGGCGGTGAAGCCTGTGTACCAGGTTTCGCGTTTGTCGCATTTGCCGTCACCATCCGTGTCTTCGGCATAGAAGATGTCCGGGATGTTGGCGATGAAGACGCCGTTCTTCCAATGTGCGAGACCCGTGGGATGCTTCAGTCCGTCGAGGAATAGGGTGGACTTGTCGTACACACCGTCGCCATTTGTGTCTTCGAGGATTTTCACGCGCCCCGATTGCAGGTCAGAAACCTTCTCCTGCCCCACGCTGCCGTCCTTGGTTTTTTCGCCGGGGGCAAAGGGGTAGTCTCCCATCTCCACCACCCACATGCGACCTTTCGCATCCCAGTCGATGAACACCGGGTCCTGCACCAGCGGCTCGGCCGCCACCAGCATGGCCTCAAATCCCGGCTTCACATGCAGCGCCTTCAGAGAATCCTGCGGCGACTTTGGCGCGGGGCCGGGTACCTTGAGCAGTTCGGCAAACGGAATGCGTTGCTTTGTTTCGCTCCACAGCGCGCCATCGTGAAAGGAGACGCCAGTGTCGCGGCCATCTGCACGAACGATCGGCGGCAGGCTGTTCGCATCTCCCGCCTTGCCTTCGCGCATCACCTGCGACCAGCCTTCGTCCCATTGCAGGCCCTTCTTGGCACGCTCCTTGGGAACGAAGAGAAACACGCCGTATTCACGCGCATTTGAAAACACGATGTCCTCATGGCCATCGCCGTTCAGATCCACAAACCGAACGCCGTTGTCGCGGCCTTGATTGTCTTGGAGTTTGGCGGCGTCTGGCAGCGCATAGTCGCGCAAGGCAGGCGGCACCTCGGCCGCATTGAGAATGCTGCTACAGATCAGGAGGGAAAGGATGAGTCTTGGCATGACGGTGGGCAGAGCATAAACCAACGCTGCTGCCAGCCGCTTTCCTTTGGGGGAAGGT
>NZ_JBIPNG010000681.1:0-2692 GCF_044373815.1 Prosthecobacter sp. | reverse complement strand
ATCCGGGCTCGCCGCTCGCCGGATGTGCCTTGATAGACCGGCCAGATAACGCCCGAGTGCGTGGGCGGAAAGTTCCGGACCGAGGAGACTTGGAAGACGGCACATCAGCAGCGATCCTGCCGTCCATGAGCGGACTTCGACCAGGGGGAGAACTTTGATCAGCGTTTCTTTTCCGAGCGCCCCTGCCGTTTTTTCGAGTTGTTCCCATTCTTCCTCCCCCTCCACAAAATCACTCAATCCGCCGTAACGCAGTGCGAAACCGTAGTGCATCCAGTCCACGATTCCCTGGGGACGCTTGGTTCCAGTCAAAGCGAGCGCTTCGATGCATTCGTTAGCCGTCCGTGTTGCCTCTGGAGTGCTCATGTTAGCAAAATCAGCGTCTCTCATCTGACAACTGAGAGCATGAAGGAGCGCGAGACCTTGTGGTCACTTGCCAAAGAGTGACTGCCAATATCCAACGGCTTTCTGTTTGACAATCGAGTCTTGAGTCAGTGTCTTTGAAACCTCGGCGCTCGCTTTGCTAATTTCGTCTGCGACGGATTTGGCGAGATCAGCAGTCGTCTTGACTGCTTTGCTGTTGCTGACTGCCTGCCAGTTCTCTTTGATTGTCGATGTAGCTCGGCCAGCAACAGCGGCCGCATCATTATACGTTTGCACTACCACGCCAGTGGCAGAATCTACTTTTTTCCCAAGATCCGCGATCCCTGTTTTGATCGCTGGTTCGTTCTGCTTGTAGGCCTCAGCAGTAATGCCCGCTACAACCACTCCGAGGTTCAACCATACTTCGGCTTCACTATTCCCCCCGACGATTTTGCGGGTGAAGGCGGCGTCTGAGGATAGCGGCGCATAGTTGGCTCCCATATAAGAACCTGCACCGTGGCTCTGACTGCTCCAATTATGTGTTACCGTCGTCACTCCTCCATCCGCCCTTGGAATGTCATACACCTTTTGCGTGAGGCTGTTGGTGTTGGTCGGAAAGGGAATTTGGATTTGAAGCGGCGCCAGCGTCGAATTGGAGAGCAAAGGTTGTGGCGGTGACTGTTGTGCGAAGGCACTCGAAATAAAACTCGCTAACGCACAAAAGACGATCCGTGAAATTAATGATGAACGCTTCATAAACCAAAGACACATGGATAGGTGAGAATTCAATCTCTTTCTCAGTCTTGAGGTGGCGCCTGGAGCGTTGCATCACCCCGTTGCAGCGACGACAGCCCAGAACAAAGTGGTGCTCTAAAACATTTGTATGCATCACATTCGCAGACCAGGAATCACCGACCTCATGGAAGAACCTCGTCGGCCGTCTGGAACGAATACTGTTCCTGAAGAGGGGTGAGACGATCCAACAGTTTCTGGGTCGCGGCGGCCATCAGATCGGACTTTTCGGCACTCGTTCTGGCCTGTTGGAGAAGGCTATTGTGGGCGGCCTCTCGATCTTCGGGTGTCAATTTGTTCCACCACCCATTTTCATCCTTAACCACGGTGAGATTCTTCAATTCCGATGAAATCAAGATCGGCTTCGAATGATGCACGGTCACAATTCTTCCATCTTCCGATAGCTTCAGGCCGAAGGAGTCATTTATCGGGAAGCCGGCTTTGGCAACAAAATCACCCTTCAATTCCAGGCGCTTGGTGCTTCCAGCCCACGTGGCCTGATAAAAATACGTGTGCTCAAAGTCCTTTGTAGCTGTCACCAGTTCAGTGAGTTCAGTTGCAGGACCATGGACGACAGTGCCTGCTATGCTGATCTTGGGCTCCAATTGAAGAGCGCGATAAAGATCGCTGCCTGCTCGTCTGAGCAAGTCGTATCCTTCGTTTATGGCGCTGATGGCCTCATTTTTGGTGGAGCTAACCACTTTTATGGGTCCAACATAAACAAGAATATAAATGCCACCGAAAAGTATGCTCAGCACAAGGGCGACTGAAAAACCTTTTGCCAGCGCATTGCGTGTATTGGACGTGTTCATAGGATTTGGAGATGATTTTGTTCGAAAAATGTTTGGCGTGAGCTCTCGATACGCTCATTTGAAAATCCGGTAGATGCCATACCCTGCCATGCCGAATGCGGCACCTGCTGCAACGATCGGCGCGGCACCAATAGAAAACGCTGTGCCAGCCACAGCGATACCAATTGATCCGGTGGTTGCGAACGTTGCTCCGCCCACGAGAGCTCCCGCTGCAGCAGCACCCCCTGCTTTGAGGACTTCATTTTTATTTTCTTTTGCGCTGACTGGTGCGGTGATGAGGATCAGTGCGGTTCCGAGAGTGATGATGTTTTTCATGAGATGTGGTATGTTAAAAGTTGCTGACCGAGTTTCGAAGGGATGCTGACTAGTGGTTGAGATCAGAAGCGGTGTAGGCAGGGAGGGGCGACAACTCATAGGGCATGTTCGCCGCATCGAATGCAGTGAGCGCATTCCCTGAAAGTGTGAAGAAGCGTGCAACCACCACGGCGACGAAGGTCAAGATGACATATTCCGGGGCGTCTTGTTTGATCTGCCCAGCCCTCGCTTTAGCCACTTGGGACTTGGAAGCGGGCGATGGTTGTGAATTCGAGCGCATGACACTTGCGGCTTGTCCATCAATGGAGGACGAAACCAGGGAGATGCAGAGAAGGGACCTGACAATTTTTGTTTTCATTTGGGTTTGCTTGCTATCTTGTTTAGAGCGGCGCATTTCGGTGCCGTCATAGCTT
>NZ_JBIPNG010000680.1:0-2694 GCF_044373815.1 Prosthecobacter sp. | reverse complement strand
CGCGCATAGACGTATCGCTGGCCGCGAATGCCCTCCCAGGTGAGCGTGGGTGCGAGATCGAGGTGCTCGCAGAAGAAATGATCGCGCCAGGGTTTGTCGATGCCCTTGCCTTCGATCAGCGTTGAAAGGCTGCGTCCTTCGTAGGCGTCCGGGCGCTTCACTCCGGCCCAGTCAATGAAGGTGGCGGGCAGGTCCACATTGAGCACCAGATCATCCACCACGCGTCCGCGTTGTTCTTTGGGAAGGCGCGGATCGTAGACGATCATCGGCACGCGCAGCGATTCCTCATAGTGCGACCACTTGCCCTGAAAGCCGCGATCTCCGAGGTAGTAGCCGTTGTCGGCGGAATAGACGATGATCGTGTTGTCCGCGAGCCCGGCCTCCTTCAGCGCGGCAAGCACACGCGCGATGGCTTTGTCGACACCGCTGATCATGCGGTAGTAGGCGCGCAGGTTCGTTTCAAATTTCTCCGGTGTGTCGTAGCCCCAGAACCAGCGCTCACGGTTGATCGAGTCTTTGAGAAACTGCGGATGCGCCTCGTAGATGGCCGGATCTCCCAGACGCGCGGGCGGGATGGAGCGGTCCTCATACATGCCATCGACCGACTGCGGCCACGGATACAATCCAATGCCGGGGCGGTGATCGTTGTCCTCGGCATGCGCCGCATTGAACCAGAGATTCAGCGCAAAGGGTTTGTCCTTCGGCTGGGATTTGAGGAACTCGATGCCCTTGTCGCACACGAGGTCCGTCTCATGGCGCTTGGTGCCGTCCGGCATCGTTTTGAAATACGGATTGCGGCCGATGGCCTCGTACTCGTCATATTGCTCCTGCGGCTTGAAGCCCTGAGGAGAGATCATGTGCCATTTGCCAAAGTGACCAGTGCGGTAGCCTGCCGCGCGCAGCAGCACGGGATACATGGTGGCCAGCGCCGCCGGCTTCACGGTGGGGATGGCATCGCGCTGCGCATGAGACCGCGCCCACTGGCCCGTCAGCACCACCGCACGGCTGACCCAGCATACCGCCGTGGTGACATGCGCATTGCTGAAACGCACCCCCTTTGCCGCGAGACTGTCCACCGTGGGTGTCTGCACGATGGGATGCCCGGCGCAGCTCTGCGTGTCAAAGCGCTGATCGTCGGCAAAAAGAAAGAGAATGTTCGGGCGTGACGGTTCAGCAGCAGCAGACACAGCCGCCAAACCCAGGGACAACAAAGCGAAAACACATTTCATGGATCTCTGCGAACGAAGCCAGCGCCGCCAATCTTCCGCCTGAGATCAGGGAATGCGCTGGTCTAAAGAGAGGCCGTAGCTTTTTTCCCACCACGCCACGCGCTCGGCATCGCTGGGCTGGGCTTTCTTCACGCGGGATTTCCAGATGCGTTCGTAATCGAGGCGCTTGTCTCGCTGGATGGCGCTCAGCGGCGGCTCGGTGGGCGGATCTCCCTGCGCACCATGGTCCGGGCTGGTGTTGATCCACTTGTCCATGGCGCTGCGCATGGCCGCCATGCGGTCCACCACCTTGGCGTCTTTGGCGATGTTGTGCAGCCCCTTGGGATCGGCTCTGAGATCATAGTATTCCAGCGCCTCGCGGCGTGGCATCAGCCACTGCGCCTGAAATTCATTGAGCTTGCCGGCCTCGTTCAGGACTCGCAAGAGCGGCATGCCGGGATAGCTGGACTCCTTGTAACCGGACCAGTTCAGCCGTGAGCGCGAGGGCTGGAAATTGCGCACAAACAGCGCGTCCGGCTCGATCACCGCCCGGATGCGGTCCATCGCATCACCACAGCGGTCGCGCGCGGCAAAGAGCCTGTTGCGTTCGGGAAATTCGCGTCCAAGGATCGCCCGGCCTTCCATCCATGGCGGGACGGGCAGCCCCGCGAGCTGGAGCATGGACGGCGCGAGGTCGATGAGGCTGACCAACCGCTCCTCCGCGCCACCGGCAGCCACGCCCGGACCGCGCATGACGAGCGGCACCTGCAGCCCTTCCACACTCAGCCATTGCTTGCCCCAGGGCATCGGCCTGCCGTGATCGGCGAAGAACATGACGATGGTGTTGTCCAGCACGCCCTCCGCCTTGAGCTGATCAAGGATGACACCGACGTGCTGATCCACGACCTCCACACTGCGCTGATACGCATACCAGTCACGACGCACCAGCGGATGATCGGGGTAGTTCGGCGGGATCTGGATGGCCTTCAGCTTCGCCTCGTCATACTCCTCCGGAATGGTAAACGGCCGGTGCGGCTCGGTGATCTGAAACTGCGCGAAGAACGGCTGCCCGGGCGTGCGCTTCCGCCAGTCATTGCCATCATACATTTTCGCCGGATCATGGGCAAAGTTGTAGTGCGTCTTGGCCTTGGTGACGGGACGTCCGTTGCGCACCATGTCAGGAGCCGCCGCATTCGTGACAAACCAGCCCGCCTCGCGCAGCAGGTCCGGCAGCGGCTTGTAGCGCGGAGGCAGCGGCTGCGGGTTTTCCACATCGTGCGGATGCAGCCCGGTCGTCGTTTGATAGCACCCGAGGATGAAGGCCGAACGCGAGGCACTGCACACCGGTGCCGTGGCATAGGCCCGTGTGTAGCGCCGCCCCTCGGCAGCCAGCCGGTCAAGATTCGGCGTGCTCACCTCCTTCAAACCATAGGCTCCGATGTCCGGCGACATGTCATCCGCGATGATCCACACAAAATTCGGCCCC
>NZ_JBIPNG010000245.1:0-9495 GCF_044373815.1 Prosthecobacter sp. | reverse complement strand
CACGTTGTCCCGCAGGCTGACCGCCAGGCCGGGAAAACGCATCTGCGTGATCAGATGCGAGAAACTCCCCTCGGGACCGAGGCAGGCGATGGTTGGCGGCGGGTTCATGCGAGGTGGGCATGCTCCGCCGCAGACGCCCACGGTCAAGAACACCGCGCTGGATTTAATCGTGCGCCTCGCGTTCCTTTTCACATGCTGCGCCGCTGGAAAACCATTCTCATCACCCTGCTCGTGCTGGTGGCAGGCGGCTGGTGGGGGCTGCCGTGGCTGCTGCCGTTGCCGGAGGTTCTATTGCGGCCGCCGCCATCCTCCACACTTTATCTTGCCCGCGATGGCACGCCGCTGCGGCATCTGCTGAACGAGGACGGCACGCGCTCCGCACCGCCGGTGAAATACGCGGAGATTCCTCCTGCTCTGGTGCATGCGCTGCTGGCAGCGGAGGACAAACGCTTCTTCTCCCATGGCGGCGTGGACCTCCTGGCGGTCTTGCGCGCGGCGTGGGACAATGGACGCAGCGGACACATTGTTTCCGGTGCTTCGACGATTCATCAGCAGCTGATCAAGAACACCACGCCGCAAACGGGCAAACGGACGCTGGGGGTGAAGACCGCTGAAGCACTGCGGGCGCGCCGGCTGGCGATGTGCTGGAGCCGCGAGGAGGTGCTGGCGGCGTACGCGAACCGGGTTTCGTTTGGCAATCTCATGACCGGGGCCGCCACGGCTGCGTCAGGCTATTTCCACAAACCTCTGGGGGATCTCACGCCTGCGGAGTGTGCGCTGCTCGCGGCACTGCCGCAGTCTCCGGCGCGGCTGAATCCGTTTCGTAATCTGGAGGGCGTGCTGCCGCGTCAGCGCCGAATTTTGGACAAGATGCACGAACTGCACTGGCTGGATGACGAGCAGCATCGTGTGGCATTGGATCAGAAGATCGTGCTTCAACGTTTCAGTGGTGGGTTCGAGGCCCCGCATGCGGTGGAGATGCTGCGCGGAGGAGGACATGGAGAAACGATTCGCACGACGCTGAATGCCACGCTGCAGCAGCAGGTGGAGACGATCATCGCTCAGCGGCTGGAGTCGCTGAAAGGCCGCCATGTAACGCATGCAGCGGTGGTGGTGATCGAGAATGCGACGGGGGCGGTGCTCGCGCTGGCCGGGTCGCGTGATTTCTTTGCGCAGGATGGAGGGCAGCTCAATGGGGCGTGGGCGGCGCATTCGCCGGGGTCGGCGATGAAGCCGTTCACCTATGAGATCGCTTTCGAGCGCGGAGCTACGCCGGCGAGCATTGTATCCGATCTACCGATCGAATTTGCCACATCATCGGGCACATATCGCCCTGAAAATTTCTCCCTGCGCAGCTATGGGCCGATGACGTATCGCTATGCGCTCGGCAACTCGCTCAACATCTCTGCGGTGCGTGTGCTGGATTCCATCGGCGGAGCTGAGACGTTGCTGCCGAAGCTGCGTGAACTCGGCATGAGCACACTCAACGAAGACGCCGCGCACTATGGACTGGGTCTTACTATTGGCAATGCTTCGGTGCGACTGGTTGAGCTCGCGAATGCGTATGCGTGTCTCGGAAGGCTAGGGCGGTTCAAGCCGTGGACGCTGCTGCAGGATGACCGCGCTGCGGAAGAACGGCGGCTTTTGGGAGAGAATGAAAGCTGGCTGATCGCGGATATTTTGAGTGACAATCAAGCGCGGGAAATGGCGTTTGGAAGCTGGTCGGTGCTGAGGCTGCCTTTTAAGTGTGCCGTGAAAACCGGGACGAGTTCCACCTTTCGCGACAACTGGACGCTCGGTTATACGCCCGAATTCACGGTCGGTGCGTGGGTGGGTAATTTTGACAACACGCCGATGCAGGATGTCAGCGGAGTCACGGGCGCAGGGCCGATCTTTCGGGATGTGATGCTGCACCTGCATGAGAAGCATCCTGCGACGTGGTTTGCGACGCCGAAGGGGATTGTGCGTGCGCGCATTGATCCGCGCACAGGGAAACGGCTGACACCGCAGACGCCGCCGGCGCGGGTGAGTCGCGAGGAGTTTTTCGTCGGCGGCAAGCTCCCCGCTGTGGCGCAAGCGGGTGATTATGATGCGCGGGGCCGTGCGATTCTGACACGTGAGTATGCCGCATGGATTGGCAGCGGTGCGAACTGGCTGGGTGATCTGGTTACGACTTCGGAGACTGAGGACAGGCCGGTGCTGCGGATCATGAATCCGATTCCCGGCACGGTGGTGATTCTTGATCCGGATATTCGCAACAGTGGCAACCGTTTGCTGCTGCAGGCTGCGGGGGTAACTCAGGCGCGCTGGAGCTGCAAGACGCTTGAGCTAAGGAGTGAAGGTGCTCACACTTTTGCGATTCTCAAAGCGGGGAGGCACGAGATTGAGGTGAGGGATGAGGTGAGTGGCCTTAGTGCGCGAACGTTTGTGATTGTACAAGAAGAGTAACTGTCGCATTCGCCATGCCCTCATATCCCCCCAGAAACACCCCCGCCAGGCAAAAAGGACGCTTGCTGCGAAGCGAATCGATTCTCAGAGATGCCATTGAAAAATCCAAGGACTTAAAACGACTGACCAAATTCGCAGAGAATGTCAGGCACTACCATCTGCAGGTGCTCAAGGCTCGCAAAGTGATTGCCAAGCCTGCGTGCGATGCGCAAAACGATCAGCGGATACAGTCTGAGCTGGCCAATATCGAAAACGAAACTGTTCAATGGCAGACGATGCCGGTGGATGAGATTTTGCTACGATATGGACTGCCACAAGACAGACCAATGTGACCGAAGGCGGGCTCCGTGGAACCGATGGGCTAATGAAGGCTTCTTGCATACCTACGGCATGCGCCCTTAAGCTGAGGGTGTGTGGTGTACGTGGTCCAGGGGTGGCGCTCGTGCCTCGCTTACCCCTGGCTACCGGCTGTGATCCCTCCGGGATCGTGTCAGAACACTGGGAAAAATGCACGCATGGCGAAGGTCGATTATTCGGCCAGGCCCGAATTCAGGAAACACCTCCAGCAATTGGACTGAAGAGAGTACTTCCTCAAAAAAGTGATCTCCTCTGCCTTCCTCCCAAAGCTCCTGCTGTTCATAGAGACGTTGGGCATCGGCTTCGGCCCCCAGTGTCCAGACGGCATTCATGCCCGGGATGCGGCGATACGTTTTTTGAGCTCCTTTATGCCTGTCGCCACCTGCTCAGTGCTGCGAACGGCAGCAGGATTTGCCTCGTATTCATGCAATCGTTCATCAAGCAACGTTGCAGTCTCGGCAGTAATGGTGCTGTCACGTGAAACATCCTGCCAAAGCTCCGAAACGAGCCGCAGCTTTTGATCCACGGTGAGCGCACTCAAGGCGGGCATGGTTCCGAGAATCATGTGGAAACATGCCCTCTGTGCGACGGCTGGCAACGGCTTCTTTTTGCTTCAGGAGGGTGCGATCATACCACCACGAGCACGATGGCGCTCATCATGAGCAGGGCGCCGGCCAGACGCCAGCGCATGACTTTGGGGCCGAGGTGCTGTTCGGCGTTCATGAACCAGTGGCCGATCATCCATACCAGGGCCACGCTGAGGAGGCCGCGTGAGGAGTAGACGATGTTGGCCGAGGTGGCCTTGCCAAAGACGGCAAGGGTGCTGACGAAAATCATGCTCTGGGTGCCGAGCAGGACCGCCCCACCCACGAGCCATGGCCAGGCCTGGACCCGGATGGCGCTCAGGGGAGCGGAAAAGCGGAAAATGAGACCGAAGGAGAGGAGGGCATTGATCCAGAAAATGCAGGGCAGAAGGCGGCCGACGCCCCAATAAGGGCCCCACTTTTGCACGAGCACATCGAAGATGGCGAAGGCCACCGCACCGATGCCACCCGCGACGAAGGTGATGAGCAGATGACGCGGCGGCTGGCCGGCATCTTTGCGGTTGAGGAAGGTGATGCCCAGGACGCTGAGAAAGGCGGCGATCCACAGCTTCAAACCCACGGCCTCACCAATGAGCAAGGGGGTGAAGAAGGCGACGAGGATGACTTTCAGCCCAAAAACGGGCACGGCGACGGACACATCCCCCTTTTCCAAGGCCAGAAACTGGGCGAGCTGGCCGACGAAGAGGCACATGGCGATGACGCCGGGCTGCCACAGATCGACTATTTCCACAGGGGGACCGCCGAACAGCCAGAGGAAGGAAAACAGCCCTGCGACGATCAAATTTGCGACAAATGTGGTGCGCCAGAGGCCGACTCCGAGGTCACTGGAGCGTTTCAGCACGAGCGCCCCAAAGGCATACAGGAGGGCGGCAATGAGCGGAAAAAGCGTGGTGGCGAAGGCTGGGGACACCCGTGCCATTAACACGGGGGAGCAGGGTAGCAAGCGCGAGGAATTTCATCCTCTTAAGCAGCCACTTGCCACGCGCTGAGTGCTCGCTAAGCAGACAATCCCCCATTTTCCATTTTTCCCATGAGCGCCACTTTTCCCGAACAATCCGTCGCCGTCCTTTTCAGTGGTGGTGACGCTCCCGGCATGAATGCCTTCCTGCGCGCCATCGTGCGCCTGGGCCTGAACCGTGAAAAAATCGCGGTGCTCGGCATTCGCGACGGCTACCGAGGCCTCGTCCGCACCGCACGTGCCGTGAATGACGATGCTGAAGCTTTGGTGCGTCTGAAAAAAGATATCGCCACCCACACGGGCCGGGCGGGTCTGATCTCCGAGCAGCTGCACGTCATCCAAATGGACCACGCGAGCGTGAGCGGCATCATGGGCAAGGGCGGCACCATCCTGGGCTCTGCGCGCTGCCTGGAATTCCACGAGAAAAAGGTGCGTGAGAGCGTGCTCAAGCTCCTGAAGAGTCTCAACGTGCGCGCGCTGGTCGTGGTGGGTGGTGACGGCTCGCTCACGGGCGCCCGGCTGCTGGCGGAAGAAAGTGATCTGCGCGTCATCGGCATTCCTGCGACGATTGACAACGATCTTCAATTTACCGATATGGCACTGGGAGTCGATACGGCGGTCAACACGCTCGTCTGGGCGGTGGATCACTTCATTGATACCGCGCGCAGTCACCGCCGCGTGATGGTGCTGGAAACGATGGGCCGCGCGAGCGGAGATCTGGCGCGGATGGCCGGCCTGGCTTCCGGTGCAGAAATGATCATCACCCCCGAAGCGGGTGCGCTGAACGATGAGGCCATGAAGAAGCTCGCCGCCAAGATCGAAGGCGCGATGACGCGCGGACGCGGCCACGCCATTGTGCTCGTGGCGGAAGGCGTGGAGTTTGACCCGCCGCAGAAGCGCAACCGAGCCTACGTATTGATGGATGCCTTCCAGCAGTATTTCCATCGCGCCGGGGCCCCCTTCCCTGATCTCGAAGTACGTCCGTCCGTGCTTGGTCATTTGCAGCGCGGCGGTCACACGACACCGGAGGACTGCATTCTCGCGGCTCGCTTTGCGGACCGTGCGTGGACCAGCATTCAGCAGGCGGACGGCGGCAGCGGCATTACCGCGCTGCGGAAAAATGTGATCGAAATCGTTCCCTATGGCGAACCTGACATGCCGGAACGTGCGGCCTTCTCCCGTGAGATGGAGCGGCTGCATGATGATTTGAGCTCGTGGTAGCCCAGAGAAGGTCAAGATGCGCCTGAGCGTAACTTTGACCTACTTGACTGGATTTCCGTTCTTCACCCAGCGGTCCATCCATTTCACCGTCTTCTCCCACATCTCGGGGAGGTATACATGGCCGACGCCGGGGTAGATCGTGTTCTCGAAACGGGTGGTGGAATCCTGGCCATGCAGCGCATACACCTGGTTCACGATGTTGCCGATGTGACGCACGCCATCGGTGGGTGAGCCGCTGTCTTGATCACCGGTCATAAAGAGCATGGGGCGTGGTGCGCCGAGGGCGATGACGGCTTCGGTGTCGAAGTGTTTGAGCATGCCGGGGACGAAGTAGTAAATGCCGTGGGCTTTGAGCATGCCGGCGCGGATGAGTTCTTCGTAGCGTGTCATGCAGCCAACGCACACGGCGGCGCGCGGACGGTCATCAAGCGCCATGATCCACCAGCTGCGGGTGGAGCCCATGCTGATGCCGGTGACGCCGATGCGCTGGGCGTCCACTTCCGGGCGCGAGCAGAGGTAATCGAGCGCGGTGAGATCATCACGCAGCATCATGCCCCAGAGCGTGCGGTCGGCCCAGAGATTGAATTTGGCGGCGGTCATCTCGCCGTTGCCGCCTTTCTGCTGCGGGCCGTCGGGGCCCTGGCCGTTGCGTTCGCCAAAGCAGGGTGCGTCGATGCCGAGGACGACGTAACCGGCAGCGGCCAGTACAGGGCCTGCGGCCACGGGTGTGGCGTTCGTTTGAAGGAGCTCCTGTTTGCCGATGTCGTACTGCCCGCCATGCCAGTGGCAGTAGAGGATGGCCGGAGCTTTGCTCTGTGCTGTGGCGGTCTTCGGTGCAAAGACATAGCCTTTCACGGTCTCGCCTGCGCCATTGTCGAATTGGAGAGTTTCCAGGGTGTAGCTGTCTTTGTCTTCGCGGGTGAGCACTTGGAATGCGGAGATGGGTGGGCGTGGGGGGAGGTCGCCGAGAAGTTCGTTTAACTTCGCGCGGATTTTTGCGCGCTGATGCTGCCATGCGTCGAGGGAGGCTGGCACCTGCAGGGGCGGGGCGATCTTTGTCTTAGCGAGCCAGACTTCGGCTGCGGCATTGGGTTCAGCGGCTTGCATGTGGGTGAGCAGGAGAGTGAGACAAACAGCGGTGGTGCGCATGCGCCGGTTCTATCAGGTCGGGAATTTTCGCGCAACATGGATGCAGTGCCGTCGTTCACAACGATCCATGAAACACACTTCCCTGCTCACCCTGACGCTCGCTCTTGCCGCCTTTGCTGCACGTGGCGAGGACAAGCCACTGCTCGCCATTCCCGGCAAGGTCATCTTTGAAAACAATCTCAGCTCTGGTACCGGTGCTCCGTGGAAGGCGGCCAAGGGCAAGTGGGAGGCGGTGGACGGCGTGCTGCGCGGCTCTGAACTGGCGGCTGACAAGCATGGTGCAGTGACCCGCCTGCCCAACAAGCTGAAGGATTTTGTCATCGTGTATGAGTTCAAGTTTGCCGGGGCCAAGAGCACGAGCCTTTCGATCAATGCCATCAAGGACCACATGGCGCGCATCATGATCACGCCGAAGACGGTGACGGTGCAGCGTGATGACAACGACCATGAGGGGCCGGACAAGGCGGTCGTCTTTGCCCGTTTTCCCACGGAGCTCGGTGAAGGCTGGCACAAGGTGCGCCTGGAAATGGTGGGAGACAAGATGCTGGGCAAGGTGGATGACCTCGTTGCCTGGGGTGCCAATGATCTTTTCCAGACAGAGAAAGCGAGCCCCGGATTCACGGTGAGCGGCCAGTCGGTGGATTTCCGTAACTTCTCACTGACTGAAGCCACGCTCAATCCTGCGTGGGAAGAGGTGAAAGCCACCCTGCCGAAGCCCGGCGAAAAGGTGGCTGCTGCCGCCAAACCGGCTGGCAAAGGGAAGAAGAAGGCGGAATAAGGCGGTGGATTGACTTTGCCATGCGTCCTCGTTAAAAAAGGCGCATGGCATTTCCCATTCGTTCTCCCCGTGATCTGGTCGGCGGCATCGCCGTCTTTGGCCGCATCCTCGATAAAATCCGGCTCAACGCCAAGGAAGGCAAACTGCCCGACGGCTATCACCTGGGCTACCTGAGTGGAAACCGCACCTTTGACGAGCGTGTGTGCAAGTTTCTCGGGGTGGACTTCAGTGAACTCTCGGAGCGTACGCTGGCAGGTGGAACGGACGAAGAAATCCTGGAATGGTGCTGCCTCAATGGCAACCGGCCGACGGCGGAGCAGATCGAAATTTGGAACGGCTTCATGCACAAGCGGGGCTGGCGCGATGCGGCCAGTGAAGGGCTCATCAAGCAGCGGGCCGAGGCCGGCCTGGCTCATCGCGAAGACCTGGTGACGTTCTTTGACATGATGGATGTCGAAGAAGGACGTGCGCCCTGATCAGAAACCGCGCGGAGCCATGGAATAGAGGCCCAAGGTGACGTCATAGGCATCGAGCAGCGCCATGCGCTTCAACTCATGGCCTGCGCCCCAGGAGTCGGTGAAGATCAGCTGGTTTTTGGCGAGGTTGTACCCAATGACCATGCGCATGTGGCCACCACTGACCTGTCCGCCACCCGGCAGCGGTGGATCTTCGGGCTTCTGGCCAAGGAACAAACCCCAAAGCAGAGGAACTCCTTTGTCGGTGTATTCCTTGACGATGGAGAGGAACTCCTTCTCTGAGACACGGCGCTTGCCTCTGGAGTAATACTGTTCGGGATTGATCAGCGGTTTGAAAGTCACATTGAAGGCTCCATCGATTTTGGCGAGGCTCTTCTGCATGGTGGTGATATCAGCGCCGCCTTGAGCATCGATGCTGACGAGTTTGGCCATCTCGTGCTGGTCACAAGGAATGCGCATGTATTCAAAGAGGCGCTGGCAGCTGGCGGCGACGCAGTAGCCTTTCTGCCCCTGATCCACCATGGGTACGCCGGAAATGTAGACATCGCCTTCAGCCGTCCTTTTCACACGCTTGAGCAGTTCCATGCGCTGGACACCGGTGGCCATCTTGCCCATGCTCCAGTCGGCCTGATTGGGTGCGGCGAGTTTCAGGCGCAGGAACTCGGGCTTGGTGACTTTGCCGGGTGTGTTGTAATCGTTGTATTCGAGCAGGGCGACGCCGCCGGGCGAAGTCCAGTTCCAGCCGGTGACGGGCAGCGCGGCATTGGAAGACAATATCTGACGCTTGGGGGCCACCTTCAACACCTGGCCGAGATTTTGACCGATCAGTTTGAAAATGCGGTCGAATTCCGCCGTGGTGATATCGCCCGAGTCGCCGCGATTGTAGAAGGAGAGGGTCGCACGGGCTGCTTTGCCGTTCACAAACTCCAGAATAGCTTCCTCCACTTTGATGGAACCGCCGAACATGGTCAGATTGGTCTCCGCGTTGCTGAACATGTGACGGGAGAAGCGCGCGCGGTCCTTGGCACTGCTCACCCATTCAAACTGCGGGGGCTTCGGCTGCTTTTCCTGATCTTGGATTTTCAGCTCGTAGTTCTTTTCCAAGTCTGACGAACTCCATTTCCAGAGGCTCGTAAAATTCAACAGTGCGTCGAGATTGGCGGAGAGCTCGGGAAGCTTGCGCTCCTGTGCTTGTGCCGGCATGGAAAGAAGACAAGCGAGGATTGCCAGACAAACGCCACGATTCATGCAACGGTTTTAACCGCTGTGCCCCATCCAAGTCAATCACTTCGCCACAACAGCAGCACGATCTGATGTCAGAAGGCTCTGAAGTGGCTTGGGATAGACACCGAGGATCAGGATGGCGAGGGCAAGGGCACCAGCGACGGCTTTGGCGGGGACCGAGAAGGTCAGTGCGGGGACGTCGGTGCCTTCGGTGGTGTACATCGCGAGGATGGTCTTGAAGTAGTAGTAGAAACCGGCGGCGGCGGCGATGACGGCGCA
>NZ_JBIPNG010000679.1:0-2698 GCF_044373815.1 Prosthecobacter sp. | reverse complement strand
CCGCGATGGAGCTTGAAGCTGAAGCGGTCGAGCGCCTTCACGCCGTCGAACTCACGGGTGAGATCGATGGCTTCGAGGATGACTTCGCGGGTGTCGGGGGCGGCGGGCATTAAGGTGTTAGTTCGCAGGGAGTGAGCAAATTGTCATGCTGGAAAAGATGAAACCTTGAGAGCGGGATCAGTCTTGGAGGCGGTGGTGCCAGTAGTCCGGTTTTCTTTTTTCATGCATGACTGCGAAGATTCGAATCATGTCCATCTGTTCCTCGTGTGTGTAATACAACCGATATGGGAACATTTTGAGTCGGAAGACGTGGAGACCATGGTCCAGATTTTGATATCGATCAGGGTCGAGCATGATCTGCTCGATCGATTCCCGCACTGCCTTAACGAACCTGTCGCCAGCAAAGATGCTGCGGTCTTCATACCAGTGGACAGCCTCGTGGAATTCCCTGCGGGCGTCGGGATGAAAATCAAACGTCATGCTGAGCGGCGCTCGGCGAGAGACTGCCTGATCTCACGGAAAACTTGCTCGCCAGGAATGGTGCTGACCTGTCCACGGCGGACTTCATCGATGCGGCGCCGGACTTCGTTAATTTGCTCCGCTTCCAGATCAGGAGTGATCTGGAGGGTGGGAATCAAGCTTTCCACCAGTTGAAGCCTGCTGTCTTCAGGCAAAGCCAGCGCCTCTGCGAGCACAGTGTCCAAAGTGGCAATCATGCGGCGAGGGTAGTTCCGACTGACGAAAAAACAAGGTTGCTGTTAGAGGTAGTCTTCGATGGGCAGTTTGCCGTTCGACGCGCAGATGAACATGGTGCCGGGCTTGGTGGTGCTGGGCTTGAGGGTGACTTTGCCGCCGCCCATTTCGACCATGAGCTGGCCGGCGGCGATGTCCCAGAGGCTGATTTGTTCTTCGACGTAGGCATCGAGACGACCGGTGGCGATGTAGGCCATGGCGAGGGCGGCGCTGCCGAGCATGCGGGTTTTGCGGACTTCGTAGGCGATGCGCTTGTAGCGCTCGAAGCCGAGATCGAGGGCTTCCTTGCTCTTCGAGAAGCCGACGGTGACGACGGCTTCGGCCATTTCGCCGCGGTTGCTGACCTCGATGGTTTTTCCGTTGAGCTTAGTTTTTTCGCCGCGGATGACGGTCCAGGTTTCGTTTTGCGTGGGGTCGAAGATGACGCCGATGAGGAGCTCTTTGGATTCGCGTTTGCGGGCGGCGATGGAGACGCAGAAGTGGGGGATGCCGAAGAAGTAATTTACAGTGCCGTCGATGGGATCGACGATCCATTCGACATCGCCGTTGCCGCCGGTTTCGCCGCCTTCTTCGCCGAGGATGGCGTGATCGGGGAAGCGGGCGAGGATCATGTCGGTGATGAGCTGCTGGCTCTGGACATCGAGCTCGAGCTTGATGTCGTGGCGCTGCATTTCGTTGACCGTGAGTTCGGAGCCGAAGTTTTCTTTGATGAGTTTGCCGGCGGCGTGGGCGGCTTCGGTGGCGGTGGCGAGGAGTTCGTTCACTGGATGCTTGATGCTGGGGGCTTGATGCTGGATGAAATGAACTGGATCAATTCACGAGCGAGGGAGGTTTTGGACTGCCTGGGGAGGGGCATCGTTTGACCGCCGGGGAGGCAGAGGGTGACTTCGTTTTCCAGACTGTCAAACCCGATGCCCGATTGAGATACGTCGTTTGCGATGATGAGGTCGCAGCCTTTGCGGAGGAGCTTGTCCTGGGCGTGGGCGATGAGGTTCTCGGTTTCTGCGGCGAAGCCGACGAGGAAGCCGTGGAAGGCGAACTGGGAGCGGACGGAGCCGAGGATGTCCTCGGTGCGTTCGAGCTGGAGCGTGAGGGTGTCGGCGGTCTTTTTGATTTTTTGCGCGACGACCTGGGCTGGGCGGTAGTCGGCGACGGCGGCGCTGAAGATGGCGGCATCGCAGCCGGGAAGGTGGGTGCGGACGGCGTCGAACATTTCGCGGGCGGTTTCGACGTGGATGAGTTGAACGCCAGATGGGGCGGGGAGGGTGACGGGGCCGGAGATGAGGAGAACTTCATGGCCGGCGGCGTGGGCGGCTTCGGCGAGGGCGTAGCCCATGCGGCCGGAGGAGCGGTTGGAGAGGAAGCGCACGGGGTCGATGGGCTCGCGCGTGGGGCCGGCGGTGATGAGGAGGCGCATGGGGCGGGGACCTTTAGGGAAGCACTGATTTTACACTGCAGAGTTTGGAACGCCGCAGAGATTTGATGAGGAAAGAGTTTCTTTCAGGGCTTGTGCGTGAAGCCACGGACGAGGGGTGTAAGGCTCTGTGTGAAGGACAGAAAGGGACTGAAAGGACGGCGGAGTTCGTGATGGGCCGATGGTTTGCGTCTATCCTGACTGAACGAAGGCGGGACGCCTCGATCCGTTGACAGGCCGGAGGCCTATCCTCCGGGTGCGGGGCGCTTCGATCCGACTGGCAGACCGGAGGGCTATCCTCCGGGGACGGTGAGGGGCTTGCCGTTGTCTTTGGGGCTGAGTTTGATGAAGTAGGGGACGGCGCGGCGGGCCCAGGCTTCGGCGTCGGGGAAATCGCCGGCGCTTGAGCCGAAGGTGCTGCGGAGCATGTCGGTGTCGATGATGCCGGGATTCATGGGGATGACGGCGACTTTGCCGCCGGTGTCCTGGGCGGTGGCCATGGAGAGGCCTTCGATGGCGTACTTGGTGGCG
>NZ_JBIPNG010000020.1:0-29897 GCF_044373815.1 Prosthecobacter sp. | reverse complement strand
TTGGTGCGCTGTCTCGATGTCATGGAAAAGCACTCCCGTCGCATGATGCGCATCATCGACGACATGCTCACCATCTCGCGCCTTGAAGGACTCGAAGAACCCCTCAAGACCGAAACCTTCCTCGTCCGCGCTTGCGTGCACGATGCCCTCGAGCATCTCACCCCCCTCATTGAAATCCGCCAGCCCGTCATCACCCTCGACTTCCCCCCTGACGGCGGCATCCTCAGCGGCGATCGCTTCTACTGGGATCAGATCTTTTCCAATCTCATCGAAAACGCCCTCAAAGAAAACCCCCGCACCGGCCTTCGCATCGCCATCACCGGCCGCTGGACCCAGCACGAGTGCATCATCACCGTCACCGATGATGGCATCGGCATCCGCCCCGAAGACCTCCCCTACGCCTTCAAGCGCTTCTATCGCGGCGTCCAGGAGTCCAAAGGCACCGGCCTCGGCCTCTCCATCGTCAAACGCGCCGTCGAAGTCCACGGCGGCACCATCGACCTCGAAAGCCACCCCGGCCGCAGCACCGTCTTCACCATCCGCGTACCCTTGCCCGGCTAAAGTATCGGGCGCATTCCTGCCCCTCCAGCTCGTCCTCGATCCTCCCGCTCCGCAAACTTACGAGCCATCGAAAAACCGAGCAGCCCCGAGTCCCGCCCTCTTCGTATTGTAGTCCCGGCTTTAGCCGGTCCGGATTCTTCGTTCGCAGTTCGGGCTTTAGCCCGTCAGAAAAAAGGAATCAATGCTCTGCCTTCAGATTGTAAAAAAAGAAGTCCTCGCTGTCACTCTAGGCGTGCCATCTTTTCCCCAACCGACCGGCTCACAACCTCCAGCAGCCGCTCATGAATGATCTGCCAGCGCTGGCCCAGATCCACACTCGCAATCGTCAGCCGGTGCCCCATGAAGTCATACTGGTGCAGGAAGTCCGCCTCCACCGTGGGGTAGAGCAGCACACCATGCATGGCACCGCCCGCCGCCCGTGCCGGGTGGTGGTGCAGGTAGGCCGCCATCTGGTAAAGATTTTCGGACTTGAGCCTCGTCTGGTCAAAGGACTCCGCAAAACTGTTCGCGTAAAATTTGCAGTCCAGCACCAGGCATCGTTCAGCACCCCATTCGATCGTCACATCTGTTTTCATGATCGGAAGCAGCGCCTGCGCTTCCTCAGTGTCGCCCCTCGCGTCCCATGCCAGATGCCGTGCCGATACCCGCGCCTCCGGCAGGTGTCTGCGCAGGAAATTCCGCACAAACGTTTCAAACACCCGTGGCATGCCCTTGTCCGCCCATGGATCCGCAAAACTGTAGGCCCTCCCGCTGGCGTCAGGCTGCGCCAGTTCATAGAGCATCTCACACACCGAAAGCATCATGCGGTAAGCACGGTGATGCCGCGTCACTTTCGCCCGCTGAAAACACCCGCGCCTGAGTTGCACCGCAGGCACGTCCCGCAAAACCGGCGCCGCCTCTCTCAGCCGTCCTTTGATCTCAGGGGCAATGGAGGCCGATGTCAGCAGCCGGTCCAGCGTCGTACGCAGAATGCCGTTCACCATGTTGTCGATCCCCAGTTCATCAAACTGGCACACCAGCCGCGCCTGCAGGTGCGTCAGACGTCGCACACTCGTCACAAAATCAATCCGCCCCCGCAGCCGGGATGTCTCCTCCACGCGGCCTTGATAATCGCAGTAGAGACCTCGCTTGCCCAAAGACTCGATGCCTCCCGCCAGCAGCAGCGCCAGCATGTCCGGCGCCGAGCGCGTGTCATCCATCGCCACAGGTGCCGGAGCGCTCTCGCTCAGCAGATCCCAGGCGTAGGACAGCAGGTAGTAAAGGTTCTGTACCGGTATGCGCGACATCGCAGAAAAATCAGGTTCACGCCAGCAGCGCCGCAGCCGCCATCTTTGCATGGCTGGAATCCTCCGGCCAGTATTCCAGCAGCAGCGGCTCCACTTCACCACGCACCACATCCTCCAGCCACACATTCCAGTCATCCGGCGGGGCATCGCGGGCAGGCGTGAAAAAGCTGTGGCCGATGCAGCAGCCAGCCCCCAGCTGGCGGTCTTCGGTGATCTCCTCATTCAGTCTCTTCACACGGTGGACCAGCTTCGACACAAAGTCCGCAGGCGCTTCACACTCCTCCCTCAACCACTGCTGATACCCCTCGCCAAACTGCGGGCGCAGGTTCACAAAGGCAAAGCGCCGCCGCATCGCGAAATCCACCAGCGCCAGCGACTTGTCCGCCGTGTTCATCGTGCCGATGACATGCACATTCGCCGGCACCGAAAACTCCTCCGGCTCCTCCGCATCCCCGTTCGAGTAAGCCAGCCCCACCGAGAATTCCGGGCCGCGCTTGTCGTGTTCCAGCAGCATCATCAGTTCGCCGAAGATCTTCGAAAGATTGCCGCGGTTGATTTCATCAATGATGAAGAAGTAGTCGTTGTCAGCGTCCGCCTCCGCAGCTTTGCAGAACTCATAGAAGTGGCCGAAGTGCAGCCGAAAACTCCCATCCTCGCATGGCCGGAATCCCTGAATGAAGTCCTCGTAGCTGTAGCTTTGGTGAAACTGCACCATCTTCACACGCTCTGGCGCACGTTCTTGCATCATCAAATACGCCAGCCTCTTCGCGATGAAAGTCTTGCCCACTCCCGGCGGACCTTGCAGCACCACATTCTTGCGCCGTTTCAGTTGTGCCAGGATTCGGTCGATCTCCTCACCAGGCATGAACAGATCCTGCAGCGCCTCTTCGCGCGTGTAGGCCACCTTCGGCTTTTCAACCGTGGTAGCTCTGCCTTCAGTGCTCAGCGGGTAGAGCTGCCGGATGCTGTTATAGAGAGGGTTTTGCGGACGAATCAGGGAGAGCGTTTTGATCGCCATGGCATAGGGCGGTAGATCCCGCACTTCCTGAGACACCCACGTTACCGTGCGGCGGTGGGGATAGTCCGCGCCAGCCTCGTAGCGATAAGCTGAAGAAACGATACCCCAGCCCATCAATCGGCTGCGCCCCTGCTTCACAAACACTCGGTCTCCCTCCTGCATCTCATGCGCAAATTGGTAGATGGCCTTCACGTCATTCGATCCCCCGCCATCATCCGTCTCCTGCAGCGCTTCCATGATCGCATGTGGCGTTTTCATCAAACTGACATCGCCGACTTCCCATCCAAGCCCGATGAACCCTTCACGCTGCCATTCCTCCCAGAACCGCGCCTGTCGGCCAGCGGCAATCGTCCACATACGCTCGTTCGCTGTGACGTGATAGGTCCCTGGCGGCTCCCGCAGCGTCAGTCCATTCTCCGTTTCATCATCCTCATCATCCACATCGGGGTCTTTCCCCAGTTCGTAGTGCGCCATGTCCCACACCACGCTCTGGATGTCCATCGGATCTCGCGGCTTCCAGTCCTCCATGAAGGGACCAAAGCCCATCACAAACTCCCGCAGCGGTGGGTAGTGCTCCATTGAAAAGCGCTTCTTTCCCACCAAGGGCACATCCAGCTTCCACGCAAAAGCCCGCATCTTCGAGATGCCCACCGGGAAGTAATCCTGCGGGCGGAAAACCCACAAAATCTTCACCACATCCCAGTCTGCCTTCGTTCCCGCCATCTTCGTCGCTTCCAGCAGCGGTCGCAAAGTTTCAGGCCCCGTGTACGGCACAGACACAGTCTCCAGCAAACCGCGCAGCACCGTGCAGGCCTGCTCATCCGTCGTGCCAAACTGAATCGACCAAAAATGAAACGCCGTGATCAGGTTCTCAAACTTCACACGCACCAGCGCCTTGATCACCTCCTGGCCTTTCCCCTCAGCCACCATCACCGGGATCCGCTCACGCAACCCGCTCTCCTCAAAGCGCTGCAAGACACCCCGCTTGTAGTTCAGCTCACGTTCCGCAAACACTCCCGGCTGGGAGAAGTCGATGAAATCAGGGTAACGTTGCAGGAAGCGCTGGCGCAGCTCCTGCCATTGGGCGGCAGAGACGGTGTTCATGTCGGGTCGGATAAGAAAGAGGTTGGTGGCCAGCTAGTTTGGCGACCTAACACCAGAATGACATCTCAAAGATCAATCCTGCGTGAATTCCTCATCCCGCCCAAACTGCAGCCTCCTAAACTGCCACAACCAAAACCAAAAAATCACTCCTCCATCTCCACCATCGCACGCACCACTTTTTTACGCCGCTGGGCTCCCAGCTCATCTTGCTCACTGAGCCACTCGCCGCGTTCGCACAGGCTCTTGAGGTGCTGCGCACGGTAGCCCGTGTTGCGCCGCGCCATCTCGCGCTGGATATGCCAGCGCGCATTCATTGCCATGGCCTTCGCGTAGCGCTGGGACTTCCCTCTGAAATCCGTGCACAGGCTCACCAGCGCCTCATTTTCGGACCTCTTCCACAGCCGCCGCCGGTAAAAGAGCGGCCGCCCCGCCTTGCGCAGCACCTTGCACAGCAGCTCCTCCTTGCTGGAAAGTTGAAGCGTCGGACGGATGCCGATCTCGATGACATTGGATTTCAGCACCACCTTCGTGGAAAGCTGCCACGTGATCCACACCCGGTGCACCCCGGCCCGGCGGAAAGTGTAGCCACCGGACTGCCCGAAGAGCGTGATGTCCCGCTCAAAAGGCTCATCCGGCTTCACCTTGCACGGCTCCGGATTGCTGCAGCAGTGGTTGATGGACTGGTACCGCCTGCGCTCCCCGCCCGGCTCCTCAATCCAGATCGTAAAATGCGAGTAGGAAGGATCCAGCTCATTGCGCAGCTTTCGCGGTCTGGTCGCCCCTTTCAAAAGAGAGAGCTTCACATCCAGCTCCACCGGCTCATACGGCAGAAACTCATCCCGGCTCGCCTTGATCTTGAGCTTCAGCGGTGCCTCCCCCTTTTCTCGCGGACAGCGCACGTCCCCATTGCCCATGTAGGCGTGATCGCCAAATGGAATTCCCCCCGGATAGACCGCAGGCTGGCGGCAGTCGGTGAGATAGGCCCGGTTGTCCGAGTTGAACTTGTACCACGTGCGCGGCGGAGAGAAGTCATCCGGACTCGTGTGCAGAAAGCAGGGGTCGTCCGTGTGCAGTTGATTAAAGACATGCCCCAGCTCATGCACCGTGGTGAATGCCGCCTGCTCCCGCGCCTCCGCGTCCGTCGCGCGTGCATCTCTGATGCTTTGCAAAAAGACGGCGCAGCCCTCCCGGCAGCAGGCAGACCACTGCTCCCAGTTGCTGTCGTCCAGATCCGTGCGGAAGCCCGTGTCAAACATCATGCCGCGGATCTCCGGATGTCCTTGCAACGCAGGCGCGTAGATGATCACGATGTCCGTCAGCGGCTCGCTGGGCTGGCTTTGTGAATTGCCCGTCAGCAGGCGCGTGTACTCGTGCAGATCCGCGATGCTGACGGACTTCCGGCTCCCGGCGGCGGCGGGCGTCAGGCGCGTGGTGTCCAGACTGAGCTGGATTTGCTGGTGCGAATTCTGCGCCAGGAGTTCCGGCAGCGTGCGGGAAACGCTGTCAGCGCACAGCACCACCGGCCCCGCTGCCGGCACGAGGTTGGTCGGCGCCGCCTCCAGATAGGCCAGGTGGCAGGTCAGCGGCAGTGGCAATGGGGGGGGCATGGTCTCAGTGGGCTGCGGGTTTGTCCTTGGCTTCTTGTCTTCTTCTCATTTCATGTTTCCTGGAGATCACCTGCCTTCTCACCGCCTCAGTTATCCACGTGGACGATGATGGGTATCTTCGCTTTGGCCGTTTTATCTTTGGCGTTGCTGACCACGATCTCCAGTTTGTAGTCCCCCGTCACAATGTCCGCTTTCGTCAGCGTCACCGTCGCTTTGTCCGAGTTGTCCAGCTCAATGCTGCACCACGTCGTACGGTCCTTGTTGCCAGAGCTCTGAGTGAGCGTGAACCCCTCCTTATTCACCTTCATGTCAAAGGTGACGGAGAAGAACGGATCGCCGGAAGCGAGCATGCTTTTTTTCACCGTAACGTCCTTGTCAGACTTCAGCACAGGCTTGGCCCCGGCAGTCTGCGCAATGGGGTCCGGACTGCCGGTCGTTTCAAACCGCCGCTGCTGCTCCCGAGTCAGCGCACCACCGTTGAGCGTGGCTTTGAATGACACCGGCTCCAGTCGCACTCCAAAGCGGGGATCCTCCACCACGCGGTAAATGACGGGACCTTCGGCGCTCGTGTTGACATGCGGCGCTTCTGCCGTGCTTTGGTCATTCTGCCCGCCATCGTTGCCAGAGGGCTTTTTCGCAGCCGCCATGGCCTTGATCTGCGCCTCGGCGAAGTTGCCCGCCGACTCCACCACGGCCGAGGGAACCACGGTGTCATCCTGCGTGTAGTTCACCGTCTTCAGCATCCCGTTGGAGCTGCGCCCCAGCTTGAGCTTGTGCTTCGCCATGAAGCTCCACGCGTTCACCGCATACTCATTGTCCGGATCCGGCAGGTATTCCACACGGTAGGACACCTTCCCATTGAGCCCCGGCGTGCCGATCACAAAAGGTTGTGGCAGCGAGTAGCGCACACCTTTCGCCTTCGTGGTGGCGTTGATGTCCGCGTTGTTGACTTTTCTGACGTCGATACGTGAAATGCATGAGCTCAGGAGCAGAGCCAGGAACACGACGGAGAATGATTTGATGCGTTGCATGGTAGAAGGAGGGTGAAGAGTTAAGATTTGATCGGGCTGCCGCTGCTGCCTTTGAGTTCCCAGACGTACTGGCCCTTGTCATTCACCTCCTTGACGATCTTGAAGAGATACACCCGCGGGGCCAGGTCGTCCGCGTCCTTGGCCTCAGGGGCCAACTTTGCGTCCAGGGCGATCGCTGCCTTGGCGGCTTTTTCCAGCGCGCTGATCACCGCCTTCGGCACCGCCGTGCCATCTCCGTTGGATTCCGCGCCCGTGAGGATGCCATCTTCAAACGTGAGCGATCCCTCCACCGATGCCAGAAACTGGTAGGGCTTCACCTGTCGCTTCTTCGTCAGGTCCGGCATGTACTTGAGCTCTGAGTTCAGCCCGCCTTTGTTGTCCGTATAAACCAGCAGATAGGGTGAGGAGTCATAGTACCGGAAGCCCGTCGCGCTCCAGTCCTGCTCTTCCGTGAGACTGCGCCCGCTCAGGCCCGCGCACGCGCTCAGCAGCAGAGCCAGACTGGAGAGTCCCGCTCGTATCAGCATGGCTGCGGCAGGCATGCCGTGCCGCTCCAGGCACGCAGGTGTCGTCAAAGAATGCCGGAGGGCAGGGCAGGGGGGATGGTCGTCGTGGGATGTGTTCATGAGAAAAAAGTCATTGGAAGAGCGCTGCTTTTCACGGAGATCACACGGTCTAGCCACCAGCCTTGATTTTCTCCGTTTCGGCCCGCGCTTTTTCAGCCTCGGCCTGCGCCTTCTCCGTATCCGCACGCGCCTTCTCTGCGGTAGCCTTCAGCTTGTCCGCCCGCGCCGCCGTCATCTTGTCATCGCTGTCCTTGATGCTCTTCACCTTCAGCAGATATTCCAGCACCGTGTTCCACAGACTCGACCCACCACTGGCAAAAAATCCCAGCGCCACGATGATCAGCGTTTGGTCGCCGCCGCTGTTAAAAAGTGCGGTGTAATTCTTCAGTACCGGACTGGCCAGCAGCGCAGTCACGATGCCGCAGACGACCGCCAGGATGTGGATCCGCGCCTTGCGCCGTGTCTCCATCCGGGTCGCCGCAACCACCTCCGCTGCCGGCGCTCCAGCCGCTGGCATCACGACCTCTTGAAACCATGAAGGTAGCACAAAAGCCTTCACAATTTCGACGAGCCTTTCAGAGGCGACACTGATGGCCGACAGCAGCGTGACAATCGCGATTAGATCGGTGAGTATCATTCCACCATTTTTGTAAATAAGCCGCATTACTTCAAGGCTTATAATATTTACATAAAAGCAATGCTTAAATGCATGCTGTCATTAGCATTGAAACTAATGCACTTAGCGCCCTCGAAAATTTTTCTTCCGGCTAGGTGCTTCCGAGAAATCCATCCTGGATTTGCCACACAACCATGAGCTCCCTGAGACACCCCATGCCAGCCCAGCTCCCTCAACGCCACCAAGCTTGCAGGACCGGCGAAGCCAAACTTGAAACCTTAAACTTGAAACCCTCTCAGTCTCTCACAGCGCCCTCATCAAAAACACCTTCTCCTCCTCCAGCAGCAGCGCCCCCGGAATCTTCTCCGCCATCACAAACGCGCGGTCCGCCTTGCCCACCAGAGACAGCAGCCCCGCAGCCACAGCACGCGGTCCGGGGGAAAGGCTCTCGCCGCGGGGCAGGGAAGCCAGATGCTTCGCCATCCCCTCACGATCTCCCAGCCGGTATGCAGACAGCGCCAGCAGCAGCGGCGGCGGGATCCGCTCCAGCGTCACACTCACCGCCCCCTTCGCCTCAGTCTCCGTCATCAGCGCCTTCACATCCACCGTCTCCATCTCCACCCCCAGCACCAGCCGCAGGTACACAAACCGGTCCGCAAACACCGCGCTGCTCGGGCTCATCACATGCAGCCTGCGTGACACCTCCAGCAGCGTCTCCGTGTCCTTCGCACGCAGCGCCAGCTCCACGCTCTTTTGCAGGTTCTGCAGCGCCGCCTCGCTCGCATTGTTCTCCGCCGATCTCATCCCCGCCGCCTTGTACGCCTGGCAGGCCACATCCGCAAAATTCAGCTTTTCCGCCAGTTGCGCCGCCACTTGCAGCGTTGCCACATCACCCGCCTGCGCCGCATTGATCACCGTCCCCTGCAAAATGCGGCGAGACTCCCGCATGTCCGGCTGCACATGGCTCAGCACCTCCGCCATCGCCAGATCCAGCAGCGTCGCAGACACCGGCGGGTTCGGAATTTTGAGCACCCCCTGCAGCTCCTCCCAGCGCTCTGCCTGAGACAGCGTCTGCACCAGGATCGGGTACAGCTCGCGCGACTGCGCCGCCAGATCCTTCGGCACCAGCTTCAGCACCTGATCATTAAACTTCCCCCGCATCAGCCAGTAGGCTATGTCCTCCAGCCGGCCATTCTTCGTCTCCGTGAATCGCCTCACCTCCGCCTCCGCCAGCTCCGCACGCCTTTCTGGCTGCAGCCTCATCTGCGCAGACACCACCAGCAGCCGCGCCCCCATCGCCTGCAGCGGGTGCTTCTCCTCCAGCTCCATCAGACGGTTCGCCTGCGGCTGCGTCAGCCCCCGGCTGGCCGCCAGTTGCAGGATCGCATCCATCCCCGTCTGCGTGCTCAGCTCCGCCAGCTGCCACAGCTGCTTCTGCGCCTGGTTTTGAACCTCCACAAAGTGGCTGCCCAGATCCGCCACCGCCGCCTTCATCTGCGTCTCAGGCGTCGCCTCCGCCTTGCTCAGCACCACCGCACGTTGCTCAATCTCCGCCGCCTCTTTCGTGTGCCCCTCCGCGTTCAGAATGCTCGAAAGCAGCTCCAGCCCCGGCTGCTGCGTGCTCTGCTTCAGCGGCAGCTTCTCATAAACCTCGCGCGCATCTTTCGTCTTCCCGCTGCTGATCAGTGCGCGCCCCAGCGTCAGCTCCTCCTCCGCCGTCAGAGGCCGCTTTAGCTTCAGCTTCTGCAGATACTGCGCCAGTCCCCCAGGGTCAGAGCCCGTCGCCTTCAGAAAAGCCACCATCGCCAGCATCACCTCTTCATCCTCCGGCGCCCGCTGGCGTGCCAGCGTCACCGCCTGGTGCGCCTTCACCCAGTCCTTCGCCGCCGTCGCCTGCAGCGCCTCCTTCGCATTCCGCCGCGCCAGCACCCCGCGCACCGCCGTCGCCATCGGGTGCCAGGCAAACAAGCATACGATCAGCAGCACGAACGCCCCGATCACCAGCAGCGAAAACTTCCCGATCCGCTCCCTCGGCGGTATCTGATCAGGGATCTTCTTCTGCGAATCGGAATCAAATTGGAAAGCCATGATCTTGGGAGTTGCGTCGGGTCACATTACTCACCCGGCTGGTCATTTCTACGTTTACGTTCATCTTCTCCACCATCGCCACCACCGTAGCCAATCACTTGCACCGTGATGAACGAGGGCTGGTCCTGTCCCAGCGCCTGCTCCTGCTTGTCATCCTTAGGTGCCTGGCTGTTCGCCGCCGAAGTCCCCGCCGCCGCGCTCGAAGAAGCCGCCGCCAGCCCGCCCAGGCTCGGTGCCGCCACCGAAGGCGCCGCAGGCGTACCCCCGCTCGTCCCGCCCACCGAAATGTTCGCCGAATTCAGCACGATCGTCGCCGCGATGTTCAGGTTCCCCGTCGCACGAATCCCCGCATCACCAGCATCCACCGCACCGATCGGCGCGATCAAGTCCACGTTCCCTGGAGCCACACCCAGCACTGTCGCCAGCACCCCGATGCCACCACCCGTCGCCAGACCCGCAAGGTCCGTCGCCACATTCGCGCTCTGCGGATCAATCAACACCCGCGTCGGCGGTGCCGACTGCACCGTCTTCGACGAAGTCCCCGCCGCGATATCCCCCGTGGAAGACCAGATCATGATGTCCCCACCTTTGAGCGTGAAAATACGCGAGATGCCGATGTCCACGCTGTTGCTCGCAAAAATGTTGATGCTTCCGCCCCCTTCCGTGATGATCCCCGGCGGTGCCAGCGTGCTGCCGATCGTCGTCGCGGCCAGCTGCAGCCCGCCTTGCGGTGCCAGAATGCTGATGTCCCCGCCGCTCTTCGTGCGGATGTCACGCGCCTGCGTCTGGATGCTGCCACTGGTCGTCGTCGGGAACAGCTTCGAAATGGCCGCATACCCTTCGGTGTAAGTCCCCGCATTCGGGCTGTCCGGGTCATTGTGGTCACGCCCCGCATCACGCAGCGCCAGGTAGAAGACCGCCATCGCCAGCTGCTTCTGCTCGTCCGCCGTCAGCAGCGGGTCATTCAGATTGACCGAAGGCACTCCCAGGATCTCCGCCAGCTCCGCGAGATAGCGCGCGCCTGCGGCCGTCGTGGAAATGTAAGTGATGAACGCCCCAAAGTCAGGCATCCCACCGCCGATGCCCACCGCCGCCGCTCCCATGCCTGCTCCCACAATCACATCCGCACCCGCAAACGGCAGATAGGGATTGCGCCCGTTGCCGATGCTCGTGATCCCCACGCCCGTGCCGTCAGAATTGTTGGAGCCCGTGCCCAGATTCAGATTCCGCCCCGCCAGCACCTGCAGCGTCCCCGGTCCGCTGATCTGGATGTCTCCCGCCAGCGGAACTTCATTGTTGGCCGTGAGGTTGCCGGTTTTGACCGCCAGTGCTCGCAAGGCGGAGTTGGCGTTGTAGGCAATCACATCCCTTCCGCTCGAAACGGTTGTGACATCACCGGCACGCGAATTTTGAATGTAGAAGGCGATGTCAGTGATGTCTGTTTGAGCCAGAATGGTCGCAAATTTGGGCGAATACAAAGTCAGACCCGAGATGTCACCCTTGGCCGCATAAAATCGCACAGGACTGGCATCATTCGCATGCAGCAAGCCAGGAGCGTGGAGGGTTTGCTTGACCTGGGACGAAGCGTAGGTGCCCGTGGTTGAACCCGATTCGGCAAACACCGCATCAAGCGATCTCAAGAAAGTGGAGGTGGTCACCCGGGCCGCCGAATTGGTTTCGGGATTGAGCGGATTGTAGTAGGTCTGGTAGTAGGCAAACGGGGTCAACACACCAGGAATCGAGGCCGGATTCGCATCTGAAACATTGATCGAGGCGGAGCCCCAGACGGTGGTCTGCTTGCCCACGATGATCGAATTGGATACACCGGTCGGCGTCAATCCATTGATGGACCCTGCGGCAAGGATTTCAACCGTGCCTGTGGCGGAGGGGGACAAGTTCATGCGGCCGGTCAGGTTGATGTCTCCCGAGTAGGCCGTGGCACGCAGAGTGCCGGGCATCAGCGTGGTGAGCGTGCTGAACGGATCCACATTGGTCTCCGCCAGCCGCAGCCAGGGCTGATAATTCGCTGCTGAGCTGGAAGAGAGCAGCAGCTCGTTGCGCATCCACAAGCTCAGAATGCTGCTGGGTGAGGTTTGAGTCGGCAGAGTGGTTGCCTCCCTGATCGTGATGTTACCCCCCAGGGAAGTTGCCGAAACACTGCTGTCAGCCGCATACGTGGAGAAGTAAGTCTTGTACCAGTGCTTGTTGTTGACCCCTTGCGGCAGCAAAAAGGTATTGGCCACGGGGCCCAGCAGCACATCACCCCGAGCGCTTACCTCAAAACTGCTCTTGCCAACAAATAAAGTCGTGGGCAGCCAGGTGGACTCTGGCAGAATGGTATTGGCCGCCGTCAGCCTCCCGAGGGATGGCGAGCGCGTCGCGTTGGTGGTGATCGCCCCGCCCGCCAGCAGCGTGCCGGAGCCGCGCTCCACATAATAAATGCCGCCGTCGATGTTGCGCCCCGCTGTGACCGTCACATCTCCACCGCCGAGCTCCTGCAGGTTCGCCGCACTCGGCGTGCCTCTGGCCGCACGCGCATTGGTCGGCGTATGCGCGCTGACATTCTGCACGTCACGACCCGCATTCAGCGTCACATTGCCGCCGCCCAGGGCCGCGATGCCATCAAAGAAATTGCTGAAGTCAACCCACCACGTGGTGGACGAAGCCTCGTCGTAGACGAACTGCACATAACCCACATCGGCGACCTCCGTCACGCCGTATTTGCCGGACGCATCCACATAGCCCCGCCGCATAAGCCAGTTGTTGGGCAGCTCGCGTTGCGAGTCCTGGATGAGATTGCCGCTGGCGTC
Organism: Prosthecobacter sp.; assembly: GCF_044373815.1. Classification (GTDB taxonomy): domain Bacteria; phylum Verrucomicrobiota; class Verrucomicrobiia; order Verrucomicrobiales; family Verrucomicrobiaceae; genus Prosthecobacter. The sequence goes on along the minus strand of NZ_JBIPNG010000020.1, from coordinate 17,210 downwards.
TTTGGTAAGGTGCACAATGTCTGCCCCTGCCATCACGCTGACATTGCCGCCGGCCATGCTGTACTGTGCCGCATAAAACTGCTGGAATGCTCCCAGCGCGTTCTGGGTCGGAGCCTCGCTGACATCTGCAAAGGAGACAGTCGGCGCGACAAAATCATTCGCGGTGAAGACAGTGGTGATGCTCGGCACCGTCACGCCGGCAGAATAAATGGTGGCAAACTGATTGAGCAATTGCACATCCCTGCCAGCCGCAATTTCAATGTTTCCAGTGCCCGTGCGGATCACTTGAAAGCGGTTGGAGGCAGTCGGGTTGCCCGTGGTGGCGGTGTTGTTGCTTGGATTGATGGCCAGCCGCGTCAACGCGTTGGAGCCGGGCGAACTGTTGGCGCCCGAACTGGTCGGAATGGCCTGGCCGGCGTTTTTACCCAGCAGCAGTGAACCCGTGGTGGCACCCAAAGTGGCCAGCGCGGCCACATCACGGAAGTTCACCGAAGTGAAGTCCGCACCTGCTGCCAGGCGGTAGGACCAGGACTGCACATTCACAGGAAGCGCAGTGTTGAGGTCGGTCAATGTGGCCAGCCACATGCGCTCAACGATGCGCGTGTCACTCGTAGCGACAGTGAAGCCATCACTCAGAGCGTTGTAGAATTCCAGATTGCCGCTCGCACGCATGGTCAAAACCCCCGGCGCCTGTTTGGGCCCAAATCGGAAGTTGGCCAGATTCAAGTCATAGATCGCCGCCGAGCCCTGCCCGCTGCCAACATTGGCCACGCCGAGTGTGATATTGCCGCCACGATTGCTGATCTCGATGCCCGGCGCGATCACCACCACTCCCGCCCCCTGGCTCTCCAGTGCCATGATGCCTGCGTTACCGCTCACCAGATTGTTAAACATGGTGGTGTAGTTGTTCATCCAGGCTGTCGCATCACCCTTCAAACTCGTGCCGCTCGACGCATCAGCCTTGATCGTTACTCCCGCTAGATTCGTCAGCCCTGCCGCTCCGCCCTGAACGACCACATTGGCCTGGTTGAAATCATACAGCTTGTATCCCTCGATCAAAATGCTCGAAGGATCAATGATCGTGCCGTTGATCGGATTGATTTGAATGTAGTTGTTGATGGCTGTCGTCTGCGGTGCCCGCAGATGCAGAGTGCCGCTGAATTTACCCAGAGACGCACTCGAACCCGCCACCGTGCTGGTCACGCCGCCCACCACCACCTTGTCCTTGTTGGTGACGCTGAGATTGAGCGTGGATCCCGTGAGAATGCTCACGATGCCTGTGCCCACGACCCCATTGCGCTGTGTGCCGGACTCAAGATTGATTTCTCCTCCCTTGCCGGCACTGTCAAAGTCCGTCCCTTGCACGGTCAGCACGGCTCCCGAATTCAAAGTCACGTTGCCATTCGCGATCAAATCAATGCGCCCGCCAGTCTGCCCGGAGGCATTGATGGTGCCTTTGACTGTGATGGAACCCTGATCCACGCTCAGCAGGAAATGATGCGCATTGACCGCTTCAGAAATTGCCACGGTATCAATGACCACATCGCCGCTGCGGATGCGCAGATCTCGCACATTCGTGAACATCCCGCCGTTGAGTTTTTGATTGAGCGTGTCGAAGGAGGCAAGACGGCCGACATCGATATTGGCCGAGGCCGTCGTCCCGCCTGCACCCGCCTGACCCAGCAGTGTTCCGTTCAAGGTCAGAAGACCTGAAGACGCACCCACGGTGGGAGCGCTGACGCTGAACGTGCCGGCGTTGCCACCACCAGTGTTGGCGGCCACGTTGACCACGCTGCTCGCAGAAAGTGTGATGTTACCCAGATCGGCGGTCAGTGTGACCTGTCCGGCATCCGTGTAGCGCACCACATCAAAAAAGGTCCTCGCCACTCCGCCCGCATCCAGCAGTCCGCCAATCAGCAGATCACCCGTGAGTGCACGCATTGAAATCACACCGCTGGGCAGCAGGATGTCGGTGTCTGCTGTGAGTGTGCTGCCTTCAAAGGAAATCTTGGATCCCAGCCCAAGAGTGCCGGGAACCGGCTGCACACCAGCGGGGCGCGTCAATGTCAGCGCTCCATTCGCTGCAAACACCTGCGTGGCATTGCTGGCGGCGGTGAAGAAGGGCGTGATGGCATTCAGGTTTCCCAAGGCTCGGAACGAGCCCGTCCCCTGCATCAAAATGCCATTGGAGGCATTGAGCACCACATTGGAAAATTGATTCACCACCAAGGCATTTTGTCCGATGGTGATCTTGGCCGCAGTGACGTTCAGAGTGCCGGACAACGCTCCCGCAGTTCCTGCCGCAACGTTGGCGCTGTTGTCGAGCAGGATCGACTGCGCTGTTAAATTCACCGTGCCGCCGCCATTGTTAAAACCGCGAATTTCACCAGCATGCAGCGCCAGTGTTCCCGTGTTGGAGAACGTGCCTGTTCCGTAGAGGTCGATGGACGTGTAGCTCAGCAGTGACAGCGCAGTGGTGTTTTGCAGTCCGGCAAGAGTGGCGCCGCCGAGCACCAGACTGCCAGTGGTCTGCAATGCGCCGGGATCGGTCAGCAGCATGGAGATCCGGCCGCTGTTCAGATTGATCGCCGTGCCGGTCAGGCTGGTGATGCTGTTCAGGGAAGTGATGTTGCTGGAGTCCAGGGTGATGCTGGCACCACTGATCTGCACCCCGGCCTCCACGTTCAGTTGCGGCAGCGCTGAGGTGGTCACTCCCGTGCGTGATGTTTGCGCGGAAACCACGCCGCTGACGCGCACCAAGGAGCCGTTGCCGGCGACCACAAGTGTATCAGCAGCGGTCTGTGTGCCTGTCTGCGTGATCACCGCGCCCGCATCCAGTGTCACCGTCTGATTTGCCACCAGGATGATTTCCGTGCCGCTCAATGACACCCCGGCATCCAGCTTTAAGGTATTCGTGCGCACGGCCACTGTGGTGCTGCTCGTGCCATAAGTCCGTTCACCACCGATGAGCAGGCTCTCGGCATTCCAGCCGCTCAGGAGCGCAGAGTTCAGCACCAGCTTGTTGGCTTGCGCAGGTGCTCCGGGTGCCGCGATCACAATCTCCAACGGACTGCTGATGTCCACTCGGCCGCCACGTCCCGTGAGCATTCCGGCGGCGGTCAGATTGCCTTCCAGTTGCATGTTCTGCGTCGCGCCGATCAGCACATTGCCTGCGTCCAAGGGGCCGCGTGAAACTGGCAGGCTCAAACTCGCCTGGGAGGCTGAGATGAAACTCTGCGCCGAGTAATCGGTGTATTCCGCACGCAGCCTCACCACGCTCTGCGGGGTGATCTCAAACGATTGGTAAATGGCACCCGTCACCGTCGGATTCAAACTGTTGAAAAGGTACCCGTTCGCCAGCGCCGCGCCGTCCGGTTTCACCAAGGAATCGGCCGGTGTTCCCGAGTTCGGCGAGATCAGGAAAGCTCCGGGCAGCAATGCATAGCGTGCTGGCAGCAGCGTATAAGTCCCTGCCGCAATCAGAGAATTGCCTTTCAGATAGATCTGATCTCCCACATTCAGGCTGCTGTTCGTATAGCCGCTGTCGCCGCCCAGGTTGGCCACGTTTAATCCCGTCGTGGCAAAAGGGGCATACGGCGCAAAGGAGGAACTATAGCCGGGAATGATCGCAAACTTGCCCTCTGAATCAAGAATGTCCATCGTGCCACCATTGCCCTGCACCCAGCGGTAGCCGTACAATGTGCCACCGCCGCGGATGTCCAGTTCAGAGCCTGCTTCAGTCGTCACGCTGTTCGCAGAAATCCGGATCGTTTTGTCCGGCACGCCAATGCTGGTGATGTCCTGGCCCGTGGGATCAATCCAGTTCGTGCCGTCTTTGATGATGCCATACGGAATGATGACACCGGCATTTGTCGTCGGGTCGATCGCCGACACGGAGGTCGTGCTGCCAGTCTTCAATGTGAGCTGCTGCGTCACGGGCGCGTTCAAATTCGTCACCAGCCCCTTGGGGGCCGTGCCTGTGCCATCCCAGCCCAGATGAATGCTGCCAAACGGAGCACGCAGGGTGCCGCCCTGCGTAATGGTGGATGCGTAGATGTTCAGTCTGCCGCCGCCAGACAGCGGGAAATCCGGCGTCTCACCAGAGGCCGCAATAGTAATGGAACCACTTCCTCCCGCATAATCATAGGCTGTGATCGTGAAGGTGGAGGCGGTCACCGGATAGACCTGCCCCGCAGTGATGGTCAGATGGCCCGCAATGTCCAGATAGCCGCTGCCACGCAGTTCCTGCCGTGCCGTCAGACTGGCCTCGCCGATCTTGCTCAACGACAGGAAACCGGTTTCGATCAAATCAGCCGTCACCTCCAGTTTGCCAGTGCCAAACGTCGGGCTGAACACACTGGGAATGAAACCGGAGCCTGGATTGATAACGTTGAATGGATTGATCAGTTCTTCATCACGCGTCGGCTGCTGCAGGGCTTTGCCCAGGGCAATATAAGGTGCGGTGAGGCGCACCAGGGCGTCTGCCGCCAGCACCCCCCCGTCCGCCACCTTCAGCTGGCCTCTCGCCGTCACATCCACCGCTCCACGGAACTCCACATTCCCTGCCAGCGTTAACGAATCAAAGCCGCCTTGCTGGAATGCATTGGCCCCGAAGTAGCCCATGCCCCGGATGCCTGCTCCCAGCGGCTGGCCCACCACTGCTTGACCAGGTGTAAACACCGGCTGGGTGAATGACGCTATATCCTGGGCCACCAGCAGGGTGATGTCCTTGTCATCATTGCTGGCGTCTTGATCAACAAACCGGTCAGACGCCACTACGAGGGTCCCGCCCTGTGCCTTGGCACCGCCCGCCTGGCCGATCAGCGTGGCCTGCGTAAAAAGAAAATCACTGCCTGTGAGTTGAATGAGACCGCCATTGCTGTCGACGCGCACTGCCACGGGCACGGCTCCCAGCACCATCTGCGAGACGGCGCTCCGCGGTGCCAGGTCGTTCCCTGCCTCCTGCGGCAGCAGATCCAGCACACTGCTCGTGCCGGAGACATCCAGCACTGCTCCGGCATCAGCAATGATGTTGCCTTCGACTTTGATCGTGCCACCAGCATAGACCGAACCCACGCGCCGGCCAAAGGGGTCCGCCAGCAGCACGGTTTTTCCGGCGGTGCTCACCCGGCTCGTTGCACCCAGATGCAGCGTGGTAAAGCCGACCGTCGGATTGTTGTTCTCTGGGAAACGACTCGCTCCCTTGAGCGTGACCACTCCTCCGGGCGCAACGATGCTTCCGTTCATTTCCACGGTTTGTCCATGCAGCGTGACACTGCCCAGCGCGTCGGTTTCAATCTGCGCCCCGGCTCCCATCACGATGTCGCCACGAATATTGAGCAAGGCGGTGACAAAGTCCTTCAGGCCGGGGGCTTCGAAGTCGAGCGTCGCCGTCTGGCGGTAGCCCTCAGGATTCACCACGATGGACGTGGTGATGGAGCTCGATCCTCCGGACTGATTAATCGCGGCCTGCAGGCTGCTCACCACCGGACGGATGATCGTGCCAGGAGCGATGAGCACGGCAGGTGCAAAAGCCTGCCCGACCGCAGGCGCTGTGCTGATGTCTGCTCCCAGTCCCGTGAGTTTAAACTGGCTGAAACCGCCGGCGCTGAAGAATTCCGGCTGGAGCACCAGGGTGTTCGCATACGTTGCTGTTCCTCCCACTTGAATGAGCGTTGCCTGCAGGGCAAGCGAGCCTCCGTTGGCACCTGAGTAACCTTTCAAGGTCGCTCCAAGTATGAGCTGACCGCCGAGCAGCGAGCCTATCAAGGGATCATTGCCTGCCTGAATCGAAATCGAACCAGCATTCCCGTAGGCGATGCTGTTGCTGGAGATCAGGCCGCCAGAGACATCCAGCACACCGCCTGCTGCGAGATCCGCCGTGTAGCTTTGAATATGGATGCTGCCGCCCTGGCTCGTGCTGACATAACCTTGCGTGCTCGCAATCCAATGCGGGACTGACAGGGGTGCCAGTGCATCCGAGCGGTCGTTAATCACCAGACCCGCTGTGCTTAGCACCGCAGACGCACCCAGTGTTACCTTGCCGCGTCCAGCATTCGGCGTGGGATGCACCGCGCTTGAGCCCAGGGCCGTCAGCCGGGCTGTTTCATAAGGGGAAATGTTGTAGGCGGTGAGACTGATCTGGCCGCCAGGCGCTGACAGCGTGCCTTGGATGTTGATGTTGGCGCCATAAAAAATGATGGTGCCCGTTGCTGGGGCATCAAGAGACACGCCGGCAGGCACCAGGATGTCACCGTCACTGTTGTTCACCAGCAGTGAACCAAATCCCTGCGTGGTCAGCAGATCGGGTGAAAGCAACACATTGTCACGACGCGCCTGAGGCAGCGCTGCGATGCCGCCACCGCTTGGAAAAGCGCCCACGGCGACCTGCGTCCCACTCGCGTTACTAAACTCCACGTCCGGGGGGGTCGGAGAATACAGCGGCAGTTTCTGCGGGTTTCGGCTCACCTGCTGGGCCTGAAATTTGATCGCCAGACTGCTTTGCTGCGGCGCTATTTCAAGCTGCTGGGGGCCAATGATGGTGTGCCCCGTCAATCTTCCATCCAGAGCCATGGACCCTGCCGCAATCTCCAGGCTGCCCCCTTTGCCACCATTGCTGTAAGCAGACTCGTAGTGGCTGTTGGTCGCGAAGATGCCGGTCGTGGTTTCGGAAGTGCCCCAGCGCGTGTCAACGACGGAGGTGCTCCCGGTGTAGATCCCGTCATAGGCTATGTTCGGATCAGCGTTGGCGATGTCGACCAGGTTGCCGCCTACCGCCAGTTGTGTGGTTGCCACCGTGCCACCGCCAAAGTCCTCATAGCCGCTGGAGACATTCACCACAGAACCATTTTGCATGACCACCGAGTCACCTGCGGTCAGGGTGACCGTGCCGCCTGCGGTGGTGAGCTGGCCCACCGTGCGTTCGATGACTGCCAGATAGCCCGTGAGGTTTGCCAGCGGGGTTCCTACCCAGGTCGTGCCGTCACTGCGCACTCCCTGCTTGCGCAAGTCCACCGTGATCGTGGCGCCGCGCAGGTTGCTGTTGCGCTGCAGCGCAGCATCCGCCAGCTCACTGCCTCGCAGCACGATCGACACGATGTATTGGGACAGCGTCGAGGAGACTGCCGTGGAGCCCGCCACGTCAATCACCGCTCCCTCATCCAGATACACCTGGCCACCCGCATGTACAAAATCCAGGTTGGTCGTTCCGGTCCGCATGTCGAGATCCCAGATCCCCGCGCTGATTGCCACGTTCGCATTGGGGGCCAGCAGGACTGAATTCTGCCCCAGGTAAATCCCCAGACCCTGCATGTTGATCTGAGATTTCAGCGCCAGCTCCGTGCCGACCACCTTGGTGTTGCTGGACCACTCCGGCAGGATCTGCATGACGGAGCCTTCACCCGCCTTCACAATGCCGGTGGATGTGCCGGACGGATAAACAAAAACTGGCCCAAAGCTTTTATTCGTCGGATTATAGTTGATGTTGGCCACCGCGTTGTAGTTCGCCAGCAGGTCAATCCGTCCGTTCAGCGCCACCGACGTGCTGCTGTCGATGAACCCGTTCTGGTTCACGTTTTTACCCGTGACCACCACGCTGCCTCGCGGGGCTTCGATCAGGCCCGCATTCGTCGCCGTGCCGCCATAGCTTCCCACATCGCCCACATAGACGTCCAGGCCGCGCAAAGAAGGATCATCCGAACTATGCGCGTCAAATCCCACCTGCATCCCTGCTGCAAGAATCGTCTGGCCGTCCGGAGTGCTGATGGTGCCGTTGTTCGTCACATTCGGCCCGATCAATGCCACACGCCCGCCCACATTGGCGGATGAGGTCGGAGCGGTGATCCGCGCTCCTGCTTGCACGGTGACGTTGCCAATGCGGTTCCCCGGGGTGTTGGGCCGTGCAGGGGGCGTGTAGGCCGGGGTTGGCCCCTTGCTGCCTGAAGACTGGGCGTTGGCCGAAAAGAGGAACTGCGAATCCGGATTGTTCAGCAGCCCGCGCGTCACCAGGTTGTCATTGAGCGGCAGCGCAGAAGCCACCATCGCATGCGTGTTCACCTCGCTCGCTCCGCCGAAGATGATCCCGTTTTGATTGATGAGGTACACCTGGCCCTGCGCCTCGATGGACCCCAGGATCTGCGTCGGATTGCCCGACGGATCCGTGACTTTGTTGAAGGCGATCCACGTCCCCGCATCCGCGCCGCCCGCGCTTTGGTCAAACTTCACCGTCGTGTCACTGCCCACGTTGAACGTGTTCCAGTTCAGCAGCGCCTGCTGCTGCGTCTGCTGGATCGTCACAATCGTGTGCGCGTTCTGCAGCGACTGCGTCGGCGCATTCGCTCCGGTGGGCGCACCATTGATGTCCAACCCGCCCACACCCAGTCCATTCGGTACGTCCGGCAAAGTCTGCCCGGGAAAGTTCGGGTTCGCTCCCGCATTCGTCGCGTTCGCCGCCGCTGCACGCGCGGCCTCCTGCATGGCGTTCACCGCTTCCAGCGCCATCGTGTTCCGGCTCAGCATGTCCTGCGCATTCGCATGCGCCTGCGCCGTCGCTGCGGCAGTGTCGATGGCGTTTGCCGCTCCCGGCGCTGTCGCAGCGGGCGTTCCGCCGCTGCCACCACCCGTGGCGATCCCGATGTTCGTGCTCAGCATGTCCGCGATCAGCGGCGTCGGTGCCAGTCCTGTCAGGACCACGAGCACATGCACCAGCAGCACATGCGCGTAAGAAAAGCGGTGGGGTTTCGAAAAAGTAAGGGGGAAAAGCTTCATAACGGGGGCAATCAAGGTTTCACGCCGGCATCAGTGGAGGGCGCGTTTTGCATGAGCTTAGACAGCGCGACCTCGTTGATAGCCACAGGGTGATTGTGCAACACTTCCGACACATACGACTGGATGTTGGCGCTGCTCTTCTCGGCCCGCATCCGCTGCGCCAGCTGCGCGCGCACCTGGTCAAAGATCGGCGTGAACGGCTCGCGCATGTCCATCACCTTGAGCAGATGCCACCCATCCTTGAGTCTTACCGGGGCGGAAATCGCGTTCACTTTGAGCTGCGGCAGCTGCGCCAGGATCTCAGGCTGGATCTGCTGCTCCCTCAGCCAGCCGATCTCCCCGTCGCGTGACGCGCTCTCCTTCTCCTCGCTCATCTCACGCGCCACCTGCGCAAAGCTCGCCGGGCTTTCCTTCAGCCGTTGCTGCACCGCCTTCAGCTTCTTCTCCGCACCGGATTCGTCGGCCACAAAAATCTGCGCCAGCCGGAACGACCTCGGCACCGTCAGCGCCGCACGTCCGTTTTCATACGCTGCCTTCAGCTCGGCCTCGCTCGGGTAGCCTTCCGGCGGCCGGTTCACCGCTTTCAAATAACTGTCCGTGATGGCCGCTTCACGCGTGTTCTTGATCAGCGTCTGCGTCTCCGGCTCCTCGTCCCACTTTTTGCTCAGTGCCTCCTGCAGGATCACCCGCTGCACCAGCAGCGATCTCACCAGCTTGGTCAGCGTGGCCGGGTCACGGGCCAGCGCTTCCTTCTCCACATCGCCCAGCTTGCCAAAGGACGCCAGCACCTCGCTCTGGTGCACCTCGGTCTCTCCGATGCTCCCAATCACCGGGTCGCTTTCTTCCGCCATTAAAAGGCTGTTCAAGCCGCAGCAAAGCAGCACGCAGGACCACAGGTTTGAGCGCATCATCATCATCATCATTATGTCAGCGTTTCGCGGGTGCCTGCACCTTGGCAGGGTCATCTTTCGGCGTTGGTTTCGCGCTGCTCTTCGGCGCCTCGTCAGGCTTGATCTTGCTGTCCACCAGCTTGTCGCCGTAGTCCTGCACCAGCGTTTCCAGCTTCACCCGCATGTTGCGTGTGAACGGCTCACGCGCGGTGATCGCCGTGCCCAGTCCAAAGCCCTCATACTTGGAGAGGATCTCGCTGCCCACCTTGAACAGCTCGTCGTTCTTGCGCTGATAATTCGCCACCTTGCGGTCCTGCAAAATCACCCTTGCCGACAGCTCCGCACGCTGCGCATCCACCTTCATCGCCGCCTGCTTGAGCTTCTCGTGCCCGGCCTTCCAGCTGGCCAGCGCCTCCTGCAGCTGCGCCTTCTCGCGCTCATCCGCCATCACCTTCGCCTTCAGTTCCGCGATGGCTTTGGCATCGGCGTCCTTCTGCGCGTTGCTGTCCTTGGCCAGCTTCTTGAAGTCAGCCTCCTGCTTCTTGACCTTCTCCTCCAGCTCCACGTTCGCAGCCTGCAGCGTCGCGCGCTCAGCCTCTGTTTTCTGCTGTAGAATCATGACGTTGCGCAGCTGGTCGCGCATGCGTTTCAGCACGGCCATGGCGGGGTCCGCCTCCTCGGCGGCGTGAGTGGCACCGGTCATGAGGCCGGCAAAAAGGATCAGGGATGCAATGCGTTGCTTCATAATTAAAATTTGGCATTAAGTTCAAGCCTCACGACGTCCGAGCGCAGCGTCGGCCCGGCGATCTGGGTGGCGGACATGTAGGTAAGGCGGATTGCAGTCGCTTTGGAAAGCGCCATGGCCGCACTCAACGTGTAGCCCTTAAAGTTCGTGCCGCCGCCGCCGAAGTTGGACTCCGTGAATCCATCAACCACGGAGTCAGACTCCACGTAGCGGTAGCCCACGCCCACGTTCCAGTCGCCACGTTCATTGAAGAGGGTGTAGGGCTTGCCCACGTTCACTCCCATGTACCACGCAGTGTCTCCACCTTCCCAGTTGCCCGTGCCGCCGCTGCGGTTGTTCACCACCGGGTCAGCCCGGTTCAGATTGCTCATCGCGGTCTGGTCGAGGCCCACGTTTTTCACAAACTCTCCCAGCAGGGACACCTGCAACGGCCTCATATGATTGAAGTCCAGCCGTCCCGACCAGGCGATCTGGCGGAACTTCGTGGCCAGACCGAAGTATTGATACTGGGCCACCGTCCCGTTCAAGTTGCCCCCGGGCAGTGCTCCTGCCGTCGGGGTGATGTTGCGGATCTTCCGGTACGTGTTGCCTTTCTGCGCAAACATCGGCCGGCTGTTGTCAGTGTCACCCACGTCGTTGACGGAGGCCGGGACGAACGGGCTGGAGAATCGACCTTCGATGTTCTCCCAGTCGTAATACGCGAGGCTCATTTTGCCCTCGATGTCATCGGTGACCTTGAACTCCACGCCAAACTGCGCGGCGAACAGGTACTTGTCGTAGCTCTGTGCCTTCGTCGTGCTGTTGTCGGGGAAGTTCAGCGCGGTGTTGAACACCGCGAACGCACCGCCGCTCACCCAAGTTTTGAAGTTCGAGTTCCACGTCTGGTCCAGTTTAAACGCGATGCCGTCCAGCGCCACGTCCCTGTCCCACATGATCTCACTCGAAGTCATGAACAGGTTGTCAAACCGGCCCAGCCAGAAAGCAATATGCGAGTCCTGCGACAGCGAGGCGTCGTATTTCACAAACGCACGGTCCAGCCACAGCTGATACTTCGAGAAGTTCCCACCCTGTCCCTGGCCCCCGGGACCTGCGGAGCCCAGCGCCTGGTTGGTGGACACCGGTGTGTTCGTCGTGCCCGTCGCAAAGCGGATGCCGGCGGTGAAGCCGTCCTCCAGATCAATGTCAAAGCCCAGACGCATGCGCAGCAGGTAGGTGTCACGGCTCTTGTCCACATTGAGCTGCGGTGGGATCAGACCATTGTTATCAGTCCCGAAATTGAACGGCTGTCCGCTGTTGATCGCGTTGAAGTTCGGGAAGGCGCCCGTCGTGCTGTCATTGCCATCGGCAAAATTGAACCCTTGGTACAGCGTGCGCACATCTCCAAACATCTTGAGGCGCTGCGTCCACTCCGGCATCGAACCCGGGGCGGCCCAATGCTGCGCCTGTGCCTGCGCGAAGACTTCCGTCCGCAGCTGGTCGCGGATCTGCGCCTTCACAGATTCAGGGATGTACGTCACGCGCACCTCCTCGGCGTCCGGCTGCACCGGCGGCATCGCGGTTTGGGCCGCCACCGCCGCCTGCGTTTCCGCCAGCGCCTGGGCCTGGGCCTTCGCAAAGGCCGCATCCTCTTCCGCGCCCTTGATCAAATCAGACGCCTCACCATGCGTGAGGATGCCCTTTTGCACCAGTCGGTTGATCAGGTTCAGCGTCACATTCTGCGACGGTGTCATCGCCTGCGGTGGCGCAGCATTCGGGTCCGGCAGCACCGGCACCGCTTCAGCGGGATCGGTCGAGATCGGCGCTGGAGTGCTTGAGGAAGTCGCCGTTGCAGCTGCGGTCGCAGGCGGCGCATTCTCAGCCAGCAGCGGTAGCGGCGCAGGCAGGGCGGGTTCCGCCGCAAACATCAATGATGGTTGCAGAGCTGCGAGGAGGGAGGCGGTGAAACAGGCGTACGTTCTTCGCCAGACTTGTTTTGGAGTGAGCATGGAGCAGGGAGAAAAAAGGGAAGGGGACTTCAGTTCGGTTTGCGTGCGGTGAGTCGCAGATTGATGGGCATGGGCATGTCATCCGGTGGTGGCTCGTTAAGGACCAGCCCTCTGAAGACTTCGTTCTCGATCGCGGAGTCCAGCTTGCTGTCGCCCGTCGTGCCCGTGAGCTTCACCCGCACGATGCGCCCGGTGTTGTCAGCCCAGATTTTGATCACGTTGGTAAATCCCGCGCTCTTGGTCACCGCGTTGTTGCGCAGCGCATCCGCCAGGCGGTTCTGCACCTGCCCGGCATAGGAGCCCCACTTGCTGCCGCCTCTGCCGCCGCCGCCGATCATGCCGCCGCCGCCACCACCGCCGCCGCCAAGGCCCAGCCCGCTGCCGTTGCCTCCGCCAATGGCCGTGCCCAGCGGTTCATCCGCAGGCTTGTCCATCGGTTTGTCCACCGGCTTGTCCACGACCTCTTCCGGCGCCTGCTCGATCATCTTTTCTTCCTTCTCCTCCGGCGGCGGCTCTTCCTTTTTAGGAGGCGGCGGCGGTGGTGGCGGCGGCGGGGGAGGCATGGAGATCGAAATCATCTCCATCTTCTTCTTCGGCGAAGCCTTCGAAGGCTTGTGGTTCATGTACATGTAGCCACCGCCTGCGAGCCCCAGCCCGCCGATAATCAGCAGCACGAGATACCGCCGGATGAATCCGGGCTCGTCGTCGTCGTTGTGATTGGTTGCCATGGTAGGGTAGAAAAATCGTTGCTTACTTCTTCGCCTGCGTCGCCAGCCCGATGTTCGTGAAGCCCGCGCGGCCCACCGCCGTCAGCACATCCATGACGGTCTGGTACTGCGTGCCGCTGTCTCCGCGCACGACGATCGGTGCGTCCGGCATCGCCGCCTTGATCGACTCCAGCTTGCTGGAAAGCTCATCAAGAGTCACCGCCGTCGCGTTCAGCTTGATGTTCCCCTGGTTGTCCACCGTCACCGCCTGCATCTTCGGTCCTTCGATCGGCTTGGATGTGGAGGGCCCGCCGCGTGGCAGGTTCACCTTCACACCCTGCACCCCGGCGGTCGTCATGATGATGAAGATCAGCAGCAGCACCAGGTAGAGGTCCACCATCGGCGTGACGTTGATGTCATCGTAGGATTTGTTGTCGGCGTCCATGAGAGTGTGCGGTTACTCCTTGTAGTGTTCGGCCATCTTCGTGACGAACTCGTCGATGAAGGTCTCCATGTTCGAGACCACATCCTTGATCCGTGAGCTCAGGTAGCTGTAGATAAACAGCGCCGGAATGGCCACCGCCAGACCCGCCACCGTCGCCAGCAGAGCACCCGCAATACCAGGAGCAATGGAGTTCACTTCCACCTCGCCGGATTTCGCAATGACGGCGAACGTGATCATAACCCCGATCACCGTTCCCAGCAGTCCCAGGTAAGGACCACCCGCGATGCCGATCGTCAGGAACACCAGCTTCCCGTTCAGCTTCTGCACCTCGCGCACCATGCCGCCATGCAGCGTCGCCTTGATCGCCTGGATCGAGCGCCCGGAAAGTCCCATCACCTTCGCCTCCTTCTTCTCCTGCGGATTGAAGGTCACCTGGCGGTAGGACTTCATGCGGTGGCTGATTTCATCCGCGCCCAGATGGTAGAGCTGATACAGCGGCGACTGCTTCATCAGCTTCTGCATTTTGCCACTCACATTGCCGCCAATGTTTTTAATGCTGTCGTTGTCTTCCGTGTCGATGGCGGTCAGGTCAGACGAAATCTTCTCCCAGCGCTTCATGAACTCCTTGGAGGCTTTCTCGATCGTGTTGAGATACATGATCTTCCCTGCGGCAATGATCCAGCCCACGATGGCCAGCAACGTGCAGAGAAAGATCACCACCCAGCCGTCAAACGTCAGGTCCTTTGAGATGTCCGTGATCAGCGAGACATGCTTCATGATCTCGCTCTCTTCCTCGTGGTCGGAGGCCTCGTCCTCACCCAGCGTGATCAGCTTGGCCGCATCCGCCGTCGTTCCCTGGTTCACCGCCGCAAAGCGCACGAAACCCGCAGGCCGCGCCGTCTTCGAAATCTGCAGTTCATCAATCTCACCCGTGTAACCCACGAAGCTCGCCGCCGCAGGAGACGTGTCCTTGTCGATCTCCACCGGACCCTTGAGCAGCGGCATCGCCGCCGTCAGCGCGCCATACGATTTGCCATCCACATACACCGTGATGGTTCCCGCATCCGCCACTGCCGCCACATGATGCCATGCACCCGCTGCAATGGGCGCACCCACGCTGCTGCGCTGCTTGTTCAGCTCCACAAACGGAATGCCGTTGTCCAGACCCAGGATGAAAGCGTTCGCACCCTCACGGCGGCTCAGGATCACTGCATTCGGCTGCAGTGCGGATGGCTTGACCCACGCAGACACCGTCAGCGGCGCACCCGGAGCCCATTCACCCAGCGGCGGGGCAGGGGCCTTGATCGCCGTCTGTCCAAACACACGCAGCCCGCCGCCGATCAGCGATCCCGCTGCCGGTGGTGGCGCACCTTCCGCATTCGCGCCCGTGGCCGAAGAATCCGTGCCCGCCTTCGAAGCATCCGCAAAGTGGTACACCAGCGTCGTGTTCGCATCATACGTTTCCTTGGCCGCCGCAGGCGCGGGTGCCTCCGTGTTGCCGTAATAGAGCCAGATGCTCGTCGCGCTCGCAGGCTTCAGGTCAGGCACCTGCACCCACACGTACGCCTCATTCAGCAAAGAGTCCCACTTTTCCACATGGTGCTTCAGCTCCGTCTTGTGGTCATCCGCCAGAAAGCGCAGATCGCTCCCGTCCTCCTTCGAGGACATGAAGCTGAACACCCCTTCGTGCAGGCGCACCAGCACTGCGGTCGTACCAATGGGTTCCGCAATCGCCACGCCCTTGCCGGTCGTGTCGATGTCGATCTTTTTGCGCGTGGGCCACTTCGCATCCCACCAGTTCGCTTCAGCAGCGGAGGCAAGTGAGGACGTGAGCGCCAGGGCAAGCAGCAGAGAAGTCAGGATGCGTGGTTTGCGGGACATGAAGCGTGAGGAGGGGCTGTGCATTGAGAGAGTGAAAAAAGGGGGGCGGCCTAGAAATCCATTCCGAGGCGGAAGAGGAGGAACAGGTCATGCGCCAGCGCGTTCGGCTGCGAGACCAGCGGCATCGCCAGATCCACCGATCCGGTGATGTGGTTCAAATAGCGGATGCGTGTGCCAAAGCCCGCGCTGGCCAGGTCATAGCTGCGCTTCTCCGCAGGCAGCGTCTTGTTCGTGTAAAGCTTGCCGCCTTCCAGGAAGGCATACACGCGCCACTGGTTCTCACGGTCCTTCGCCGTGCCGATGAAGTTCGGACTGCGAAACTCCAGCGAGCCAAAAATCCCCGAGTCCCCCAGCCGCGTTGCGACCTGATACCCGCGCGCGGTATTGTATCCACCACCCGAAGTCTGTTCCGTGTTGATCAGCGCATCCGGCGTCGCCTGCCCCTGCACCCGTGTGTAAATCTGGAAGCCCTGCGCCACATCATGCGTGTGGGAAAGATCCCCGCGGAAGTAGAAGAAGCTGTCCGTCGCCGCAAACCGCCGCGCCGCAAACTCCGTCTGCGATCCGCCCATCCCCATCAAATGCCACGTCAGCGCCGCATTGAATTCCGTGAACGTGTTGTCCGTCACGCGGCTCCCGCTGTAGGCCAG
The DNA here is from genome assembly GCF_044373815.1 of Prosthecobacter sp. Lineage (GTDB taxonomy): Bacteria > Verrucomicrobiota > Verrucomicrobiia > Verrucomicrobiales > Verrucomicrobiaceae > Prosthecobacter. The sequence continues at coordinate 1,141 of NZ_JBIPNG010000020.1, read as the reverse complement.
GTTGAAGGGGTAATACGCGATGGGGGAGGAAACCAGCGCGCCGCCCGCGTTCACATCCTGCACAAAGTTTTTGTAGTCGATGCCAAAGCTGATCGAGTGAAAGTACCCCTGCTTCGCCGGCAGCGTCTTCATCAGGCGAAAGCCCACGATCTGCCCCTTGCCGATCACCGTCGTCCCGCCCAGCGCCGCGATGTTGCTGTCCTGCACCGTGCCCGTCAGCATCACGCTCAGCCCTTCCACACTGTGCACCGGCGCCTGGTAAAACGCCGAATACACCGCGCTGTCCGTCATCCGTTCCGGAGCCACTTGAAAGCTCACGCCCAGCGTGTGGCCCATCTGCCACAGGTTGCTGTAGCTCAGCGATCCGCTCAGTCGCAGCGGCACCGTGTTCGCATTGTGCTGGTTGTTGATCTCCCAGCTCCCGTGCAGCGGCAGCTTGTCCTCCACATTCAGGTCGATGTCCACCGTCCCCGGCACCACGCCCGCGCGCAGCTCAGGAGTGATCTTCCGGTCACGCCAGCGGTTCAGCGCCACGATGTCCTTGCTGATCTCATTGAAGTTCGGCACCGTGCCCTCCTTCATCGAAGGCGCCATCTCCTTGATCTTGCTCGGCAGGAAATACCGCGCGCCCTTCACCCGCAGGCGGCCCACGGGCGTTTCTACCACTTCCAGGTAGATCACACCACGCGCACCCGTCTGCTGCGGCACCTGCACGCCCACGCTCTGGTAGCCCTTCGCCTTGTAAACTTTCTCCAGCGCCAAGCGCGCCCCCTCGATGTCCTGCTCCCCCCGGCCCGGCCCCATGAACGGATACACCGCCTCCTCGATCTCGATCGCCTTCAGGATCTTGTTCCCCCGCACGCGATACTCCCGCACATACAAATTCCCCAGCTGTGACACAGCCGTCGGAGCAGCCGCAGGCACCGCCGTGGCGGCAGTCTGGGCGGCAGTCTGGGCGGCAGTCTGGGACTCAGCCCTTGCAGGGCAGAAACCACTCAGCCCCGCCCCGCACAGCAGGGCGCAAAACCCACGGGAGATCTCCCGGATGTTCAGGCTGGCGGTGCTTGGTTTGAAGCTGGATTGAAAGATTGGGAGCGGCATTGACGCAGTATTCAGGACGCCTCCTTTTTCGTTCGACCCA
>NZ_JBIPNG010000678.1:0-2711 GCF_044373815.1 Prosthecobacter sp. | reverse complement strand
TCGTTCATTCTCTCTGCCGAAGCCTCTCGTGTTGGCGGCGTTTGCAGTGAAGCGCCACCCGCCGCGTGATTGCGACCTGCTGCGGACTCGGAGGTCCGCGCTCCATGGGACGCTGAGCGCTCGCGGAGCGACCTCCGGCACGGCCCAGGGGATGCGCTGAAAATTTTTGCCTCATTTTCGCGGCCATCCCTTGCGCCTGCGCGTTAATCGGCCATGCATCACACTCACACATGAGCCAAAAAAACTGGGATGTCATTGTCATCGGCGGCGGGCCTGCAGGGGCCACGGCTGCGGCCACACTGCGTCAGGCCGGTCGTAGCGTGCTGGTGCTGGAAAAGGCCAAGTTTCCCCGCTTTCACATCGGCGAGTCCTTGCTGCCCTACAATCGCAGCATCTTTGATGAACTGGGCGTGTGGTCGAAGATCCAGGCCGCCGGGTTCATGGTGAAGCGCGGCGCGCAGTTTTGGATGGGCGACGGCTCGATCCACACGCGGATGAATTTTTCGCGGGGCTCGTTCACCGAGTTTCCAGAGTCGCTGCAAGTCGAGCGGGCGACGTTTGACGACATCCTGCTGCGCCATGCGGAGGAGCTGGGCGCGGAGGTGCGGGAGGAGGCGCTGGTCACCGAGCACCGCGTGGAAAAAGACCGCGTGACGGTGAAGTTTCGCGCCAAGGACGGCGTGGAGCACGAAGTGCAGGCGGCGTTTCTCATGGATGCCAGCGGGCTGGGCAACTTCACGGCGAACCGCGAGAACCTGCGGGACTACTACCCCGAACACAAAAAGATCTCCATCTTCGGCCACTACAGCGGCGTGCAGATGACCACCGGGGAGGAGAAGGGCGACATCCTGATCATCCGCCGCGAAAACTCCTGGTTTTGGATGATCCCGCTTTCCGATGACAAGGTGAGCGTGGGCCTCGTGCTGGATCAGGCGCAGTTCAAGGCGCTGAAGAAGGACCCGCAGGAGGTGTTTGACGATGCGGTGCAAAACACGCGGGCCTTGCGCGAGCGCATGATCAACGCCAAGCCCATCACGCAGGGGCATGTGCTCACCGATTTTTCCTACACGAACCGCAAGCTCGTTTCCGACCGCATCGTGCGCGTGGGGGATGCCGCAGGGTTCATTGATCCGGTGTTCTCCAGCGGCGTCATGCTGGCCATGAGCAGCGGCCGGCAGGGGGCGAAGGTGGTGCATGCGGCCATTGCCGCAGGCAAGGCTTACACCTTTGCCATGAAGCGGTATGAATGGGCCACCCGCAGGCACGTGAGCGGCTTCTGGCAGTTCATCGAGCGGTTTTACACCAAGCACTTTGCGCAGATTTTCTTCCAGCCGAGCAACAAGTTCCGCCTGCTCTGCGCCATCAACTGCACGCTGGCCGGTCGCACCCAGATGACCTTCGGCACCTGGTGGCGCCTGCGGCTGTTTTTCACCCTGGTGTGGATCCAGAAATACCACCCCATTGCGAAGCCGATCAGGATACGGTGAGGCTGGGGGGCGTTGAGCCGCTGCACCGCTGGACTCTGTGGAGCGCGGACCTCCGAGTCCGCAGCGCCCCGCAGACAGCATGCGCGCCGCTTTTAATAAAGAGTGGCGGAGCGCGGATCTCCGAGTCCGCAGCGCTCCGCAGACAGCAGGCGTGCCGATTTTAATCAATCGGACGGGACAAGCGGCGTAGGCCCACGACTTCCAGCTACTCAGGTGCTATTCAAGTAGTCGCCATATGTGGGCGCTTGAGCCAAGCGGAGCATCCATCGCTGGCGGAGTGCTGCGGACTCGGAGGTCCGCGCTCCTTCGGCGCTGGGTGTTCGCGGAATGCTTGTTGCTGGCGGAGTGCTGCGGGCTCGGAGGCCCGCGCTCCAGGGGCGCTGGGTGCTCGCGGAGTGTTTGTTGCTCACGGAGCGCTGCGTGCCTCCGGTGGCGGGCTGCATCACCGTACCTTCACCCGCAGCATCGGCGCGGAGCGTGTGCCGTTCTCCTTGGTGGCGAAGGCGTGGACGAGGCCGCTTTCCTGGTCCTCGTTGGTCTCGCGGCAGATGATCAGGGTGGCGATCTGATTGGTGTCGGCGCTGAGGAAATCGGCGAGGTCTTTGCCGCGCAGTTTGCGGGTACCGCGATTGATGCCCTGGGCGATCTCGAACTTGCCGAGGAGTTTGACTTTGGTGGCCACGGGGAGGTGGCGGTCGGGCTGCGCGGGGTCGTGGGCGGGGGCTTGCTGCCAGGTCAGGCCGGCTTCTTCCCAGGCGTCGGCGCTTTCATCCAGCACGCCATAGACGGCGAAGGTGCTGTCCGGCACGAAGCTGGCGAAGCCGAGTTCGCTGGGCTCGATGGTGAGCACGAGTTCCGCATCCTCGATGGCGCGACCGCGAAACTTGCTGAGGTCAAAGGCGATGTAGCCTTTGCGGTTGAGGTCGGGCTTGGTGTCCTTGCTGCGCTTCACGCGGAAGAAGGGGTGCGTGCCGAAGTCGTTCGGCATTTTATCAGAAGACTGGATGTAGCTGTCTTTGCCACGGCCAAACGCTGTGGTGACGGCCTGCCAGCCGTCTCCGGCATCCATGACGATGGAGGGCTGCCAGCGGCTGGGCTCGGCATCGGCGTCATCGCCGGCGGAGGGGTGCATCTGTCTCTGCGACCAGCCACGGTCCACGCGCTGGCCTTTTTCCAGCTTCTTGGTGGCGGCGCCGGTCTTGTCGTCCACCTCCACAAGGCCTT
>NZ_JBIPNG010000677.1:0-2712 GCF_044373815.1 Prosthecobacter sp. | reverse complement strand
TCGGGGCGTGTGCCCTGGCTGCTGCTGGCTCTCACGGCATTGGGGCCGATGGCTTCCAGGCGCGCGCCGAGGTTTTGCTTTCCTTGCAGCAGCATCACTTCGCCCAAGGCGCAGAAGCTGCGTTCGCCTGTGGTGCAGAGACGCGTCGCGGTGATGCGCACCTTTTGCGCCATGCGTCCGCCTGCGGGGATCACCACGGGGAGCAGGCCTGGATTGGGGAAATCGGCGTCGGTGTAGTCGGCGATGATCGTGCGTTCATTGTCCTCGCCCTCATCCAGAAGCTCGACGTAGAAGCGCACAGGGAAACCGTAGCCTTTGCCCACGGCGGCTCCATTGGGAGGCGGTGCGATGAGCACCACGGAGTCAATCTGCTGCGCCTGCCCCAGATTCAGCTCCACCCATTCGGCTTTGTCTTGGGAGGATGAGTACTCGCTGTGCCAGCCCAGACGCTGGGTGAGTTGCACTTCCGGTGCTGCCGGCATGACGCTGAGCTTTTCCTGCAAAGCTGTGCGCTCTGCTGCAAGGGTCCGCATTTCAGGAATCCATGATGTGAGCTCGCCATGGGCCGTCCCGCCCCAGAGCATGAGGAGAACGCCAAAGCATGGATGGAGGAGGTGACGCACCGTGAAGGGAGCCTAGCGAGGAGGGGACCGCCCTGCCACCGCGTTCTGCTGCCGCAGGGTCCCCCGAACATTCGGGGGAGGTGCACAAAGCTCAGGGGGGCACCGTTTGAACTCAAGACCGATGACACGCTTCCTGCTTCCTGCGCTGACCGCTACTGCACTGCTGACCTCCCATGCCGCCATGGGGGCAGAATCGCGTGATCTGATCGGCCTCATGCGCCCTTTCTTTGAGCAGCACTGCAACAGCTGCCACGGCACCAAGAAGCAGAAGGGGGATCTGCGCGTGGACAATCTCAGCGTGGACCTGCAGTCGCCGAAGATCATGGGGCACTGGGAGGAGATCATGAGCCGCATCAACTCGGGCGACATGCCGCCGGAGGATGAAGCCAGGCCGAAGCCGGAGGAGATTTCCAAGGTGGCCGACTGGATCCTGCTGCAACTGCGTGAGGCCGAAACCGTGCGCCAGTCTTCGGCGGGTGAGCGTGTGGCCTTTCGCAAACTGACGCGTGATGAGTATGGCAACACCGTGCGCGATCTACTGGGCGTGAACTTTGATGTCAAAGCACCGAGCGGACTGCCGGAAGATCCGGACTGGAAGGGCTTTGAACGCATCGGCTCCGTGCTGACGCTTTCGCCTGCGCACATTGAAAAATATTTGTCCGCTGCGGATGCGATTCTCGATGAAGCGCTTTCTTTGCGGCCAGAGCCGAAGCGCGAGGTGATCCGCTGGGAAGCCTTCGACATGCGCTGGAAGGGCTTCAAAGAGGAATACCAGGCGCGTGGCATCGCTGACAAGGTGCGCATCGAGATCGTGCCGAGGAACTACACGACGGATTCCTGGAACATCGAGATCAAGACGACGGGCGACTACCTGCTGCGGCTGAAGCTCAGCGGTCTGCGCCCCGCCGGTGGTCGTGCGCCGCGCCTGAAGGTGTACCTGTCGAGCATCAACACCACATTGATCGAGCAGGACATCGATGCGCCGGAAGACAAACCCATCACTGTCGAGGCACGCGTGCATCTGGTGGCGGGAAAATATCCGGTGCGCATCATCAACTCCGTGCCGGGGCCGAACCCCGAAGGCCGGCGCTCGCGCCACAGCGGCACGCCGAACGCCTTTACCAACACCCGCAGCCGCGTGCCGTGGCAGCTCAAGCTCACGGACGATGACTTCAAACCGATCCAGCCGACGCTGATCGTGGACACCGTGGAGTGGGACGGGCCCATCGTGGATTCTTGGCCGACGAAGGCGCACCAGAAGATCTATGTGAGCAAAGATGCGCGGGAAATCCTGACGCAGTTTGCCACACGCGCCTGGCGCAGGCCGGTGCAGGCGAAGGAGATCGAGCGCCTGATGCAACCCGTGAACAAGTCGCTGGAGCTGGGCGATTCGTTTGAGGTGGCGGTGAAGAACGGACTCATCGGTGTGATGTGCGCGAAGAGTTTTCTTTATCTCGAGGAGGGCGATGCCGCGAAGGCTGCGCCGACGCTCAGCGATTACGAACTTGCCTCCCGCCTCTCCTACTTCCTGTGGAGCTCGATGCCGGATGAGCATCTGCTGGAGCTCGCCAAGCAAGGCAAGCTGCACGATGCGAAAACACTGCGTGCCGAAGTGCAGCGCATGCTCGCGGATCCCAAGGCGCAGGAGTTTGCCGACAGTTTCCCGCGCCAGTGGCTGCAACTGCGCAAGGTGGGCATGTTCCCGCCGGACAAGGAGCTGTATCCCGACTACGACGAGAATTTGGAGCAGAGCATGGTGGCGGAGACGCTGGGCTTCTTCAAGGAAGTGCTGAAGCGCAACGGCAGCCTGCGCGAGTTTCTCGACTCCGACTGGTCGATGATCAATGAGCGCCTGGCCATGCACTACGGCATTGAAGGCGTTCGTGGGGATCAATTGCAACGCGTGGTGCTGAAGCCGGAGGATCATCGCGGTGGATTGCTCACGCAGGCTTCCGTGCTCAGCCTCACCTCTGACGGCACACGTCACCGCCCGGTGCATCGCGGCGTGTGGATGCTGGAGTCCATCATCGGCAGGCCACCACCGCCGCCGCCTGCCAACGTGCCTGCGCTGACCACGCCGGATGCGAAG
>NZ_JBIPNG010000676.1:0-2714 GCF_044373815.1 Prosthecobacter sp. | reverse complement strand
ATGCTGGAGGTGGCGGAGTCGTTGACCGATCCTGCGACGAGAAAACCAGCCGAAAAGAACCAGGAGCCGATGCGGGCTCGGATGCTGAATGAGTTCGTTTACTGCCCGCGCCTGTTTTATTACGAGCAGGTGGAAGGGGTGTTTGTGGAGAACGCGGATACAGCGAGGGGTTCGGCGATTCATGAGAAGGTGGACCGGGGCAAAGGGGCGCTCCTGAGAGCGAAGAAGAAGCAAAGCACCGAGGGAGAAGAGCCAGGCGTGGAGAGTCAGGCCTCGGCCGAGCCAAGCGCTGGCGAGACTGCGGCGGCAGAGACCATGACGCCGGCTGAGGATGCGGAGCCTCCCATGGAGACAATTCATTCACGCTCGGCCATGATGAGTTCTACTCGGCTGGATGTAGTGGCGAAGATGGACCTGATCGAGGTGAAGGTGAAGGCCCGCAGCGCGGATGATTTTTTTGCCGTACGGGAGGCGCAGTCGGTGACGCCGGTGGATTACAAGGCGGGTGCGCCAAGACAGGGCGTGGACCAAAATGAACTGTGGGATGCGGATAAGATGCAGCTGGGACTGCAGATTCTGATCCTGCGCGACAATGGCTACCCTTGCGATGAGGGTGTCATTTATTACCGGGCGACCAAGCAGCGGGTGCGGCTGGTGATGACGGCGGAAATCGAGGCGTGGATCATCGACCGCATCGCCGCAGCGCGGGTGGTGGCGGCGTCTCCCACGATACCGCCGCCGCTGGTGAATAGCCCTAAATGTGTGCGCTGCTCTCTGGCACCGGTTTGCCTGCCGGATGAGACTCGGTTGTTGGTTGGCGCACGTCCCCTGCCCTCCGAAACCTCCCGCTTTCCCGCGAATGCAGTGGCAACTTCGCCACGACGGTTGATTGCCGCACGCGACGATGAACGTGCACTGTACCTGAACACCCAGGGGTATCGCGTGGGCGTCAAATCGGAGCGGCTGGTCATCAAGGATGGCGACAGTGTGATCGACGAGGTGCGGATGAATGACGTGACTCATGTGGCACTGTTTGGGAACATCCAGCTCAGCACGCAGGCGGTGCAGGAGCTGTGCGAACAGGAAATACCGGTGGCTTACTTCAGCATGGGCGGCTGGTTTTACGGACTGACTCGCGGGCATGGTCTGAAGAATGTGCATACGCGAATTCGGCAGTTCGCCGCAGCCTCCAATCCGTTGCAATGTCTGGCGCTGGCCCAGAAGATCGTGCAGGCGAAGATCAGGAACCACCGCACCATGCTCATGCGTCTGCATGTGCAGCCGCCTGCTGCAGCCGTGCAAGGTATGAAGGAGATCGCCGGGCGTGTGCCGTCGGCTCGCGGTCTAGATGAGCTGTTGGGCATGGAGGGCGCGGCAGCAGCGCTCTATTTTCAAAACTTCGCCGGCATGATCAAGGTGGGAGAGGACGATCTCGATGATGAAATCCCCGGACTGGAAATGACTCAGTCCGCTGAGAAAAAGCGCAAGGTCGAAGCGGAGGCCTTCACCTTTGACTTCACCCAGCGTCGCCGCCGCCCGCCCACGGACCCGGTGAATGCGCTGCTCTCGCTGGCCTACAGCCTGCTAGCGAAGGATTGCACCATCGCGTCTCTTGCAGTGGGCTTTGACCCGTACGTCGGCTTTTATCATCAACCACGCCACGGTAGGCCTGCGCTGGCCCTGGATCTGATGGAGGAATTTCGTCCGCTCATCGCAGAGAGCACGGTGCTGACTGCAATCAACAATCGCATGATCCAAAGCGGTCATTTCGTACGTGCCGGTGACGCCGTGAATCTGAGCCCCCAAGGGCGGAAGGCCTTTTTCCAAGCCTACGAACAGCGCATGAATGCCCTGATCACCCACCCGGTGTTTGATTACAAGGTGAGCTATCGCCGAGTGTTGGAACTGCAGGCGCGGCTGCTGGCACGCCATCTGACGGGAGAGATCCCGGAGTATGTGCCAATGATCACGCGATGACGATTTGAAATTTATTCCCAATGTCAGACCGCAACGTCATCGTCAGCTCACGCCATACCTACTTGGTGTGTTATGACATCGCCAACGACCGGCGGCTGAAGAAGGTCTTCAAGGTGTGCAAGAATCATGGCACGCACCTTCAGTTCTCCGTTTTCGAATGTGATCTGAATCCCCGCGAACTCGTGCAGCTCCAGCGTGAACTGAAATCGTTGATCAAGCAGGACGAAGACCAAGTGCTATTCGTCTCGCTCGGGCCTGCTGAGGGGCGTGGCGACCGGGTGATCTCATCGTTGGGATTGCCGTATTCCAAGTTTGATGCGCCGTGCTACGTGGTGTAGAACACGTCACGTCCGTTTTTGATCTTTTACATACCCCAAGTTTAGACCGCGAGCGGTTCGGTGGCGTCTCTGGGTGCCACAGGCGCTCGCACGTTGAAAACCAACGCTTTCGCCCCTTTTATTTCATGTCGTCCCTGTCGCCAGCATCATTTTTGACCAGCCGCTCGCCAAGTGCTGCTGGAAAGCTTGAATCTGCAAGGCCCGGGAGCCGACTCTATCCGCCCTCCTCGGAGGGCGGCCCCGTTGAAGCGAAGAAGACCTGCAGCTGGCCCTCAATCACAAAGATGACTATCCGCCCTCCTCGGAGGGCGGCCCCGTTGAAGCGCAACCATGTGAGCACACTGCCTGCTTTGGACCGGGCCGCTATCCGCCCTCCTCGGAGGGCGGCCCCGTTGAAGC
>NZ_JBIPNG010000244.1:0-9624 GCF_044373815.1 Prosthecobacter sp. | reverse complement strand
TGATCCAGCAGAGGCAGCGCTTTCACGCCGCTGATTTCAAAGGGCTCCTCATTAGGCACCTTCAGCGTGTCCCCGGCCTTAAGGGCTTCCAGCTTGCCGGGGTTCAGCTCCTTGAGGTAATCGACGTCCACGTGAAATTTCTCCGCCACCGCCTCCGCTGCATTCGCATACGGCAGCCATTTTAGCTTCGCCATCTCCGGCACTTCCTGCGGCAGCTTGTCGGCGGCTTTGGCGTCGGCCTCCGTCACCACGTAGTCGATGAAGACGGCCTTCACGCTGGCCAGGTCCATGTCGGAGAGATCCGGCAGCGGGTGGGTCTTCTCGGCCTGGCCTTCCACCTTGGCGGGAGCGGGTGCGGCAGGCAGGGGAGGGAGGCTGTGCGCCTCACGGTACAAGCCCAGCGCCTTCTCTGAAAAGCCGCCGAAACGCCCGTCGATCTTTCCCGGTCCGAAGTTCGCGCGATCAAGGAACACCTGCAGCCGCGTCGCCGCTTCATGATCAGTGGGAATGGTGGGCGTGGCCTTTTCGCTTTCAGCGGTGGCAGCGGGTTTGTCCGCAGCTTTCGCCTTCGCCGTTTTCTTGTCAGCAGCCGCAGCGGGCAGGGATAGCCCGCAGAGCAGGCTGAAGGTGATGGTGAGCAGAGGCAGCCAACGAAGCACAGTGGGTTTCATGCCTAGCTTACGGCGGTGCTGCGATGAATGGCTGTGCGCGAATCCGCATCCGCATCCGAGCCGCGCAGCCCCCCCTTTGGACTGCGGTTGCGCAGTGAGGAACGAACGCAGCTACCGCTTTCGACGTGCCGGTTGATGCACGCATGCCATGGGATATCCGAAAGCGGCAGCCGTGGGATGTTCGCAGGCCCGTCAGCCCTCGCCCACCACGAGACGTTCGAAAGCGGCAGCTAGGCTCGTTCCTCGCTTCGCAGCCGCACTCCAAAGAACCCCATGCCTCGTCAGGGTCTCTGATGAAACAAAGGCCGTTCCTTTTCGGAAACGAGTCTTTGAAATCGCCATGTCTGCCGCCGCGAAAAGCTCATGGCCGGGCACCTCCTGCGAATGACAGAACCGCCCCCGCCACCCGCAGCGATACCAGTGACGAGAGACGCTGCACTGAACCTCTGCCTCAGCCCGGGCCGCAACTCCTCTCAGGGCCGCCCGCCACCCTCACGATGTCTCCCGCCAAAGTCCATCCTCCCCACCACAGGCTCCGCCTGGCGCTCATCGCCATGGCGGTGGTTGTTGTCGTCTTGTTCGGCGCTTACCACTGGCTGGTCAGCACCGCGCAGTCCACCCTGCGCCGGCGTTTGACGGAGCAGGGGCTGAACCTCACCAGCAGCAGCGAATCATGGTCTCTCTTCGGCGGGGTCACGCTGAACAACGCTGCCCTGCGCGGTCTGCCGGACAATGAACCTTTGATCGAAATAAGCGCCCTGCAGGTGGACATCCTGTGGCGGGAAGTGTGGAAATCACGCACCGCCGTCACGCGCTGGCACATCACGGACGGCACCCTCACGCTGCATGATCCGGCCGGGGCGGTGAGCTTTCAGCACTTCACCACCGACCTCTCCGTGCAGGATGACAAAATCGAGATCGCCCGGCTCGACACCGTGAATGGGCCGGTCTCCATCGCCGTGACTGGGCAGATCATCACCGCCACGCGCAGCACCCCCGCCACCCCGCAGAATGAGGAGGCCTTCAAGCTGAGCCTGAAGCCCGTGCGCTCCGTGATGGACATGCTGAGTTTCAAACCCGGCGGCGGCACCTTCGGCATCACCGGCAGCTTCACGGTGGATCTGCGGCCCGACGCTGCGCAGTGGACCGCCAGCCTGCACGGCAGCGGCGCCAAGCTGGAGCTGCACGGTTTGCCCATGAAGGAGGTTGAGGTGGATGCGCAGATCTCCCAGTCAGATCTGAAGCTCACCTCCAAGATCGCCTTCGATAAAGGCACCGCTGCCGTGGACGCCACCCTCGCAGGCTGGCAGGATCAGCCCCTGCTGCTCTCCGGCACGCTCATCGACACCGCCGGGCGCAAGGACACCTTCAAAGGCCAGCGCGTGGGCAAGTTCGACACGCTGACCATCTCCCACCTCAGCGGCGCCGCGAATCTCCTGGAGCTCGCGCTCAACATCCCCGTGCTCGCGGCCGGGCTGCCGAAGGATGTCAAGGTCACCACCTTTCCAGACATCATCGCGGAAGACTTCGTTTTCAATTCCGGGGCCCGTCCGCCGGAGTGGACGCTCGGCTCCATGCAGATCCGCAAAGCCGCCGACCTCGTGGTCACCGTGCGCGAGCATCCGCTCGTCATTGAGCGCCTCCAGGGAAAGGTATCCTACAATCACCGCGCCTGGCATTTCAAGGGTTTGAAAGGCCGCATGCTCGGCGGCAGCTTCGCGCTCACCGCCACTTATGATGGCAAAAAACTCAGCGATGCCAATGTCGCGCTGCAGTCCCTGCACCTCAACACCCTCACGCCCTGGGTGGGCAAGCTCAGCACGAAGCTGGAAGATGCGCAGATGACGCTCACCTATCGCGGAGTCATTGGCGATGACCCCAGCAACTCCACCGGCAGCGGCACGCTGGACCTCATCGATGCGCCCATCGTGCACGTGCCCCTGCTGGATCAGGCCTATCAGCTATTCCCCAAAATCCTCAACCGCGAGAGCGCCCGTGACACCGGGGAGGTGCGCACCACATTCATCATGAAAAACGGCGTCGCCATGGTGGAGCCCATGAAGGTGCTCGGGCAGTCCATCGTCGTCACCGCCCGTGGCACCGTGGATCTGAACAAGCGCACCGTGGATGGCCATGGCCGCGCCAACATACGCGGCGTGGTGGGAGTGATCATCTCGCCCATCAGCGTCGTGTTCATGGAGATGCAGGTGAAAGGCCCCTTTGACGACATCAAAGTCGCCCCCCTAGGTTTGATCGGAGCCGCGAAAAGCGTCCTCACCAATGCCGCCAAACTCAGCAGCCTCGTCCTCCGCGAAGGCGTCTCCGTCCCCTTCGAGGCCCTCGGCATGTTCCGTCGGCAGAGCACCAAGGAAGGTGCCAAGGCGGCGGAGTGAAGGGGTGATTTGCATAAAAATTGACGCAAACAGGGTTGCGCCCTCCGGCTATCCATGCGTAAATATTTACGCATGAGCAGCAAGAGCAAACTCCTCGCCAAACTTTCCAACGTCGCCTCCGACAAAGGCTGGACGCTCACTGATGCGGAGATGCTGCTCACTCTGCATGGCTTCACGAAACGCAACACGGGCAGCTCTCACCGCGTCTTCACACATCCCGGGCTGAGAGATGCCGTGACCCTTGCAGCTCATGGCAAGGGCATCAAACCTATCTACATCAAGATCATCCGCCAAGCCCTCGCCGATCTGCCCAAGTAAACAGACGGCCCATTTTCTTAACCTTGCCCTTATCCCTCAACCGATACCGACTATGAAAGACAAAATGCCCTATCAAATCACCGTGGCATGGAGCCCCGAGGATGAAGCTTACGTCGCCCGCGTGCCTGCGCTGCGCTACTGCGTGGCCACCGGCGAGACCCCGGAGAAGGCCGTCAAGGAAGTCAGAGCCGCCGCAGTCGAGATCCTCCGTGTGATGGAGGAAGACGGCAAGACTCTGCCCGCTCTGGACACCACGCTCGCCCGCGTCCAGGCGTTGCAGCCATTGATCAATGTCTCTGCCATTGCCAAGGCAGCGGGCCTGAGTGTGCAGACCCTCAGCAGCAAGATCACACGTGGCACCGCGCTCACTTCAGATGAATCTTCTCGCATCGGCAAAGTGTTCATCTCGTACGGACTCGAAGACAGGGGAACAGTGGCTGCTGCAAGTTCAGCGATTAAAGCCGCCAATCCTTCCAAAGTCGCGACTAAAAGCATAGCGGGCAGGATCCTTGCCCCTCGTGGTGGCGCCAATGTCGCCAGGTCTTTAGCTGCCAGCGCCCTCTCTTCTCGGAAGGCTGCCAAAACTGCGAAGAAGAGTTGAGTGACTGATGCCCTCTGATTGTAGTGGCCGCAAAGGTCTCGAAGGTTGTCGCAGCCACTGTGACTCATGAACTCGATGAATGTGTCCACTCCCGTCGCCTCCGCCACTTGGGAACGGCGCGGTGCGCCTTCCGGGAGGTAGGTTGGGTGTGTTTGGCGCGCCGAGGTTTCTTGTGCCGTGCAGCCCCCTTCGCCAAACCGCCCGACTGCGAGGACGATCGTACGCCTGGGTGTTTGCAGTACGCTCACGGACGGGCGGGCTTGCGCCACACCCATCCTACGACTGACGCGCTTTCCGGTACGGGAGGATTTGCAAGCACGACGCGATGGCCGGGTTAGCTGCGGCGTATGGTTAGGCTGTACCGGTTGGAAGCTGACTAATCTCATACTCAACTCGGGTCTGAAAGTCTGCTGGGTCAATGTCGTAACCAGTCGCACGCGGGCCGCTCCAATTCACGCCAATCTTCGTGCCGTCCTTGACGAAATCTGGAATCCAGCGGTCACGAAACTCCTCCCAACTTACCTCACACGGTCTGAACACGGAGTATGCCGGGACAGTGCTGATGATGCGCTCGACCCGTGGCAAGCTCGACCAAAATGGCTGCGCCCTCGCTCCGCTGGATGTCAAAGGTGCTGGATAACCCACATCATCTTCGACGGTCCAGAGGCGGCGGTGTGCTGCAACCTCTCTAGCGAACGCTGCCCATTGTGATGCTGCTTGTGACATAAGCGTGATGTGCGGCCTAACGACCCATGCTCAGCGACCCGGCCCACGGGACCGATGGATTGCAACAGTGACGCGATGGCTGGGTTCGCTGCAGTGCATGGTTAGGCGGCATGGTCAAACTCATAATCCTCCCAATGAATGACGGCTCTGGTCTGTGGGTGGACTCGAACGATGAAACCAGCATCGGCAACCCGCACGATGCCACACAAGAGCGTGATGCCACAGAACGGAAGCAATGCAGCGCGACGCCTCTTGAGTATCTCAGTCCACTCCGGGCCGCGTGGACTCAAACGAATCTGCTCGTCGAGGAACTCGATGTATGACTCGTCGAAGCGCGTCTTCTCCAAACCCGTGACCTCGTCAGCGTGCGCACGGATCACCGCAGGCAAGATGTCTGCCGCGCGAACTGCCTCGACGAATAAAGCGTGAGAACTCATGAGCGAGTAATGCTGCCTGACATGTGGATGGTGAACAGTTTTGTGGGCTTTTGTCCCAACGCCTTTGTAGCGGGCCACGACAGATGCCATACGATCCGTTGCCTGCATCCGTTTTGTCAGTTCTTGTTTGTGTTAGAATGAACTTTGTAGGTGGCTTGTGTGCCGTCCTGCCGTATCACCACCAAGTGTTCCTTGTCGAGTGAGACAAGGGTCAGCCGCTCGTAGAGCTTTCCGTCGCAATCTCTGATTTCGAGGATTCCGTCTACCAGTTTCCAATAATCCAGGGGTCCGCAAAGTGATGTAATGGTCTGATTCCCCTTCTTGCGTATGGAACCGTAGGTGACGGCTACCATCCCGTTGCTGGCAAAACTGAAATACTCGACACGACGGTCATCGATCAGCGTCACGGACAACCCGGATAGAAACGACCGCTTCCAGAGAGTCGTCTGCCCGGCGTGTTTCGCAGGCCCAATGGACTTGCGGCCTGGGGCAGTGCATCCCAGCGTCAGACAGGCGAGGAAAAAGGTGACCGCGAATCGCGCGACGGTAAGTGATCGAATCATGACGAGCGTCTCTGTTGTTGGCCTGACAAGTGGATGGTGAACAGTATTGCTGGCTTTTGTCTCAACGCCTTTATAGCCGACGGCTTTGTCAGCCTATGGCGCAAAGGTAACAAAAACGTCGGTTTGTGCGCAGAGGCCTGTGGTTTTGTGCCTCTTTTCGGGTGCGGCTTATTCTGCCCGTCGATCCACGCCTCCCTCACGCACCCTAACGTGGTATAAAGTAACACAAAGTTGCAGATTCGGGTTGACTTTGAAAAATCGGGCCCAAGTCTTGTTCTCATCCTTCGGGTGGCCGGTGTGAAGAACGCGGCGGGCCGGGAGGGGGACAGCGAGGGAGGCAGTGAAGAACTCTGAGTCTCGCACCATGCAGGCCGGCACAGCAGCCGGGCCGGGCGTTCCATGGGGTGCTTGCACTCTGGCGGATGCCGGGCCGGTGCGGGCGGTGCCGGTTGTTTCCGAGGGCCTGAGCCCATGCCTCTGCCACGCATCCTGCGTCTCTGCGCATCCCCAGGCCGAACCATGCCAAACAAATACCATTTATTACCACTTACTGCTATGAATCTGCCTAAATCCGAAAGCTTCTCTTCCACCTCCTCCACCGCGCCTGTGCCCGGCATCGGCTCCGCCAGCGACGCCTCCTCCGGCCACCCCGGCAAGGGCATCGACTCCTCCTCTGCTTCGGCATCCGCAGTCTCTGCAGCCTCCTCTCACGGCTCTGTGCTTGCGTTTGGCGCTGGGTCTGACGCGTCGCATTCCGGTTCGGCCATTACGGTCTGCGCGGCCTCTTCGGGCGCGTCTGGGCCCGGCTCTGGCGCTTCTGCCGCCCCCTCATTCTCCGGCTCCGCAGCGGCCTCGGAGGGCGGGTGGCTCACGCCGGAGCAGATGGCGCAGAGGCTCAATGTCTCGCGGCGCTGCCTGGGGAACTGGGCGCGGGACGGGATCATTCCCTTGGTCAAGATCGGGCGGGTGTGCCGCTTTGACCCGCCGCAGGTGATGGCGGCGCTGAAGCACCACGAGCAGGGAGTCGCCACACGCTGAGAAACCCCAAGCCCACCACGACTATGAAACTCAAGCTTGATCGTTTGGAAAAGGTCCGGCAGCGCGGCTCCCGGACCTTCGCCCGCTGCCCGGTCTGCGCTGAACTGGACCGGGACAGGGCGGGGGACAACCTCGTCATCTTTGCCAACGGCTGCTTTGCCTGCGCCGCCTTTCAGGGCGACCGCGAGCACGCGCGCCGCATCGAGCACCTGGCGGGGGATGAGAAGGAAAAACCCCGCCGCGGGCCGCCGGGTGCGTTTCCGCCGCCACGACAGCAGCGGCGTGAGCCCTCGCCGCCGGTGCTGCCGCCGGACTTTGCGGAGACGGTACGCACGGCGCGTCTCAGGGCCTCCTGCTGCCTGGAAACGCAGATGGTCATGGCGGACGAGTTTGGCGTGGGGGTGGAGACGATCCGCTGCCTGGCGCTGCAGGAGGGCGGGGCGCTGGGTTTCTTCCCGCGCATCAGGATCGGTGGCTCGCCCTGCCTGCCGGACCGCATCGGCTACATCTACCCGCAGGGGATCAAGATCCGCGAGCCCTGGGGGAAGGAGGCCGCCGTGCGCTTTGCCTGGGCCTGCGGCCGCGCCACGGAGCCCTGGCGCCACACCTGCGCCAGCGCGCGCCCCGGTGTGAGGCACTACTACATCACGGAGGGGGAGTCTGACCTCATCGCCCTGGCGGATGCTTTATTAAACCGAATCAAACCAGAAGATGGTATCGCCATGGTGGCCAGTCCGGGCACTTCATTCCGTGAGGAGTGGGCGCGGCTGTTTGCAGGCTGCGAGGTGAGCCTCTTCTTTGACATAGATGCCGCCGGGGCCGCCGCCGCCGAGCGCACCACCGCCCTGCTGCGCCCGCATGCCAGCCAGGTACGAATCCTTCACTTCAAACGCTCATGAAAGACCTCCGCAGCTACCACAATGCCCTGGGGGCTGAGGCCCTGGCCGCCCTCGTCAGCGATCCCGCGAACTACACCGTGGTGGACTGCTCCGGCAGCGCCAGCACCCTGAGCACCGCCCCGCCTGGCGGGGAGATCGCCATCACCATCACCGGTCCCGCCGCCACAGGGAGCGCGGTGGATTTCACGGATCTGGACGCACGCCGCATCCACCTGGAGCAGCCGCCGCCGCAGCCCGTGCCGGTTTTCTCGCTGCTCTCCCAGCAAATCTCCACAGCGGGAAACCTCACCGTCATCTCCGCGCAGGCGAAGGGCGGCAAGAGCGCCGTGGTGGGCGCGATGATCTCCAGCATCCTGGCCGCCGACGCACCGAAGGCGGAGGACGACGATGACGAAATCCCCGACTGGGAGCCGGAGCAGGATCTCCTCGGCTTCACCGCCGCCGCGCATGCCGGGCGCGCCGTGGTGCTGTTCGACACCGAGCAGTCGCCTTATGATGCGTGGAGCCTCGTGCAGCGCTCCGCGCAGCGTGCGGGCGTCTCCGGCATGCCCGCCTGCTTTCGCGGCTACTCGCTGGCAGACGTTTCCACGGAGCGACGCCGCGCCTTCCTCGCTGCGGAAATGCAGCGCGCCCAGCAGGATTGCGGCGGCATCCACAGCGTGTTCATCGATGGTGTGGCCGATTTGTGCAAAAGCCCGAATGACGACATCGAAGCCTTCACCTTGGTGGAGCACCTCGCGCAGTTGGCGATCACCTACGCCTGCCCCATCATCCTTGTGCTGCATGAGAACCCCTCCGGCCTGGAAACGGGGAAGACACGCGGCCACCTCGGCAGCCAGCTCGAGCGCAAGGCGGAGAGCAATCTCCGCATCGCCAAAGACGGCAAAAGCGGTGCCTCCATGCTCTTCTCCGAGCGCTGCCGCCACGCCTGCATTTCGCGGGATGACGCCCTGCGCTTCGCGTGGTCCACCCCCGACGGCATGCACATGACCGTGGAGCCGGAGACGAAGGAAAGCCGCACCGAGACCGCGCGGCAGAATGAGCAGCCCGAATGCCAGGCCGTGTTTGCCGGGCATGTGGGGGAGATGGCGTATGGGGAGATGAAGCAGCGCCTCATGGATGTGGGCCACATCTCTGCAGCGACCGCCAAACGCCGCATCAAACAGTGGCTGTCCATCGGGTTGATCAAACCGGGCTCCACCGCGTGCTACCTGCGCACCTGATGAGCCAGGCTCAGGCTCAAACGAGGCTCAAAGCAGGCTCATGAGCCTCTTAGGGGCTCAGGCTCACAGGCTCACTACCTATATATAGGTAGTGAGCCTGTGAGCCTGAACCCAGACCCAATGGGTGATCCTAAAACCCAACGGGTAATCTGTATGATCCCGTTGAACCCACCACCGGTGGGAATGGAAACTCACCCCCATTGCCCCACCCACCCCTGAGCCTGTGAACCTGCCGCAGGCTGTGAACCTCCTGCAGGGTGTGAACCTGCTTCAGGCTGTGAACTTGCTGCCGGGGGAGAGTGTTTTGCACTTTCATCCCATCGGCAATGCCGGATATGGCGCCGAGTACCGCAGCGCCCTGGGAGCGCGGGCCTCCGAGCCCGCAGCAGGTCGATCGCACTCAGCGGGCAGCGCTTCATGCCAAACGTGGCAAGCACGAGCATCTTGGGTGGAGAGAGCGATGGCGGAAGGGACGCAGCGGGGCTGTGCGTTTTGGCGGAGTGCTGCGGACTCGGAGGTCCGCGCTCCATCGGCGCTGGGTGCTCGCGGAACGCCCATCGCTGGCGGAGGTAGCGAGCCGCAGGCTGCCCGAAGGGGGGGAGCGAAGCGAGGCAATTCCGCGCTCCATGGGGGCTTTGGCGTGCGGTGTCACATCCGGCACGGCCCAGGGGATGCGCTGAAAATTTTTGCCTCATTTTCGCGGCCATCCCTTGCGCCTGTGCGTTAACCGGCCATGCATCACACTCACACATGAG
>NZ_JBIPNG010000243.1:0-9645 GCF_044373815.1 Prosthecobacter sp. | reverse complement strand
GGTGATCTTTTCGACCTCCTTGAGCAGATGCCCGACCTGCACCGCCAGCTGCCTCCCTTCCACACCTCTGGCAAAGGAGAGGACTTGCTTTACCAGATCCGCGCCGCGTTTGGCGCTGCACTCAATGGTGGCAAGAATTTCATGTTTTTGAGCACTTCGCTCCTGAAGCTTCAGGAGCTCGATGGACATCATGATGGGGGCCAGTACGTTGTTGAGATCGTGCGCAATGCCGCCTGCAAGAGTGCCGATGCTTTCCATGCGCTGCGAACGTAAAAACTGCTGCTCGAGCTTTTTGCGTTCGGTAATGTCTGTGTTGATGGAGAGAATCGACTTGGGGCGGCCCTGAGCATCCTTGATCAAAGTCCACCGTGACTCCACGATCACCTGCCGCCCCTCTTTGTCATACTGCTGCATTTCACCGGCCCACTCTCCCTGTGCCATGACGGCTTTCATGACGGCAAGAAACTGCACCGGATCTCGATTGAGCAGCTTCATTTGCGAATGGTCCAGCACCTCACCGGCCTGCCAGCCATAAAGCCGCTCCGCGCTACGGTTCCAGTACAGGATACTATGCTCTTCCGGGCTGCAGACGATGATGGCGTCACGCGCCTTGTCCAGGAGGGAGGCCTGCTCGCGAATTTTGTCCTCGGCCATTTTGCGCTGGGTGATGTCGCGCATGATGCACTGCAGGCGACCGTCGGGAAGAATCGTTGAGCCGACTTCCGCAGGGAACAGTGAGCCATCTTTACGGCGGCACAACCATTCACTCCGCACCACTTCGCCTTCACTCAACTGCGACACTTCGGGCAGAATCCGCACCATCTCGCCTGAAGCAACGATATCGACAAAACCCATGTGTCTGAGTTCCTCACGAGTGTAGCCCAGCATCTGGCAGACTGCGGCGTTGGCTTCGAGCAGACGCCCAGCAGTGTTCGAGACCAGGATGCCGTCAGAGGCTGATTCAATGAGCGTGCGGAACTCGGCCTCGCTCGCCAGCAGGGCCAGTTCGGCCTGCTTGCGCGTCGTGATGTCCTCAGAAAAAATAATGATGCCACCGATCGTGCCGTCAGCCTGATGCCATGGCCGGATTTCCCAGCGGATCCAGTCAATGGAACCATCTGCACGAACGAACTTTTCATCATCACATTTTTCGACAGCACCAGCCAAGCAACGACGGTGGATCTCCATCCAGTGGGCCGGCACTTCGGGAAAGACGTCATAGTGGCTGCGCCCCGTGACGGACTGTTCGCCCAGACGGTAATCATGCATCCAGCGCAGACTGACCACGAGATACTTCATGTCACGATCCAGCATGGCGATGGCCGCCGGACTGTGTTGAACGCAGAGGCGCAGCTGCTCTTCTTTTTCCTGCAGAGCGCGCGTGCGTATCCTGACCTGGCCCGCCAGCATCCAGTTCAATCCAAGCAGCAGCGTCACCAAGGAGACGGCAGCCAATGCGGCGTAACCCAGGCTGCGCAAATAGGGATGGCCATCCAGAGTCTGCCCGAACCATTTTTTCTCGATCCAGGCGAGTTCCTTTGGACCCACATCTTCGAAACCTTTTTCAACCAACTGCAGTAGTCTGGCATTGCCTTTGCGAACCGCACGATGGAACTCCCCGATGCTGACGGGATCGGACATCCTGAACTCAGACCCCAGGCCAAGCTTCTGGAGAAAGTATTGAGCCGGCGGCTTGTCCATGACGAAGACGTTCACTTTGCGCTCGTTGGCCGCCGTGATGATGGCCTCGTAGTTGTTGTACAACAACATGGGGGTGATGTCATTTTCCTGCAGCAGCTTGACGACTGTGTCTCCCAGCTTGGCGGCGACTGGAAACCCCCGCAGGGAAGAGAGGTTGTTGATTCCAGCGATCGAAGAACGAAAAAAGATGGAGACTTCGATAGTTGAGTACTGCTTCCCGAAATCCAGATAAGCCGTGCGCTCCGGTGTTTTAAACATCGCGTCGATGACATCAAACTCACCTTCTTTCATCCGGCGCACGGCATCGTTTAAGTCCATGCCATGAATCTCAGCGGTGACTCCGGTGCGCTTTTCCCAAACACGCCATTGATCGATGATGATGCCCTGCAGACGGCCCTCATTGTCTCTGAAAACATAGGGTGGGAAATTGTCATCCGTCACCACACTGATGGTGTGAGGAATCGCAGACTCCTGCCCCGACACATCCATGGAGATGAGAAGGAACGACAAGAGCATGAGGAACAAACTCATGTGGCAGCGCACGCCTCCAGGCTGAGCCCGCGCTGAAGCAGCGGAGGAATTGAAGCGACGCAGCACAGATGTCGAACCAGCCCCCAGCGCCATGGTGCAAGAGGGAAATGAACCGGAAATGATGACAGGAAATTCAATCATGCTTCAAGGCGGGTTCGAACCTGGAGGTGCCGCCATCCCTGGCATGAATATGAATTTCGTTTCATTCGGTTAAAGAGAGGTGGTGCGCTGCGTGTTCAGCACTGTGTGAAGCATTCTCAGCAATGTTTCCGCCGTGTATGGTTTGGGGATGAAGTGTGTGACGCCCGCGTTTGCAGCCCTGGTCACCATGTCTTTCACGCTCAGGCCGCTGGCGGCGATGATGCGCACCTTGGGGTTCATGCGCATGAGGACCTGAATTGTCGCCGGTCCGTCCATGACCGGCATCATCATGTCCGTCAGCACCACTGAGATTTGATCTTTGTGAGTGGCGTACAAGGTGGATGCCTCGACACCGTCAGCCGCCGGCAGCACACGATAGCCAAAGGACTCCAGCGTCTGCCCGGTGATGTGCCGCACGGGTTCCTCATCATCAATCAGGAGCACGAGTTCGCCATTACCATGCGGCATCTCATTTTGCATAGGGGGAGGCATGCTCACGCCTTCCACCATCTGCGCCGGCAGGTACACCTGAAACTTGGAGCCCTTGTCCAATTCACTGGAGACACGGATGAAACCTTGATGGCTTTTGATGATGGCAAGAGCGGAGGACAATCCCAGCCCAGTGCCTTTGCCCAGCTCTTTGGTGGTGAAGAAGGGTTCAAAAATACGGTCAACCACATCTGGCGGCATGCCTGTGCCAGAATCTTCCAGCTCGATGAAGAGATACGGTCCGGGTTTTGCCCCGGCGATCATCGTCGCACATTGCTCATCCAGCATGTGATTGCCGGCGCTGAGCTTTAAAGTGCCGCCGTTGGGCATGGCATCGCGTGCGTTGACACACAAATTCAGGAGCATCTGATGAATCTGCGTGGGATCTCCCTGAACGATCCACAGATTTGCGGGGATATCACTGCTGAACCGGATGTTCTTGAGGAAGGTTTCATTGGCGATTTTTTCAATGCCTTTGAGAAGATGCCCGGTCTGCACCTCCACGCGCTGCCCTTCAACCCCCCGTGAAAATGAAAGCACCTGGCGCACCATGTCCGCACCGCGCCTGGCACTGTTTTCAATGGTTGCCAGCACGCCCAACCGCAGCGCATCCTGCTCATGCAGTTTGAGCAGTTCGATGGACATCATGATCGGAGTCAGTGCGTTGTTGAGATCATGTGCGATGCCTCCAGCCAATGTGCCGAGGCTCTCCATGCGCTGGGCACGCAGAAGTTGTTCTTCGACTTTTTTGCGCTCGGTGATGTCGGTATTGATCACCAGAATGCTGCGTGGCTGCCCTGCGGCATCACGCAGGAGGGTCCACCTTCCCTCAACGATCAGCTTGCGGCCATCTTTGCCGACCTGATTTAGCTCACCGTCCCATTCCCCGGTCTGCATGACTTTTTCAAACGCCTGCTGAAAAACTTCAGAGTTTTGGTCTTTGATCTCGGTCACCAAACGTCCAATCGCCTCAGCCGCAGTCCAGCCATAGAGGCGTTCAGCGCTCTTGTTCCAATAGGTGACCCGGTGATCGAGACCACACACCAAGATGGCATCTCTGGAGAGTTCGAGCAGGGATGCTTTTTCGTGGGCTGCCAGCTTGGATGCCTCCAACTCCTGCGTGCGCAGTTTCACACGCTGTTCGAGGTCCTGCAGATGAGATTTGGACTCCAGCAGCAACCGTGATTTTTCTGTGAGTGAAATGGCCAACTGAAGCACTTCGATGATGTCGAAGGGCTTTTTCAAAATGAGCATGCGATCACGTGGCTTGATCTGCTCCTGCACATCGCTCCAGCAGCAGTCCGCATAGGCGGTGCAGATCACGATCTGCATGTCAGGGCAGACCTGCCAGATCTGCCGTGTGGTCTCGATGCCGTCCCAGCCCGGCGGCATGCGGACATCGACAAAAGCCATGGCATAGGGCAGTCCCTCAGCCTGCGCGTTTTTGACCATCTGCAGCCCTTCCTCTCCCTGAGATGCGGTGTCGATGGTGAAAGTCTGCTTGGCAGCCTGCGCCGGCTGAGGGGAGCCAAACAATGCTGCTTCAGCAGCCTCAAGCGCATCATCTGCCGCATTAACCGGGGCCAGGATTTTGCGGAAGTCATCATGAATGGACCGGTTGTCATCAATGACTAAAATGCGCCGATGCGCTGCTGTCGTGGTTGTGTGTGTCATGGTTGGATTAATTCTCCAATGGCAGTGTCAAGGTGAAGGTGGCGCCCAGCCCCGGACCATCACTGTGAGCTTTTAAAGTTCCGCCCAGCTCCTTGGCGGCCAGCGCACCGCTGTGCAGACCAAAACCATGGCCCAGTTTTTTGGTGGTGAAACCGTGGGAGAAAATGCGACTGAGGTTTTCTGGAGCGATGCCTGTGCCATTGTCGATGACCGCAATTTCCAGCATCCCCTCCTGGTTTTGCGTCACGCGCACCATCATGCGCCGGTCGCCTTCGCTTTGATCCAGTGCGTGCTTGGCATTGCTCAGCAGATTCACCAAAATCTGCATCACTTTATGGCGGTCTGTTTTCAATGGCGGCACCTGAGCGATTTCACACGCCACATTGACTTCATGACGAGTGAAGCTGGCGGCGTTGATGCGGATGCTGTCGTCGACCAAGTCCGCCACGGACAGCACTTCGACGACACCGGTGCCACGTGCGTAGCGCTGCTGCATCGCCACGATCTCCTTGATGTGATCGATGTTTTTTTTCAGCATTTCCATTTCCTGGAGAATGGCCTGCTGAGGCTCTGCCAGGTGCACCGCCAGCTTGAGCAGGTAGTCCGGCAGCATTTTCCCGCGCGGATCCGTGGTGAAGAAGGCGGGCAAATCTGCCGAGTTCTGCTGCAAAAGCTCGGCCACATTTTTCAGACTTCCGGTCCTGAACTCGCGCACCTTGCTTGTCGCAAGCTCAGCCGAGACACCGACGCTGTTGAGGACGTTGCCCACATTGTGCAGCACGCTGGTGGCCACTTCAGCCATGCCGGCCAGACGTGAAGTTTCGAGCAATTCGGCCTGCGTCCTGCTCAATTCCGTCGTGCGCTCCACCACCTGACGTTCGATTTCCTCGTTGCTGCCTTCAAGTGTAGCGCGACGCAGAGCAATCTCGGACATTTCCTGGAGCATCCTGCGGATGGCGACAAACAGAATGGCGTCTTCAAACAGCACCCATCCTGCATGCTCGACCCAGCGCCATGAACTGGCGGTCAGAACACCAAACACGGACTGAGGCCAGTACAAGTCGCGGAGCAGATGATCAGCCGCCACCACGATGGTGGCCGTGGCGAGCACACGCCAGTCACGGTAAAAGGCGAGAAACGCCAGGGAGCCGAAAATGTGAAAGTGCGTTTCGATGCGACCTCCCGTCAGGTGAATCAGCAGAGCCGAAGTCAGCATCTGTGCGACGGCAATGACATGGCGGGTCACGGTCAAGCCGGGATACTGCCAGGCCAGCCATGCCGGAAAGCCGCTGATCGCTCCGCCGAGCAGAATTGCAGCCCAGACATGGACGTGGACCTGACTGGAGTCCCCAATCCAGGTGAGGGGGGAAATCCACAAGGCGGCTGCAATTCCCGCCAGCCATTGCACGATCATCAGCCGGGCAAACAGCTGATCGGTGTGCCGGTGCAAGTCATTCTCTGCGGCACTAAACAACTCTGCCGCGCGCTGTTGCAGGGCTGAGTCTGGCTTTGCCAATTGGGTGGCCGCCGTTTCATCAACGAGCGTGCTGGTTTGCTGACGCAGTCCAGTTGAGGAGCCACGCACCAATGCGGTTGCTTGATTCAAGGGGAGGCCTTGTGGCAGGGTGTTCGCGGCTACGGCTGACATGCGGTGCAGTCCTTTTGGTTGTTTACCCATCCTAGAGCACAGCCAAAAACAGGGTGGCTGGTGGCGGGGGGGATTTTTTGTTTCAACAAACTCTCGATGGCATCTCGTCCGGGATTGTCCCCGGCATGGCCGCGGCCAAGGGTGATGCCGCCTTGGAAAACCAGCCCGCCCTCGGAATCGTAGAGCAGTGTCTGGCCTGAGGTGACCGCCTGAAAAAGGCGGGCTTGTTCGCCTTCATGATCGACATTCACCTGAACTCCAGGGATGGAAGTGGCAGCATGCCACAGGTCGGTTTTCACCCATTCATCCTCCATGCCCTGCGGCTGGATGAACCACACCTGAGCACTGAACTTTCCCTGGCAGTGTGCCACGAGTTGTTCCAGCTCGCCGAGGGTCGCGCGGGAGCAGGGACAGCGTGGATGCAGAAACATGACCAGCTTGAACTGACCTGGATGACGCAGTGACAGGCTGGTTTCCGGCCAGTGTACTGGCGGGGTGCCGGTGGCGCCGACGGTTTGGGAATACTGCGCCATCAACAAGCTTCCCGTGATAACCACCCAAAGCCAGGCCACGGCAAAGGTGCTGATTTTCAATGCGGCAGAGCCAAAGCGTCTTGGCCCAATCACCTTGTCGGGTGAGGGCGTCGAATGAGCTGAGTTTGGCAAACCGGGGTTGATCACCCCTAAACATAAGGGTCGGCTCCAAAGCCCCCCAACTAAGCCATGCTTTATTTAATACGACCGAACCGCTTAGTGCCTCAGACTTTCCGATTCTCGTTTTTATCAATTGAGTTCCAACGGAATATCACCGGACTCCGAGGATCTGCTGGGTTCAGGAGCGCGCACTGCCCTGGCACCGTTGAAGCTTTCACTGTGAGCATGCTTATAACCGGCCGGATCGAGCGTCTGCCAGAGGCGGTCCCTTCTTTCGCTGGAACATCCAGTCTGGAGGAGAACGGCCAGCAGCCCTGGCAGCAGCAGAAGTCGGTGAAAACGAATGGAGGAGAGTGGTTTGCGGGTTTTCATCAGTGAAGAAGGCTGGGTTATTTCTGTCCGTAATACGCGCCCGGTCCGTGCTTGCGCAAATGATGCTTTTCCAGGATGTGCCCGGGGATGGAGCCCAAGGCGGGATTCAGGGTGGAAGAGCCGAGGGCCATTTGAGCACACATTTCGAGGGCAATGCTGTTTTTGAGCGAATCCATGGCGTTATTGCCAAAAGTGAACGGCGCATGATGGATCTGCAGGACAGCAGGCATTTCGAAAGGACTCAATTTCAGCTCGCGCAGGCGCTCGACAATGGCTACCCCGGTGAAATGCTCATAGTCCTGAGTCACTTCTTCGGGTGTGAGCGCACGCACAAGTGGAACAGTGCCGTGAAAGTGGTCCGCGTGCGTGGTGCCGAAGCAGGGGATCTCGCGACCCGCCTGCGCAAACATGGTGGCATGCAGGCTATGTGTGTGTGTGATGCCGCCGATCTCGGGAAATTCGCGGTAGAGGACGAGATGTGTTTTCGTGTCGGAGGAGGGCCGGAGGCTGCCCTCCACCACCCGGCCATCCAGGTCGAGAACGACGATGTCGGCGGGCTTGAGCTCCAAATAGTCCACGCCGCTGGGTTTGATGGCCCAGAGACCGGAGGCACGGTCGATGCCGCTGACGTTGCCCCAGGTCAGGCGTACGAGGCCGCTGGGTTCCAGGGCACGGTTGGCTTCACAGACTTGTTCGCGGAGGTCTTGGAGGGTCATTGATGGCAAGAAAGCCCAAACGTCTTACAATTCCAGCAACATAAACCGGCCCATGGGGCGTTAATACATTGATCCTTGAGAGTTGACGTGGGGAACGCCCCCGTTGACCAGTACCGCACACACACATGCCAGCCTCCGTCGCCCCCCCTGCTGTTCCTGATCAGGAAGCCATCGCCAAAGCCTCCCTCTGGGTGGCTCCGCTCCGAACCGAAATCGCCCGCGTGCTGATCGGGCAGACTGCCTTGGTGGACCGCCTGCTGGTGGCACTGCTGACCAACGGCCACGTGCTGCTGGAAGGTGTGCCGGGGATCGCCAAGACACTGGCCGTGCGCACGCTGTCGGGAACGTTGAAAGCCAAGTTCCAGCGGATTCAGTTCACGCCCGACCTGCTGCCTGCGGATGTCATCGGAACCATGGTCTATCATCCGAAAGACGGCACGTTCACACCGCGTCTGGGACCGATTTTTGCCAATCTGGTGCTGGCAGATGAGATCAACCGCGCACCGGCCAAGGTGCAGAGCGCCCTGCTCGAAGCCATGCAGGAGCGGCAGGTCACCATCGGCGAAAACACACACAAGCTGCCCGACCCCTTCATGGTGCTGGCCACGCAGAACCCGATCGACCAGGAAGGTACGTACACGCTGCCAGAAGCCCAACTCGACCGCTTCCTGCTCAAAATCCGCGTCACTTATCCGACACCAGTGGAAGAACGCATGGTGCTGGATGCGATGGCCACTTCGGCGCCGAAACTCGATGTGAACCAGGTCACGGACGTGACGGCCATCAGCGCAAGCCGCGTGGTGGTGAACGACTTGTTCATGGATGAAAAGATCCGCGATTACATCGTGGCCCTCATTCATGCGACGCGCCACCCTGAGGCATTGGCCCCTCATCTGAAGCTGCTCA
The DNA here is from genome assembly GCF_044373815.1 of Prosthecobacter sp. Classification (GTDB taxonomy): domain Bacteria; phylum Verrucomicrobiota; class Verrucomicrobiia; order Verrucomicrobiales; family Verrucomicrobiaceae; genus Prosthecobacter. The sequence continues at coordinate 814 of NZ_JBIPNG010000243.1, read as the reverse complement.
TCCGCTGCGGCGCCTCACCGCGCGGCACGATCAATCTGGCGCTGGCGGCCAAGGCGCTGGCCTTCCTGAACGGTCGTAATTATGTCATTCCGCAGGATATTAAAGACCTCGCCCCAGACATCCTGCGCCACCGCATTCTGCTCTCTTATGAAGCCGAGGCGGAGGGAGTGACCACGGATGATGTGGTGAAGACACTCCTGGACAAGCTGCCTGTTCCTTAACACCGCCCACACCGTGAACGGGGAAACTGTGCAGAACGACAACGACGCCAGACTCACGCGCATCCTCAAGCGCGTGCGGCGCATCGAACTGCTCACGCGAGGCATGGTGAAGGAGATGCTGGGCGGCCAGTACCACTCCCGCTTCAAGGGCCAAGGAATCGAGTTTGATGATTTTCGGGAGTACCAACCCGGGGACGATGTGCGCTTCATTGACTGGAATGTGACTGCGCGAATGAATGATCCGTTTGTGCGCAAGTATGTCGAGGAACGTGAGCTGACGGTGATGATCTGCGTCGATGTCAGCGGCTCGGGTGACTACGGCAGTCAGGAGGATTCGAAACGCGAACGTGCGGCGGAGATTGCGGCGGTGTTTGCCTTCAGCGCCGTGCAGAACCAGGACAAGGTGGGGCTAACGCTCTTTTCCGACGGCATCGAGCACTACCTGCCCGCACGCAAAGGGGCGCCCCATGCGCTGCGCATTCTGCGTGACATTTTAAACATTGAACCCAAGAAGCACGGCACGGACATCAAGCCCGCACTTGATCTTGCGCTCGAACGCATCGCCCATCGGGCGCTGGTGATCCTAGTTTCCG
>NZ_JBIPNG010000242.1:0-9662 GCF_044373815.1 Prosthecobacter sp. | reverse complement strand
GTCTATGGGTGCAGGGCATTCGTTCACCAGAGAAATTGCCGAACACTACGAGGCCCTGCGACAGACTTTGAAAAAGAACGATGCTGAGGACGAAGGCCTGCGCGCAGTCCTGAAACTGAATGGCAAGATCTGGGATGAGAGCACGGCTGTCGCATTCCTCAAAAAGCAGCTGTCCGATCTCCCAGCGGCCAAGTTCACGGAAACTGATGCTGCAAAACTGGTGCAGCAGATGAAAGGAAACTCTCTGGCACTGGCCATGGCGGCGGCATGCATCACGGAGCAAAAACTGACATTGGCCGAGTATGTAAAGCGATGGGATCAGGAGTCTGCCGGGCTCAAGGAAACGACGGCACCGAACGAGGCATCCCCGGACAGAATATTGGTCGTGACATGGCAGCATTCAGCGAAGTGCCTGACACCCACAGCGCGTGCGCTCATGGCCTTGCTGCCCTGGCTCGCCGAGGAAGCCGTGCCCCTGCCCTTTTTCACCGAGCATGCCAAGCTTGTGGCGGATGCCGCAAATGAGAAATCACCTGATGCCAAAGTAGAAGCCGGGTTTGATGAATTGGAGCGTCACGGACTCATCACGCAGGAGCTTTTGAGCATCAGCTGTCCTCCGCAGCTTCAGGCGGTCTTGCGCTTTCAGGATGGAGCTGAGTTTCTTGGCCGTGCCACCTCGCTGATGCATGCCATCGTGGCCAAAGATCCGGCAACGCAGCGCATGCGGTCGCGTGAGTTTTGGGAGCCTGTCCTTCCCCATGTTTTGAGGGTGCTGGAGTTTCAGCGTCAGTTCGGTGACAAGGCCGGAGACGCGCTGATCACACGCAGCCTGCTCAATGACTGCGCTGAGTTTTTGCAATACAAGGCACAATACTCCGAGGCAACGCCCCTGCTCGATCAGGCGGAGCAACTGCTGCTGCGTGCGCTGAAACTGACGAAGGAAAATTCCGCCACCCAGCAGGCGGATCTCATCGCCGCCTTGGACAAACTCGCCGCGGTGCTTCACCGCTCCAAACGTGATGAGGATGCCGCCGTGTTCTACCGACGCTCGCTGGAGCTGTGCAAAAAAGCACACGGGCCGGAGAGCCTCAAAACAGCCGAGAGTCTCGATCGCCTCGCCTTGACTTTAGCTCCCACAAAACAAGGCAGAGACGCAACTCCTCTGCTGCGCCGGTCACTGGCCATCCGCGAGAAAGCTTTGGGGCCCATGGATCGCGAGGTGGCGCTCAGCATGGGAAGGCTGGCCTTTCAACTCAACACCGGTGACACGGTCAAGGAGGCAGAGCAACTCTACCGACGTGCCTTGGTGATCGAAGAAAAAATCTATGGTAACGAGCACCCGGCCCTCATCCTCCAGCTCACCAGTCTGGGCAACTTGCTCAGAGCGCAGCAGCGCGACTCCGAAGCCGAGCCTGTCTTCAAACGCATCCGCCTCATTCGCGAGAACACGCGCATCAACGGGCCACCACCAGCACCTGCAGGTGCGCGGAAGTAACCAGCGCTTTTGGAGTGCGGCTGCGCAACCCTGAAAGGGTGCAGCTGCCGCTTTCGAATGTCTCGTGGCGCGCGTGCGCTGACCAGCTGGCGGAAGTTCACCAGCTCCCGCCTTCGAACAACCTGTGGCATGCGTGAGCCGAACAGCACGTCGAAAGCGGTAGCTGCGTTCGTTCCTCAATGCGCAACCGCAGTCCATATCGGAGGCACGCGCAGCGCTTGGGAGTGATGCCATGCGTCGCTTTCCTGAAATGCTTTTTGGAAAACGCTGCTCCCCCACTCACGGCGGCGGAATGATCCAAACGGAAGGGCTGGCCGTCTGCGGCATCTTGATGAAGGTGGCACGACCGGTACGCAGCAGCGGGGCGTTGTTCTGAGAAGTGGCGGCGGCAGAGCTCATGGATATCCAGATGGGGACGGGCTGGCCGGGCTTCTGCAAGAGCCAGCTGGCCAGATATCCACTCACACCGGCGGTGGCATCACCTTTCCAAAACTGCAGCTGAGAGGAAGCAGAAACGATGGTGCTGGCAAGGAAGGGTGAAGAGGTCATCCCCGTCTGAGCAGGCGATGCGTCGAGAGGCCAGGGATTGGCAAAGAGATTGTAGCCAGCCTGCAGCGGGCGGGCCAAGGGGGTGGTGCGCACGCTGCCGGTGCTGAGCAGTGGTGAGGGATTGGCGCTGGCGATTTGAAGCATCACGCCTGTGCCAGGTGGAATGAGGGTGTCATTCATGCTGGTTGCGGCGCCTCCATTCAAAACCCAGTTGCGGGTGCCTCCAAGGTCATAGAGCCAGTAAGTCATGTAATCCGAGGCGTTGTGAAACAAGACCTGATCTGCGCCGGTGGCGGTGGAGGAACCCTGGAAGAGTGCAGGATTAAAGACCTCACCCAGCGTGCGGTGTGAGCGCAAGATCACACGTGCTCCGGACAAGCCGGCCACAGCGGAAGCTGAGAGCGTGGTATTGAGCGAATCATCCGCCACAAGACACTCAACGCCGGTGATGCTCTGCAGATCCAGGCGATGCCCGGCCTGAGGACCACTGATGATTTCAAGATAGTAATGCTGCGCGGGATCCATGGCGGAAGCCACGGACGCCTGCTCGCTGAGTGTGACGCTGGCAGATGTGGCGCTGCTGACCGAACCGGTGAAGAGCGCCTCATGGTTGAGATTGAGGCCATAGGTCTGGGTGCCGGAACTGAGCGTGGTCTGCTGCCATCCCAATGGCGCGCTGGTGGTGCTGCCGCCATTGGTTTGAGTGATGCGCAGACGGATGATGCCACGCGCGAGGCTCTGCCCCGGGAGAGCCTGGAGATCCGGCCACGTCACCCTCTCCCATCCATCGCCTTCAGCGACGACTGCGGGTGTCGCCACCAGCGGGGACCAGTTGATCAAATCGCTGCTGCTTTCGAGCTTGAAGGTGAAGGTGCCCTGACCCGATGGGCGCAGCAGGGTGGCATCCACGCTGCTGTTGCTGCGCGTGACCAGCTGCAAGCCTTCACCCGGGCGGGTGATGCCGCTGGTGAGCGCGGTGCCGAGCGCGACTTCAAGAAGGTCTGAAGCGCTGTCCTCATCGCTGTTGGTCGTGGCGAGATTGTTGGGAAGACCGACAGTGCCGGGAATGATGGAGGCAAGCACGATGGTGTTCGGTGAAGCCGCCGGAGCCGCAGGCGCATTGACGAGCCACTGGCTTTGCGGGATCACCTCGCGCGGCTGGCCGGGGCACTCCCAGAGCAGCCGTGCAGTGGCGCCGCCAGTGCCCTCATAATATTCCATGACGACAGGGACGGCCACGCCGGCCTGCAGAGCGATGACGCCGTTGTTCCAGGTGTCGCCGTGATTATTCCAATCATTGACGACCTGCTTGCCATTGACCCAGAGACGCACGCCGTCATCGGTGACGGGGATGATGGTGTAGGTCCGGGTGAAGCGCGGGATGAGGTACCCGTGCCAGCGCACGCTGTAGCCATCGGCAGGAATGCGTGGATCAGGACTGCCGGTGCCCCAGGTGTAATTGACCGTGGACTCCATGCGCGTGAAGCTGAACTGCCCGAAGTTTTTACCGATGTAGTAGTCCCCGGTGAGGCCGTTGGTGTTGACCACCGGTGTGTAGCTCACGGTAATGAGATTGGACACCGTGTTCGGATTGCCAGCGGCATCCTGCGCCACGCCTGCGGGGATTCTGACAGTGACATTGCCCGCTGCCGTGGGCGTGACCGTGGCTGCCCACGCCGCCCCGGCGGAGGACAAGGCGGTGACCGTGCCATTGGTAACGGTGAACTCAGAAGCAAGCAGGCCGGTGACGTTTTCGCTGAACGTGGCATTGACGACAAACGGCCCGGTGACGCTGCTGGCCGGAGTAGTCAGCGCGACCGAAGGCGGAGTGGTATCCAGAGGCGTATAAGTGGCGGTGAGCAGATTCGATGCCGTGTTGGCTCCGCCCGTGGCGTTGGTGGCCGCATTGGCGGGAACTCTGACGGTGACGGCTCCAGCCGCCGTGGGTGTGACAAGTACACTGTACGTAGCACCACTGCCGCTGAGCGCGGAGGCCGCACCATTGGTGATGATGAAATCATTCAAAGCCACACCGGTGACGGATTGACTGAAAACCGCATTGACCGTGAACGCGCCCGTCACGCTGGATGAGGCGGTGCTGAGCAACACGGTGGGCGCAGGCACTGGAGCGGTGTAGGTCACGCTGAGGTTGTTTGAAGCCAGGCTTGCATTGCTGGCAGCATCAAAGGCCGCGCCGACAGGAAGTGCCACGGTCACAGCGCCATTGGCTGCGGGCGTGATGGTGACGCTGTAGGCTGCACCACTGCCGCTCAGTGCTGAAGCGACGCCATTGGTGACCGCGAAATCAGTCAGCGCGACTCCGGTGACGGCTTCACTGAAGGCGGCGCTCACGGTGAATGGCGCAGACACATTGGAAGAAGCCGTGGCGAGTGTGACCGTTGGAGGTGTGGTGTCGGGCGGGCTGCTGGTGTTGACGTACTCCATCCAGTTGAAGTTGAGATTGCCGTTTGGAAACTCGATGCGAACGACAGCAGACGCAGGCAAGGTGAGGCCTGTGGCGAAGAAGGTTTTCCAGGCATAAAAGCCCCCTGTATTGGTGACATTGATCGTCGTGGCGAGAGTGCCGTTGATCAGCACGCGCACCGGAACCGGACCTGCATAGGAGGTGGCCACGCGCACGCTGAAGTTGTAGTTCCCAGAAGGGAGAATGGTGGTGTAGCGCAGCCATTCGCCTGCCGTGATCCAGCCGATGGAGGGCGTGCCATCCGTGTCTTTGGAAGGTTCAAGGTCAACTCCTGTGGTGCGGTAATGCAGGCCGGAGACAACCTCGCCGATGTTGATGGTTTCAGCATCGTGATAGGCAACCCCTTCCCCGCCTTCATCAAAATCCTCCGCCTGAATTCGCACGGTCTGCCCCACGATGACCGGAGCGTAGGTGACCGTCAGCAAGTTGGAAATCGTGTTCGGATTGCCCGAGGCATCCTGCGCCATGCCTGCGGGAAGTCTGACAGTGACTGCACCCGCAGCCGTGGGTGTGACGGTGGCGGAATAAACTGCACCGGCAAAGGACAAAGCGGTGACGGTACCATTGGTGACTGCGAATTCGGAAGCGAGCAGGCCGGTGACATTTTCACTGAAGGTGGCGGTGACGACAAAGGGGGTGGCAACCGTGGTTGCCGGAGTGGTGAGCGCGACCGTCGGCGGCGTGGTGTCCGTATAGGTCACGCTGAGCAGATTGGAGACGGAGTTGCCCAGGCTCGTGCTGTCGGTGGCGGCACTGGCTGGAACACTGACGGTGACCACACCTGCAGCGGAGGGGGTGACTCTGAAGGTATAACTCGCGCCGCTGCCGCTGAAGGTGGAGGCGACGCCATTCGTAACGACGACATCGCTGAGCGTGAAACCTGAGGCCGCGGAACTGAAGGCCACCGTGACGTTGAATGCGGTGGTCACATTCGTGGCGGCGGTGGTGAGTGCGACAGTGAATGGCAAAGGTGCCGTGGTAGGGGCATCGTCAATGCTCGCCACGAACGCGGCGAGGTTGGCCATGTCCGTGGCCGTCAGCGTCACGCCGCTGTGTGCGGTGATGGCGTCTGCCAGAGTGGCGGCAGAGCCATCGTGCAAATACGGCCCGGTGGCCCAACTGCCGCGCAGCGTGGGCACGTCCAGACCGGTGAGCGCTGCGCCAAGGCGTTTGCCGCTGGCGGGCTTGATGGTGCCGATGTTGGCAAAGACATTGAGCGCGCTGTTGGTGAAGTTCACGCCGCTGTGACAGGAGGCGCAGTTTTGCGAGCGGAAGACCTGCTGCCCGGCTGTGGCCGCTGTGCTAAGCGCGCCGCTGCTGGTGCGGCTCGGGCTGTTGCCGTTGACGGTGAGTGATTTTACATACGCGGCCAGTGCATCGAGATCCGCGCTCACACCCGCCTTCGCATCGCCGAGCGGCTGATTGCGCGTGCCGGTGTTGAGCTGCGCGTCCGTCATGAGTCCGGTGCCGCCGGCCAGGGCGCGAATCTGCCCTTCGAAATCCTGCACTTCATCGAAGTTGCCGGTCCAGTGCAGCATGCCGTGAGTGGCGTGGCCTTTCAGCGTGATGGTATTGCGCAGGCCTTCACCGAAGCCGGTGAGATCCCACACACGGCCATCGTGTCCGGCATCGTTGTGGCAGACGGCGCAGCTGATGTACTGCTGCAACGCCAGGCGTGGGTCCTGCGCATCGTAGAAGAACTGCTTTCCCTTCAGCACCTGGGCGGTGAGTTTTTCCGTGGTGACGGCATTGAGCGTGGCCGTGGTTACTGGCGCGATGTTGCCGCCCTGAGTGATGCCACTGACATCATGCACCGTGATGCTGCGGTCCATGAAGTTCTGCACATACAGCGTGCTGCCATCCGGCGAGGTGACGACTCCCTGCGGTGCGCGGCCTGCGGGAAAGCGGGTGATTTCCTGATGTGACCACGCATCGAGAATGGCGACCTCGCGGCTGGCTTCGAGCGCGGTGAAGACGTAGATGCCGAACGGATCATACGCTGCGGCGCTGGGCATGCCCGCGTTGTCGATGTCCACGCGTGAAGGCAGGTGCTCCGTCTGCGCGGTGAGATCAAGGCGCGAGACGATGGCACGCACGCTGTTTTCATGATTCAAAGGCTGGCCATCGCGCAGCACACCGCGCTGGATGTTGTCCTGCTTTGAAGGCACCCAGGCCGAGAGACCATCGGGCGAGATGACGGCGGCACCGAGATAGTTTGGCAGACCGCGTGCGGAGGTGGAGGTATCCGCAGCGGTGCTGGGATTGAGCAAAATCGTGCGTTCCACGGCGAGCGCCACCGTGCCGATGACGACCACCTGACCGCCTGCGCCCGTGAGCATCGGTGTGGCGGTGTTTTCACCGGCCACTCGTGGCGTGATGAAACGTGAGGCATACACGCGTGCGCTGTCGGCAGAAATCGAGAGATGTCGCACAGGACCGCCGGCATCGATCGAAGCCAGTTGCGCTCCGGTGCTGGGGTTCAGTTTCAGCACGCGCCCGGTGCTTTCCAGAGTCACCCATGCGGCCGTGCCCGCAGGATCAAAGACGATGCCGAAGGGACGCGATCCATACGCGAGCGTCACCGTGGCGGCGACAGCGCGAGTCGTGGTGTTGATGATGCTGATCGTTCCCGTCTCCACATTCGTCACCCACAGCCTGCCGTCGGGTGCCAGCGCCAGGCTGCGTGGAGCGGTGCCCACGGTGATCTCGGCATAGCGTGCACGCGTCACCACATCAAAGGCGGTGACGCTGTTGTTGTCCGGATTCACACACCAGACGCGGTCATTGCCGGTGGCTGGATCTTCATAGACGATGCTGCTGGAGGCAGCGGGCTTGCGTGTGGTGAGTGCGGCATACACCGCCTGATAGAAGGTGCTGGTGATCGTGATGCCGGTGTCATCGGTGGCGGTGAGCGTCACCAGATAGCGACCCGGTCCGGCGTAGGTGTGCGCGATGCTCGTGGTCGTGAGCCATGCGGTCTCAGGCGTGCCATCGCCAAAATTCCATTTGTAGCGCGTGTTGATGCCGTTCGCGGATTGCGCGGTGAAGGTCAGCGCACTGCCGTTGGCTTTCGGTGCGGCGGCCAGTGGCTGCAGTGTGAGCCCTGCGGTGACGTTCCAGATGAAGGAGCTTGTGGCAGGTGTGCTGATGCCATCGCTGGCCGTGAGAGTGACGTTGAACGTGCCTGCGACTGTGACGGATCCGGAGATGACGCCTGAACCGGGCGAGATCGAAAGTCCCGTGGGCAATCCCGTGGCGCTGAAGGTGATGGGATCGTTTTCAGGATCATTCGCCGTGACGGGCAAGGACACCACCGCGCCGATGAGCGAGGCTTGCGCACCCGGGTTCGTGATCTGTGGTGGGAGATTCAGCGGCACGATGCTGGTGGCGTGGCGAAGATCGCGCAGCGCGAGGATGTCGGGCTGGGACAAGGGGGCCTGATGCAGCGTGACTTCATCCACCGCTCCTGTAAAGAAGGCCGTTCCGGGGCTGTCGGCAGCACCCACGATGAAGGGTTTGGAAGCGTTTGGCACGTAGGTGCCGGTGTCTTCGTTGACGAGGATGCCGTTGATGTACAATCGGCGCACGCCGGTCAGAGTCTGGCCGCTGGCACTCGTGGTGCGGAAGGTGGCCGCCACATGCGTCCACTGCCCCACGGTGATCGCGCCACCTTTCAATCCCGAAGTGTCTTCCCCGGTGCGAAGCTGCCAGAAACCATCCGTGGTCACCCACATGCCGTAGCCTTTCTTGGTGGCGGTGGATTCATCACGCGAGGCGAGCACGCAGCGTGCAGTGCCCAGCGCTGCATCATGGCGCACCCACGCGGCAATGGTGAAGTCGTTCGGATTGAGCGATGCGCTGTAAGGCATCACAATGCTCTGAGTGGTGCCGTTGAACAACGCGCTGCTGCCTGTGCCGGGATTGCCACTGAGCGCGGGATTGGCGCTGGTCGTGTTTGCTCCGCCACTTGCCGTGCCAGAGATGGCCACCAAACCTGCGGCGGTGGATTTCACTTCGCCCGCTGTGCCGTTCCAGCTCGCTTCATCGAAGTTCCAAGCGACCACCGGATTCTCGATGGGGAGATAAGGCGAGAGGTAGGTGCCCGCGATGACGGAGACCGCTGCGTCTCCCGGTTTTTTCCAGCCGACGGAGAGGTGATCGTCCCCGGTGCCATCCTTCATCAAGGCTTCGATGTAGTAGCGTTGACCAGCCTGCAGGGTGATCAAGGCGGAGGTCTGCTGCGGATACCACGTCCAGGTTTGAGGTGGTGTGTAGCCGGGCTGGCTGGAGATCTCCACGGCGTTGGCGGGATTCGCATCGGTGCTCAGCTTCAGGCTCGATTCATCATCGCTGGAGATGAAGAACTGATACTGGCCGGTGACAGGCACGTAGAGAAAGCCGCGCAGTCGCTGGCCGGTGCTGTCATCCCAGTTTTGAGGTGAATCAAAGGACGGCTGCAGATCGCGGCCATTCGGATTCGCGGGGAAGACGGTGTTGCTGGTCAGGCTGGCCACCGTGGCGCCGTTGATGTTCGTCCAGTACTCGCGCATGATCTGGCCGCTGCCGAGATTGGGCAGCAGCACGATCCAGTTGAAGGAAATGGAAGTCACCTGCCCTGCCGCGCTCACCAGAATGGTGCTGCGGTAGGTTCCCGGTGTGGCGGTCACAGTGCCGGAGATCAATCCGCTGACGGCATCGATGCCCAGCCCCGTGGGCAATCCGCTGGCGGTATAGCTCAGCGTGCCGCCCGTGGCGCTGATGGGCAGAGACACCACGCTGTTTTGCGTCACGCTCTGCTGGCCGGGATTCGTCACCACCGGCAGCGTGGAGTTCGTGACCTGAATGATGCGTGACACGGACCACACGCCGTTCGCATCCACCGCAAACATCATCCAGTAGCCCGGGGTGAGCACATTGATGCTCGGGGGTGCGGTGACGGCATACACGCCCGGCGATGGATTCGTATGCGTGAAGCGCACATGCCGCAGGCCGGTGTCCACCGAATGTGTCTGCGCAGACATGCTGATGGCGCTGAAGTACTGCACGCCGTCGCTGGCGTTCACCGTGAAGATGGACGCGGGGCCGATGCGATCCGGTGCTGCCGTGATGACGGGCCGCACGGCGGGTGTGCCA
>NZ_JBIPNG010000241.1:0-9671 GCF_044373815.1 Prosthecobacter sp. | reverse complement strand
CTATCGAATCTTCCACGGCACAAATATTAACACAGACCGCAGGGCCATGAATCCTCGCTAGGCGCGATAGCAGGAGCAACCGGCCAATACCCTTCTTCTGAAACTCAGAATGGATCAAGCCATAGAACAATGTTCCCACGAAGCCCGCTAAGGACAAACCTCCACAGGCGACGACGCGGCCATGGTTCTCAATGACCAGCATGGCGCCGTCGTCCCTCTTCAGCACTTCTTCAAACTCCTGCTCCACTTCGGCAGGAAACCGGCCCGGCGCGTTCATTTGGTAAATCTCCAGGCATGCCTGGGTGTCCTCCGGTTTCCAAAGGCGGACTTCATATTCTTTGGGCAGCGGCTTCTCCGTGAGCTTTTCGATGTTGATGTATGGCAGGGTGATGGGAGGCACCAACCGCAGAGTCGCCAGCAGGGTGAACAACTTGCTCTGAGCTCTTGCCACCCGTCCCTGCCGCAGAAAACCTTGCTGCAGCCATCGCCCCAAGGGGTGCTTGAGAAACACAAAGTAGAACAGCGCCCCGTAAAGGACACCGAGTGTGTTCAGGTCTTTCATGCTTCAATGAAGCGGAGGCGCAGTCGCTACTTCAGCTCCTTGATCCGCACATTCCGATACCACACGCGCAGCGCTTCATCTTGAAAAGCGATGTGACCCACGTTCGGACGGTCCGCCATCTTGATGTCGTCCAGGCTGGCATCGATGACCTGCTCCCCATTGAACACCACCTTCACACTCCGTCCTTTGACCGTGATGGTGTACCGGTTCCACTCGCCAGCGGGTTTGACCATATTCTTGGAAGGGCCTGTGCCACTCACGATTCCGCCGCAGTCATGATGACCGGGTTTTTCGAGGCCATAAGTGTCGAGGATCTGCACCTCAAATCCCGTCTTCACCGGCTCCTTCATGTCCCCCACGCGCATGAACACGCCGCTGTTGCCCTTGGCATTGATCTTGAATTCCAGGTCCAGCACAAAGTCGCCGTACAGCTTCTCCGTGGCGATGTAGGCATCATACCGCTGCCAGCCTTTCTCGCCCTCACGCGGGTGCAGCGAGACACTGCCATCAGCCTCCACGAGCCAGTTTCCCGTCGTTTTCCATCCCGCGAGGTCCTTGCCATTGAAGAGCGGGACGAAACCTGCCGCGTCAGCAGCAGGGTGAAGATCTTCAGCGTGGGCGGAGGCAGCGAGGCAAAGGCAGGCAAAGAGGGCGGCAAGTTTCATGGTGGTCAGCTTCAAACGGTCCATCTCAGCCGGATAAATCCCCGTTTGACATCAAGGCATCCATTTGGAACATATCAACGTATCCTGATACGTTGATCCGTTCCATTTCACCCTAACCCGAACCCACGAAACACACACCTCATGTCCGACTATAAAGTAAAAGACATCGCCCTCGCCGACTTCGGCCGCAAAGAACTCGACATCGCCGAGAGCGAAATGCCAGGCCTCATGGCCACCCGCGAGAAATACGGCCCCAAGAAGCCCCTCGCTGGCGTCCGCATCACCGGCTCCCTGCACATGACCATCCAGACCGGCGTGCTCATCGAGACGCTCAAGGAACTCGGTGCTGATGTCCGCTGGGCCTCCTGCAACATCTTCTCCACTCAGGACCACGCTGCTGCTGGCATCGCCGCCACCGGTACTCCTGTCTTCGCCTGGAAAGGCGAGACCCTCGAAGAATACTGGTGGTGCACCTGGAAGGCCATCATCTTCCCAGGAGACAAGGGCCCAGAACTCATCGTCGACGACGGTGGCGACGTCACGCTCCTCATCCACAAGGGCTATGAGATGGAAAACGGCGACAAGTGGGTCGACTCCCCCTCCGACAACCACGAAGTGAAGGTCATCAAGGACCTGCTCAAGGACATCGCCAAGAACCAGCCCGGCATCTTCCACACGATCGTCAAAGATCTGAAGGGCGTCTCCGAAGAGACCACCACCGGCGTCCATCGACTCTATGAAATGGCCAAGGCAGGCAAGCTGCTCTTCCCAGCCATCAACGTCAACGACAGCGTCACCAAGTCCAAGTTCGACAACCTCTACGGCTGCCGCGAATCCCTCCTCGACGGCATCAAGCGTGCCACCGACGTCATGATCGCCGGCAAAGTCGGCGTCGTCTGCGGCTACGGCGACGTGGGTAAAGGCTGCGCTGCTGCCCTTCGCGGCATGGGCGCTCAGGTCATCGTCACCGAAATCGACCCCGTCTGCGCCCTCCAGGCCGCCATGGAAGGTCATCGCGTCATGCCGATCGAAGACACCCTCGGCTACGGCGACATCTACGTCACCACCACCGGCAACAAGGACATCATCACCCTCGCCCACATGGAGAAGATGAAGGACCAAGCCATCGTGTGTAACATCGGCCACTTCGACAACGAAATCCAGGTCGACAAGCTCAACGAGCGCAAGGACGTCAAGCGCCTCAACATCAAGCCCCAGGTGGACAAGTACACCTTCCCGGCTGGCAACAGCATCTTCATGCTCGCCGAAGGTCGCCTCGTGAACCTCGGCTGCGCCACCGGCCATCCGAGCTTCGTGATGAGCAACAGCTTCACCAACCAGACCCTCGCTCAGATCGAACTCTGGGAAACCAAGGACACCCGCCCCGTCGGTGTGACCGTGCTTCCAAAAAAGCTGGACGAAGAAGTCGCCCGCCTCCACCTCGCCAAGATCGGTGTGAAGCTCACCGTCCTCTCCAAGGACCAGGCCGACTACATCGGCGTCCCCGTCGAAGGCCCCTACAAGACCGATCACTACCGCTACTAAGCGGCCGACGACTTCAAGTCGTTGAACCAATCACAACCCCAAAACCACGAGGGCGGCCAGCAATGGCCGCTCTTTTTTTGTCATCAGATTCCGCACTCCATGAGCTTCGGGACGGATACGCCCATGCACAAAAAAACCTCATTGCCTGCATGGCAACGATCCCTCATTCATCATAAAACCGAGCAGCGCATCATCCACCGCTCATCAGGCTGTCTGTCCTAGCTCTTGCGGCCTGCGGGCGCTGGCTTGGGCTTTTCCTTCTTCGGCTTTTTGACTTCCTTTTTGTGAGCGTTGTTGCCTTTGGCCATAATGATGTGCGTGTTGTTGGGTGCGCTGGGAATGTGGCTGCGCCGTTGGCGGCTTGCAAGACGCGACTGCCAACATTTTGGGAAGCCTCCATGGCTGCTGCCGCGTCGTTGAAGCTGGATTTTAGGAAAATCTCAATAACACTGCTCTTCAAGCCTCGCCGGTCTTCCTGCCACCCAGACCCCATGCTTGCGCATAGTGATGCGCCAGGCGTAGCTTCTGCGCTGCTTTCACCGAAATGACGAAGGGATACAGCGCCGGCTCGCCAAGGCTGAAGGAGATTTCGTTGAGCACCGAAGAGAGGCACATCCAGCGCTGCAACCAGGCAAGAAACTCACCATCCTCAGCAGGCGCGGCAGGCAGCATCGCAGGAAGCTCTCCCGATTCCACCGGCAGGATGACAAGCGGCAGCGCGATGAACTGCACCTGGATGCCCAGACTCTCACAGGTTTCCAATCCGTCGATGATTTGCAAATAATGCGCCCAGGTCTCCGCCCAGTCTTCCCACGGATGTGAGGAGGCATAGGCGGTGATGTAGTTCTGCCCCCAGTCCCCGGGAGCACCGTTTTGATAATACGTGCCAAGCGCAGAAGCGTAGTCGATCCACTCATCCCCGAAGCGTTCGCGAAACGCCAGCCGCAGCGGGTCATCCCACGCCAGCTCCGACAAATTCCGCTGCCACAGGTAGTGCGCACTTTCATGCCGGAAGTGTCCCAGCAAGGTGCGGCTGCTTTCGCCGAGCTGCTGTCGGTTGAACTGACGGTACGTGTCATCCGCCTCTTCCAGGTTCACCGTGATCACGCCATTGAGATGGCCCGTGGTCACCGTGGGATTGGACAGCGTGCTCACGATGTCAAAAGCCAGCCCGTTCTTGGGATCGTCCTTTTTCGAGGGCAGGCCGATCCCCAGGCGCAGCAGGGTGTAGATCAGCCGCCGCTTCGCCATCTCCATCCGCGCCCACAGCATGCGGTTCCGTTCCGCGCTCAGATCGGGGATCATGCGGTTCATGCGGCAGGCCACACAAAGCACCGCCGTGGCGCTGGCCGGCAGCAGCCAGTTGCAGACATTGTGCTTCACGCCATTCTGGCAGCGCTTCATCGTGCTGTCGGACCGCACACGTTGCATCGCACCCCGTTGCGGATCATAACCCACATCGCTGTTGCACTTCAAACAGCGTGAGCTGCCGAAGAAAAGCACATTGCCGCACTCACAGGTAAATCGTTGCATTAAGTGGGTCTCTCCTCGGCGCGAATGGGGCAATTGTCATGCGAAGGTTCATCGGCCCTGCTTCTTTGCGCGGATGTGAAAAAGCAGTTCTGTCTTGTTTTGAATTTTTCTCCGCGAGCAGATGACCGCCACTCTAGATGTCACTCATGATTTTTACCCGGCGTGTTCTCAGCGGATTGAACTATTTTCCCAAAAGCGAATCCTGGATCAAAGGCATCGAGTTCCGTCATCTGGACGTGCCGCAATAAAGGATCAGGCAACGACACGTCCCTTCAGCGGCGCCCTTGCATCCTTCGCTTTGGGATTCATCGCCGTGATGCTGTTGAGGAAGCTGATCGTCACACTATCCCCGTCGAACACACACGTCACCACGTCGCTGTGCGGCGTCTCATAGTAGCGCCACTGCATGACCAGCGTTTTGTCGTCGGTCCACGCCGCGCTGGCGGCAATCTTGGAAGGCAGGGGCTTCTTCGGCATCCCGCCAGAAATCAGACGCGGCGGCGTGCCGGGGAATGCCGCTTCGCCACGCTGCCAGGACTCAATCCCGCACGTGATCGTATGATCGTCGGCGGAGAAAGTGCAGGCCCCATCACCAAAACTGAAGGCCGCGGTGTTGAAGCCAAGCGCGTTGCCTTCGAGTTTGAATTTCTTGCCGATCGCCGCCGGTGAAGTCTTGCTGCCCAGCTGCGGCGCCAGTGCCAGCGTCTTGAGCTTGCTAAAATCAGCAGCCTTCGGTTCCTTGGCATTGATCGCAGGCACTAGGTGCTTCCACACCAGATCCAGCTGGCCCTGCATGTTTTTGTTCTCACTCGTCATCACGATCACCGCATCCTGCTCTGGCAGCACAATGGTGAACTGCCCAAAGGCTCCGTCGCCACGGAAGCCGGTGCCCTGGCAGCGCCAGAACTGGTAGCCGTAGCCTTGCAGCCAGTCATTCTGCGCCTTGGGCCGGTCCTTCTTGTCTCCACCCGGCTGCTGAATGTGGAAACGTGTGGCCTCTTCAATCCACGCGGCAGGCAGCAGTTGCTCGCCGTTCCACTTGCCCTTCTGCAGCAGGAACTGGCCAAACTTCGCCAGCCCCTCCGTCTGTATGCTCAGTCCCCACCCGCCCGTGTTGATGCCATGCGGACACGTCTCCCACTTCATGCCCTTGATGCCCAGCGGCGCAAACAAGCGTGGCGTGAGGTAATCGAGCACCGTCTGATGCGTCACCCTCTGCACGATGGCCGAGCACATGTAAGTGGCGGCGCTGTTGTACATGAACTGCGTCCCCGGCTCGTGCGCGAAGTTCTGCGCCAGAAAGGTCCGCGCCCAGTTCTCCTCCTTGACCACCACGCCCGTCGGCTCCTTCTCATTGCCGGTGGACATCGTCAGCAGATCCTTCACCCGCATCGCCGCCAGGTTCTCGCTGATCGTTGCAGGCAGGTCATCAGCAAAAAACGACACCACCTTGTCCTCCACGCTCAGTTTCCCTTCGGCCACCGCGAATCCCACTGCCGTTGAAGTGAAGCTCTTGCTCATCGAGTACATCGTGTGCACGAATTCCGGCCCATACGGCTTCCACCACCCTTCCGCGATCACCTTGCCATGCCGCAGCATCATGAAGCTGTGCAGTTCAAATTTTTCCCGCTCGATGGCATCGATAAAATCCAGGATGCCAGCAGCTGCAACACCCTGCGCCTCAGGCGTGCTGCGCGCGAGGCCCGTGGTCGTCGCCTCAGCGAAAGCCTGAGGAATCCACAGGCTGAATGGAGCAAGGCTGGCGTGTTTGAGAAAAGAGCGGCGTGAGGTGGGCATATGAAATGATTTAAACGAGTTTAACGTGCATCTTTCCTCTTGGGAAGTCACCGTTGTTTCATTCAATTTGGGGATGGGGCTCCTCTGACTGTTCCGCAATAAACGGGTGAAAAAGCCAGGAGCGCGAGAACTAGGTGGATGGGGCGCTTGAGAGGGCTCGTCTCCTCACTGGATGAAAATGAACTGCTGCGTGTTCAGCAGGGCATAGATCAGATCTTCGATCTGGTTCACGCCATCGGCCTGGCTCTTCGACCAGCGCGTTTTTTCCTCAGGGGTTGGCTTGCGGCTTAAAAGCGTGAGATAAACAGCCTCCACCTGATCATCGGGATAGCCCGCCTGCTTCACGGCAAGACGGAGCTGGGACCACGGATTGAGGATGCTCGGCAGCAGCGGCCCGTTCATCAAGACAAGTGCTTGCGGCACGCTGGCATCATGATTGACGTTTTCCACAGTATCGCGATCACTTTGACCAAACTCCCGCAGCGCATGTCCGGCAGGCGCGGGACTGTCGAGCTCGGCCGCACGGGGCCAGAGGCGCATCATGTTCTGACGATGCTTCACATACACATCCTGCTGGGCTGCCGGAAGGCCAAAGCGTTTGGACTCCTTAACAAACAACTGCATCTGCGCCGCTCGTTCTGCACCAAAGTCCTTGGGCATGTAGCCGGGCACCTCAATCTTTCGATAACCCTCACCGGTCTGCCTGCCCTGCGGTGAGAGCTTCAGCACGGCTGGAGTGTAGATTTTCTCATCCGCAGTTTGGATCTCCGCCTGTCGCAGCGTGTTGAGTTCGCGCGCCAGGGAGGACATCGCCGCCTTGTCTTCACGTTTGCGGGCTTCGGCAATCTGCTGCTGCAGCACCTTGAACTGCGCGGCGTGAGCACGGAAGACTTCGCTGGTGACGTGGGCGCTTTCCAGCAGCTCTTCCGGCGTCAGATGTTCCAGTGCCTCACCGAGTTTGCGTGAGTTGGCCAAAAAGACATTCGTGGCTTCCCGCAGCGGCAGATTCGGCAGATCAGGCGCGGTGTTGATCAGCGTGGTAAAGGAGTCCCACATCTGCTCCGCACTCATGCGGCGCAGCAGCGGGCCGGTGAAATGGCAGGCCTCGCCCGTGGCCAGCTCCTGCCGCGTGACCTCTCGCTGATAAGCCTGCGTGTTGCACAGCACGCGCAGGAATACCTTCACATCATACCGCTGCGTGATCATGAGCCGGCGCAGATGCTCCATCAGCGCCGGATTCGCCGCCGCCGTGCCGTCCGTGAGTTCATCCACCGGTTCGATCAGCCCATGGCCAAACAGCTTCTTCCACCAGCGGTTGGCGATGACCGTGGTGAAGCGCGGATTCTCCGGCGAGGTGAGCCATGCGGCGAATGATTCCAGCGGATTGGTCTTCAGGGAAAACTCCGCAGGCGCACCGAAAAGAGTGGCCGCCTTCACCACCGACTTCGGTTCCGCATCGTGATACGCGTAATCATGCGGCAGGCGCAGTTGCATCGGGTTGCGGCTCACATACGCGTGCTTGATCGGCACGATCATTTCATTGAACGCCTGCCGCAGATGCACCTCATCATCAGTTGAGGTGCCCGCCTGCTCCCGCCGCTTCTTTTGCAGCGCAAACATGCCGTTGAAGGCCGGACTGTAGATGCCAAAGGTCGTCTGTACCCCGTAGGTGTAGGCAGCCATCTGGTGAAACTGCATCTGCGTCCATCGATCAAAAGGATGATTGTGGCACTGCGCGCATTCGATGCGCGTGCCCAAGAAGATCCGCGTGGCCAGCGCCAGATTGTCCAGCGGCATGCCGCGATCCCGCTGGTAGTAGCCAACAGCGCCATTTTCCCACGCCTTGCCCTGTGCGCTGACGAGTTCGCGCACCAGCTGGTCATACGGTTTGTTCGTGCGCACGCTGTCCTTGAGGTATTCCACATACGACATGCCCGTGACGCGTCCCGCATCGCCGTTGTAGGTGCCCTTGCTCAGCACCCGCAGCAGGTCGGCATAGAAATGAAACTGGTGCATCGTCTAGCCTTCGCTGGCCACCAGGCGGTCGATCATCTGCGCACATTTGTCCGGGCCCCTGTCGTTCAAAAACGACACCGTCTCTTCATGGGTTGGAATCCGCCCGACGAGGTCAAGGTAAATGCGGCGGACGAAAATCTCGTCACTCGCAGGCGCGTTGCCTTGCAGCGAATGCTTTTGCCAGTCTTGCGCCAGCAACTCATCAATCTGCTTCGCGGCCACGCGAATATCGTTCGTCCAAGCCGTGGCAGTTCCGGCAAGGAGAACCAAAAAAACAAGGATCCGGTTTATGCAGGCAGACAACGCAGGAGCGGCACCCCGGCTTTCCGGCGCTGCCACGATTGGTGTCAAGGTTTAAGCTCATACACCGCTACGCTCGCGCCATACTGCGGTAGCACCGTCCACACCGGCCGGACCTGCGGCTGGCTTTGGCTCTGCTCCCTTCACGAAGACAGACAGCAAAAAACCCGGTGTGAATGTGAGAGTGATGCTTTTCATGGAGGAAGGCGGCGCGGCAAAGACGCGATAAGCACCCTTTTATATCAGGGCCCATTTGAAACAAAGGCAGGAGGCGGGCATCAAAGCAAATCAGGGGGCGGCCGTCTTCCCGGGACATTGCCCGGAAGGGTTGTCCTAAATTTTTGGCGATGGAAAACCCTTTGCTTCACAGCAGCCCTTGCCATTCTGCGCGCTTCCATCCCGCATGCATCCGGACATCTCCCCCATCGCCGCTGATCTTGGCATTGCGCCAGAGCATCTCATTCTCCACGGCCGCCATATGGCCAAGGTCAGCCTCAAGGCCCTGCACAATAAACCCCAGCGTGGCAAACTGATCCTCGTCTCCGCCATCACACCGACACCGGCGGGCGAGGGCAAAACCACCGTCTCCATCGGCCTCTCGCAGGGGTTGAAGAAGATCGGACAAAGCGTGGCCCTCGCACTGCGCCAGCCTTCGATGGGTCCGGTGTTCGGCCGCAAAGGCGGTGCCACGGGCGGCGGCAAAAGCACCGTGCTGCCCGCCCATTCCATCAATCTGCACTTCACCGGCGACTTCCACGCCATCACCTGCGCGCATAACCTTCTCTCCGCCGTCATCGACAATCAGCTCTTCCTCGGCGAAACGCGGCTCTCGCCCGACCGCGTGCTGTGGAAACGTGTCATGGACATGAACGACCGTGCTCTGCGCGTCGTGCGCACCGCCGTGGGCAAACCCACGGAACGCGTCACCGGTTTTGACATCACCGCCGCTTCCGAAATCATGGCCATCATGTGCCTTGCCGAGTCGCTGCCGGATCTGCGTCATCGCCTCGAGCGCATCGTCGTCGGCTTCACCGCCGAGGGCGATCCCGTCTATGCCAAGGAATTTCGCGTCACCGGCGCCATGATGGCCCTGCTGCGTGAGGCGCTGCCACCGAATCTGGTGCAGAGCGTCGAAGGCGTGCCCGCCTTCCTCCACGGCGGCCCCTTTGCCAACATCGCCCACGGCTGCAACTCCGTGCTCGCCACCCGCATGGCCCTCGCCCACGCCGACTTCGCCGTCACCGAGGCCGGAT
>NZ_JBIPNG010000675.1:0-2749 GCF_044373815.1 Prosthecobacter sp. | reverse complement strand
CGCGAATGCCAAGCGGTGACCGCATGCCGGGGCGCTGCCTGCCACCCGCGCCATGCTTCTGAATCAGCACACGACGGAAGTGGTGCCCCTCCGTGGTTTTGATGGCAAAGGGGGCCTTGCCAACGAGCGAGGCCATGTCTTGAAACACGTGTTCGATGTCCAAGGGGTCAGGCAGATCCACAATGCCAGCACGACCGGTGGGCACCAGCAGAAAGACGCTCCACATGGCAGGCTTCAGTTCAAACATCAGCTTCTTGAAGGCCTCGTACTCACGCAGATTGCCGCGCGTGAGCGTGGTGTTGATCTGCACGCTCAGGTCCGCCGCATGAGCGCGATGCACCGCCGCGATGGTACGGTCAAACGTGCCCTTCACTCCGCGAAAGGCATCGTGCGTTTCGCGTGAGGCACCGTCCAGACTCAGCGAGATGCGGTCGACGCCCGCTGCTTTGATCTCTGCAAAATCCGCATTCATGAGCCTCGCCGTCGCCGAAGGGCTCAGGCCCACGTGCAACCCGGCAGCCGTCGCCTCGCGCACAAGATCCAGCGCGTCCGTGCGCATCAGCGGATCACCGCCGGTGAGGATAAGCATGGGTGGATTCAATTCCGCGAGCTGGCGGATCAGCCGGCTCGATTCCTCACGATTCAATTCATCGGGATGACGATGGGATTGCGCTTCGGCCCGGCAGTGACGGCAGGCCAGCGCACAGGCGCGGGTAATCTCCCAAAAGACAAGAAAGGGACGTTCCTCAAAGCCGTCATAGGCCATCGAGGCCACCTTGGACCACTCGGGATTGCTCAGCGCTGTGTTCATGCGTGAGACTAACGGAAGGAGGACGCGGCAGTCCTTTCTATGCGTGGGGAATGTTGTGCTGATTTTGCGGGGGTGATTTCGCCGCAGCTAATCCTCCTCATCCCGCTTCACGAAGCGCCTGCGGTGCCACAGCAGCCAGAACAGCGCCAGCAGCGCCCAGGTCAGTGCAGCGTAGATGTGATGTGACACGGTCGTGGAAGGCACCCAGGCGGGCGTGGCGCGGGTGATGGCGGCCAAAACGCCAAGGAAGATGAGGAAACGTACCCACTTGCTCTTCACAAAGAAGCCGTCCAGATCGCCGCTGTGGCCAAACAGCACGCGGCTGCCGACGATAAGCATCAGCATGCCAAAGCCACCGATGTAGAGCAAGTGCTCCACGCTGACGTGCTGGGTGTAGAAGAATCCGGCAAGCGCCAGACCGAGCCAGCCGAGGATCAGCGCCCATAGCAAACCCGTGGTGAGAGAGCCGCTTTGGGATGTTTTCCAGCGTACTTCCAGGAGCAAATAACCCGCCGCTACGAGCGCCCGCAGCGCATAGCCCGGTATGATCTGACCGCAGGCCTCAAGAACGAAGCTGCCCACAAGCAGGACCGCCGCCACTATGGCGCGCATGAGCTTCGTGCGGCTCTGCGCCGCCGTTTTGGGATCACCAAAATCTCCGCCAAGCATGCGTGGAAAGACAAACGCGCCGATGCCGAGAACCGGCGGCAGCAACAGGCCCTGATAGAGAAGGAGATTGGCGAGGCGAAGGTGCTGCGGATCGATCAGCGTCGCTGAAGACAGCAGCAGCGACGCACCTGTGATGCCGCAGATCAGACCGGTGAGAGCGAGAAGCAGCTGCGGTGGCGGTGCTTCCTTGCGGAACTTCACCACGCGGATCACCAAGCACAGCAGCAGCGAACCGAGAAGCGCGATGAAAAACATATCCCCCCAGGCGAGGTGCAGGGTGAGATGGGAGATGCCGCAGGCCTGATGCAGCGCGAAGAGCCAGAACAGCTCCAGCGGCGTGAGCTTCGGAGCCGTGGCCATGCGCGGCCCGGCAGTGCCGAGAAAGCCGACGACGAAGGCTGTGCCGAAGGCCTCGATCATGATGCGCGCGTGAACGAAGCTGGGATAAAAGCCTATCTGCTGCGCATAATACAACGGCCACAGCGCCACGCCGATGATGCTCCACACCGCACCGCTGAAAAAGAACAGGCGATACGGCTCCGACGCGAGCCAGCGCAGGCCATCCCGACGCGGGCCGGTGGCTTTGTGTTTCTTGTGTTTGCAGGCGGGGAACTGGCTCATGCGGCAGGCTGCTGATAACGTGAATAACGCGCGCGTTGTTCCGGAGTGAGATTGGCGGGATCAAAGCGAGGATCAGGCACCTGGTTGATGCGCGAGTAGATGACGTTGGCCATGTCTGCCGCGCAGTTCTTGATGTGTTCGGCCCGCTCACCGGCAAAGAGATCATCCACTGTGCTGCGAAAGAGCTGCAGCCAGTGGTCAAACTGAGCACGGCCCATGGGTGTCTGCGGCACCAGCTTTGCATGCGCGGCGATGGGATTGCCGGTGAAGCCGCCCGTGCGGAAGAGTACCGTCTCCCAGAAGGCGTACATCTTGGGCAGATGCGTGGTCCAGTTGGTCTGCGCCACGTCGTTGAAGATGAACCCCAGCACCTCATCGGTGCGCACGCGATCGTAGAGGGTGTTCACCAGAGTTTCGATTTCGGCGCGTCCGGTGATGTCAGGCTTGGTCTCAAACATGCATTTACCATGCAACATTAACAGCGCCTGTCGCTTCTCTGTTTGTGCGGCCTTGTGCGCAGAAATTGGCGCGGAGGCACCGCGCACAACAAACGCGCATCTCTGCGCAGGATCGGCGCATTGATGCATCGGCGATGCAACTTATTAAATAGCCCAACCAAACCATGAAACTTATTCTCTCCTCCATCGT
>NZ_JBIPNG010000240.1:0-9685 GCF_044373815.1 Prosthecobacter sp. | reverse complement strand
CAGCAGCAGATCCCGCGCATGCTCCAGCGTGATGGGAAATTCGATCTCCGTGCGCGTGATTCCCGTGCGGCGGCTCTTCACCGTCATGAAAGCATCTTCACCGACAAGGCGCACACGCACAGTGCGGTCGGGATCGCGTGACAGATACCCCTGCGCCATGCGGCGGCCCGGGCCGGTGGGCTGCCACTGGCCGGGCTTGAGGAGGTATTTGCGTTCAATCTCAGTGCCCATGGGAAAACTCAATCCTTGGAAGAATAGAGCGCCACGAGTGCGGCGCCGATGGATTGAGAAAGCTCTCCCAGAGTCGCAGGCACCAGCTTGAGCTCAGCGCGTTGTTTCGGAAAGAGGTAGGGCAGCGCTGCGGCACGGATGCCGCCGAGGTAGCGCTCGCGAAACTCGGGCGTCGTGCTTTCGGGATCCACCAGACCACCGCCGATAACGATGATGCCGGGATCCAGAGCCATCGACAAATTCGCCATATGGATGCCAAGGGCACGCGCCTGGATGTCGAAGATCTCAAGCGCGAGGGGATCACCCTTTTGTGCGCGACCACGCAAGGAGAAGCCTTTGCTCTTCAGCGTTTCGTTGCTGGAGTTGAGTTCGTGATCCGGATACTTCGGCAGGAAAAACTCAAGGAACTGCGTCAGTCCGGAGATGGTGGAGTAGGCCTCGATGCAGCCCCAGTCGCGACCGCAGCCGCAGCGAAATGCGGGCACTTCATCCAGACCATGACCGAGAAGTTGACGCGGAATAGGCATATGCCCGCCTTCCATGCCAGCCAGATGATCGCCACTGAGAGGGAGACCATTGGCGTCAATGTAGGCCGCGCCGAGGCCGGAGCCCGGAGCCAGAAGAAGCACGCTCGCTTGGGTTTCGCCACGCACGCGGGCGGCCTCACCCACGCCACCGAAGTCACCATCGTTCCCCACGTAGAGCGGGATCTCGCGGCCAGCGGCTTTCGCGATCGCCGCCGAGTACTCGGCGTGGAAATTCCAGCCGATGAAGCTGTCCGGCAGATTGGAGGACTTATCGAGAACGCCATAGACTTGATATGGTCCCGGCAGAGCAAGACCTGCAGCGGCGACGCGGTCCCACGTGAGGCCATTGTCCTTGAGGAAACCTTCGGCGCCTTCGACCCAGCCGGCCACCACGGCGGCGGTGCCATTCTGGGAATTGGTCGAGCTCTGGCGGAGGTGTGTGGAGACGGGTTCACCATTGGCGAAGACGCCGCCGGTCTTGGAAGTGGTGGCTCCGGAATCGGTGCCGAGAAAGATGTCGCGGGTAGCAGTGGGCATAACGGGCCGCGAACTTGGAGAGCGAATGGCCGGTGGTCGAGAAAAATGCGTATCGATGAGCAAGAGACCTATGCAAACCTTGTGGTAAGAGATCCAACGACAGACGCCTGCGAGCATGCTGCCCGGGATGCACATTGACAGCCAGCCGGGGGCGGACGACTGGCAGCTCTTTCTTCCCCTTCTCCATGATCACACACGAGCTCGGCCGTCGTCGGTTTTTGCACATGCTTGCAACAAGTCCGGCTCTCGCGGGCGGCCTAGGCCTGGGCCATCTCTCCAGCGGGGTCGCCCATGCGGAGGAAGACCTCATCGCTGCGGCAGATCAGGCGGTGAACGTGCTCGAATTCGAAGCCGTAGCGCGCAAGAACCTACCGCCCTGGCACTACGCCTACCTCGCAACCGGCGTCACGGATGACTCCACACTCCAGGCCAATCGTGACGCCTTTGCCCGCTACCAGCTTCGCACGCGTCGGCTCGTCGATGTGGCGAAGGTGGACATGTCCGTGAAGCTCTTCGGCACCGAGTGGGAGTCTCCCATCATGCTCTCGCCCGTGGGCAGTCAGCGTGCGTTTCATCCCGAGGCGGAGCTCGCCACGGCACGCGCTGCCGCCGCGCAAAAGCACAACTTCATCGTCTCCACGCACTCCTCCACCGCCATCGAGGAGGTGAACAAAGTCATGGACCGCTCCGCGTGGTTCCAGCTCTATCCTACGGATGATTGGAACGTCACCCGCGCCGTGGTGAAGCGTGCCGAAAAGGCCGGATGCCCGGTCATGGTGCTCACCGTCGATTCACAAAACGGCGCGCTGCGGGACACACTCTTCAAGGTCCGCCGCTCCGCTCCGGTGAAGTGCACCGACTGCCATGTCGGCGGCTTTGCCTACACCAATGTCGCCAGCCGCAGGCCGATGTTTGCCGGGCTCGATCTCTCCACGGTCACCACGCAGCTCCCGCTGAACATGACGTGGGAGGTGCTACCGCGCCTGAAGGAGCTAACGTCGATGAAGCTGCTCATCAAAGGTATCGTCACCCGTGAAGACGCCGCACTCGCACTGCAGCACGGGGTGGATGGCATCATCGTCTCCAATCACGGCGGCCGCAGCGAGGACAGCAAACGCGCCAGCATCGACTGCCTGCCCGAAGTCATCGCCGCCGTAAACGGCAAGGTGCCCGTGCTCGTCGATGGCGGCTTCCGGCGCGGCACGGATTTCTTCAAAGCCCTCGCCATGGGCGCCAGCGCCGTCTGCATCGGCCGCCCCTATCTCTGGGCGCTCGCCGCCTTCGGCCAGACCGGGGTCGAAACCGTCCTCACCCTCCTGCGCAAAGAACTGCAGATCGACATGCGCCAGGCGGGTGCGGCGTCGATTGCGCAGATCACGCCGGAGTTTCTAGTGCGGTGAAGGCACGATGCGTTCCTTCATAGCTGATCCTACTGAACAGGTTTGCCATACTGGTAGCGTCGGTTCTTGTCCGAGGCCTTTTCGGGGTCGCTGGGATCCACCACAAAGGTCGCGGGATCAGCGCCAGTGATAACATTGGCTCCCTGATAAACCTGCTTGGCATCCTTGGCATAGCCAAAGCCCTGCGATGAAGGGCCGATCACTTCAAAGATCTGCCCATCCGAGTCAGGCAATGCGTGAGGAGGACTGCCACTCGAGTAGCAGAAGTAGGCATGCTTGCTGTCTTTGGCGAAGCGGTATTTCAAAAGCTGAAACGTCGCAGCATCGCAGCCTTCCACCACTTTCCCCTGCCAGTAAACATTCTTGGAATCCTTGGCGAACTCTCCCGACTCGCCGCCGATGCCCTGGAAGGAAGCGGCATCCGCACCGGCCAAGACCTCGCTGCCGAAGTACACCTGCCGCGCATCCTTCGCATACCAAGACTGAATCACCTGAAATGTAGCCGGGTCGGCAATCGGTGTGGCCACCCTGCTAACGTAGTAGTCCAAACTGTCCCGCGCCCAGATCTTGTCGTCTTTCCCACAGGCATTCGCGTCCAGCACCTTGAAGCTGGCCATGTCACGCACATGCAGGGGCTTCGTTCCCAGATAATAATCCTTCTTGTCCCGTCCCAGCCCTTCCATGCCCGTACGTTCAAAGCTGGCCGGATCCGCCCCTTCGATCACCGCTCCGCGGTCATACACACGCTTCGCATCCTTCGCCAGACCGCCCTGCTTCTCCAGCAGTTGAAACGTCGCCGCATCCGCCCCGTCCACCTTCGCGCCACCATGAAACACATCCTGCGTATTCTTCGCATAACCCTCCGGCTGCAAGATCTGAAAACCATGCTCATCCGTCACCTCCGCCTCCGACCACTTGCCGAACATGCCATCCCCCTGCCAACTGTTCCAGATCACCTTGTCCCCACGAATCTCATAGCCCACTTTTTTGCCGCAACTGGCGAGCAAGAGTGGGAGGAGGGTGCATAGGAGGCGGGCAATATTCAATAACTTCATCTTAGGCCGATATAGCATGGATAAGCTTGATTTGAAAATGATAGGCACCTGCAATTTGCGCAGCTTTTGGCTTATGCAGCGAGCACAGTTTGCTTCAGTGATTCAGCAAAACCGTCCATTCCTGGAAATAAGCTTTCAGCTGTAATATTCATCTTCCGAAGCTCTCGTTGACCGACGCGCCCAGCCTCTTTGGTGAAAACAATTTTTTTGAAATGTTTTTTTGTATCCGATAACCATGAGGCGCTGTTCTCATTATCGGACGCCTCCATTTGCGCCATGCAAACGAGGTTTGTGATGAAGTCCTCATGAAGATTATGAGGCATTAAGAACAGCCCTTGTTGAACAGCCAACCGCTAAATTTGCCGCGTAGGTTCAATCATCAAAATGGCATTTGAAAGATCATTTGGTCTTCCTCCGCCTTTATATTCTTCATGATATAAACTCAGTTTCTTATTTGCAAGCTGGCTCTGGGCATTCAGGCTTTCCTCTCTCATAAAGGCTTGCGGATCTAGGCAGGTTCGAAGCCATAAGTCATCAATTGCCCATATTGCCGAGTTTCCAGAGCTCGTTGAAAAGGCAAAGTGAGATGCCACGAAGAAAGAATAAGAGAAATCTAAAAGACGAGTTGGTGCACTATGATGCTGCATTAATGCCAACCAGCCAACCACATCATCATGGTCCGGCAGGTCCCGAGTATAAAGATGGGCACGACGTCGGAACTCTACCAACAATGCCCGCTCTTTATGCAAGAAGTAGTCCTCATGAATTTCCAATCTTTCGAACTCACGTTCGAGTGAGGTCTTTAGTCCCCACGTATCATTGGCCTGGCCTCGGAACAATGCAGTGCCTTGCTTTACCTCCGGCAGGTCATAAACCTGCGTCCAGTCGGCAATTGTGATGGTCTCGAAAGCATCGTTTTCCATAAGTTCAAAACCGGTGGCCTGATCACCCCACCGCCTCCACACACCGTCCGCACAGCGTCGGGTG
Organism: Prosthecobacter sp.; assembly: GCF_044373815.1. Lineage (GTDB taxonomy): Bacteria > Verrucomicrobiota > Verrucomicrobiia > Verrucomicrobiales > Verrucomicrobiaceae > Prosthecobacter. The sequence continues at coordinate 4,948 of NZ_JBIPNG010000240.1, read as the reverse complement.
CTCCGCATTGGCTCCCACATCCGGCAGATATTTCCAGCACCGACCGCATTTGCAGTGGGTGGACTCCTGCACGACGGCGGAAAGGTCACCGCCGCGGGTGATCTTGAGGTCGCTGAGGATGAGGAATTCGTGGAGGGTGGCGGGCTCGTTGAAGACGGGATGATCGAAGCCTTCGGCGGGCAGAGTCAGAGCGACGGTGGCTTCGAGGTTGGAGCCGATCTTCTTTTCCTGGCGGGCTTTTTCGATGGCCTGCTGGATGACGCCACGGACCTTGAGCAGTTCATTCACCGCGAGGGTGGCATCGCTGCCGGGGAAGGCAGGATTCGGCACCGGGAAGAGCTCCATGTGCACGCTGTCCTTGTGGCCGAGGTGCTCCCAGGCTTCGTCCGCCGTGAAGGCGAGCATGGGGGCGAGGAGGCGGCAGAGGGTCTCGGTGATCTCGCGGATGGCGGCCTGCGTGGCAAGGCGGCGCGGACTGGTGGCGGCGTCGCAGTACATCCGGTCCTTGGTGATGTCGATGTAGAGGGAGCTGAGGTCGCCAGTGATGAAGCTGTTGATGACGCTGAAGACCTTGCGGAAGTCGTAGTGCGCGTAGGCATCCACGCACTCCTTGGTCACGACGTGGAGGCGCTCCAGAATCCAGCGATCCACGAGGGTGTAAGCGGGCGCAACCGCAGCGGAGGCATGCGGCATGCGGGAGCCTTGCGGCACGTCCTCGTCTGGCAGGAGAGATGCTTGCTCGACATCCACATCCGGCAGGCGGGACGCTGGCGCGGCTTCACCGCTGAGATTCCCCAGCAGCACGCGCAGGGTGTTGCGGATGCGGCGGTAGTTTTCGCTGTTCTGCTTGAAGAGGTCTTCGGAGAACGGGACTTCGTTTTGATAGTCCACACTGGCCACCCAGAGACGCACCATGTCGGCACCGTAGGTGTTGTAGTAGTGGTCGGCGGTCATGGGCTTGGAGCTCTTGCCCGCGCCCTGATCGCTCTTGCTGATCTTCTTGCCGCTGGTGTCCACCACGAAGCCGTGGGTGATCACAGCCTTGTACGGCGCATGCCCACGGGCGATGATGCTCATCATGAGGCTGCTCTGGAACCAGCCGCGATGCTGGTCCGTGGCCTCGATGTAGAGATCCGCCGGAGCGTGGAGTTCGGGGTGGCGGTCCAGCACGCTGACGTGCGAGCAGCCGGAGTCGATCCAGACGTCGAGCGTGTCATTGCCACGCTTCGTGCCCGCAGGCAGGCCGACTTCCTCAGCCCACCAAGCGTCGTCTTTTTCAAACCAGAGATTGCTGCCGTGCAGCTCGATGATGACGGCCACTTTGGCGATGACCTCGGGGTCCATGATGATCTCGCCACTGGCGGAGTAGAACACCGGAAGCGGCACGCCCCAGGTGCGCTGGCGGCTGATGCACCAGTCAGGACGGCTTTCCACCGTGCCGTAGATGCGATTGCGACCCCAGGCGGGCATCCAGTGGACGGTGTCGATCTCGTACAGCGCCTTGGCGCGGATGTCGTCGATCTTGATGAAGAACTGCTCCACCGCACGGTAGATGATTGGCGTCTTGGAGCGCCAGCAATGCGGGTACTGATGGACGTACTTCTCGTTGCCGAGGAGCGCGCCTTTTTCTTCCAGCAGCGCGACGATGCCGTCATTGCTCTGGAACACATGCTTGCCCACGAACTCCGGCAGCCCGCACTCAGCGGTATACTTGCCATCGGGATCGACGGGGGAAAGGATCTCCAAACCATGCTCGCGTCCGGCCTGATAATCGTCCGCGCCGTGACCGGGGGCGATGTGGACTGCGCCCGTGCCGGTGTCGTCGGTCACGAACAGAGTATTGATCACCTTCGAGGTGCGCGGCAGGAAAGGATGCTGCGCGTCGAGGCCATTGAGCGCGTTGCCCTTGAGCTCTTCATTGGCGTGCTCGGTGTTCAGCTTGTAGCCGGTGGCTGCCTGGAAGGCTTCGATGCGTGACTTGGCGATGACCAATTTCTCCACCCGACCGCTCTCATGCGTGAAAGTGCCGCTGACGTAGTCAAAGGTGGGGTGCAGCGCGATGGCGAGGTTGGCCGGGAGCGTCCACGGCGTGGTGGTCCAGATGACGAGGGATGCGCCATCGCAGCCGGGCGGCGGATTCACCAGCGCAAACTTCACATACACCGCAGGCGAGGTTTTCTCCTTATACTCCACCTCGGCCTCGGCCAGAGCAGTCTGCGCGCCGTAGCTCCACAGCACCGGGCGCTTCATGCGGTAGACGAGCTTCTGCTCCACCGCTTTGCCAAAGGTGCGCAGGATGCCGGACTCGTAGCCGGGGTCCAGAGTAAGGTAGGGATTGTCCCAGTCGCCGAAAACGCCGAGGCGCTTGAAGCTGTTGCGCTGGATGTCGATGTACTTGCGTGCCTCCGCCTCGGAGCGCTGGCGCACTTCCACCGGAGTGAGACCGGCGGCGGATTTGACGACCTTGAATTCGATGGGCAACCCGTGGCAGTCCCAGCCGGGGATGAAAGGCGTGTGAAAACCCGCCATCGTCTTCGACTTCACGATGAGGTCCTTGAGGATCTTGTTCAGCGCGGTGCCCATGTGCACGTCGCCATTCGCAAACGGCGGGCCGTCATGCAGGATGAAGGTGGGCTTGCCTTTCGATTGCGCCACGATGCGCTGGTAGAGCTTCCCCTCCTGCCACTTCGCCAGGCGCTGCGGCTCCCGAGCGACGAGATCGGCCTTCATGGGAAAGTCGGTCTTCGGCAGCAGGACGGTGTCTTTGTAGTTCTTGGCAGTGTCAGGGGCGCTCATGGTTCGGGAAAAGGAGCGCGAAGCCTAGCAAGATGGGGGCGCGTGGCAAGGACGGAGGGCTTCGTCCTTAATCCTGCCGCGTTCGCCCCAAATCAGCCTCCCCCACGCCAATTCCCGCCCACAACACGCATTTGCCCTCCCGGCAGCATGGCGTATCGCTCCGCAACCATGTTCCCGACCCGTTCTCTGCTCCTCGCGTTCACTGCGTCCCTGCTTTCCACCGCTCATGCCTTGGAGGTCAAGATCTCCTCAGCCCTCACTCTACCCCAGGCGCTCGAACAAGTGCGCGCCGCACGGAAAGGCGGCGACAACTCCCCGGCGACGATTCTGCTCCCAGAAGGCACCACTGAACTGGCGCAGCCGATCCAGCTCGAAGCGAAGGATTCCAATCTGACCATCGCAGGCACGAAGAGCACACTCATCGGCGCCCCCCTCGTCACCGGCTGGCAGCCGCATGAGGGCAAGATCGTGAAGGCGGATGTCTCCAAGCTGCTGCCGAAGGGTTTCATCCCAAAACAACTCCTCAGCAACGGCGAGCGGCAGATTCTGGCGCGCTACCCGAACTTCGATGCCAAAGATCCTCTCTATGGCGGCTGGGCCTTCGTGGCCGAATTCCCGCCCGCAGGCGCTCCCGAAGGCCACCTGTGGAAACGCACGCTCTATGTGAAGCCCGAGGACGTGCGCAAATGGTCGCACCCCGAGGACGTGGAACTCGATATCTTCGCCCAATACGGGTGGTGGAATTTCATCGAGCCCGTGGTCTCGCTCGATCCCCAGACACGCAAGCTGACGCTGAAGAAGGACTGCGGCTATGACCTCCATCCGCACAACCGCTACCATTTTCAAAACGCCCTCGAAGAACTCGACGCCCCCGGCGAGTGGTTTTACGATAAGCACACTGGCACGCTCTACTTCTGGCCGCTTAAAGGTGAGGTGGGAACCTCCGACGTTCGCATTCCCACGCTCGACAGCTTCTTCAAAGTGAAGGCGGGTGCGAAAAAGGTCGTCATTCGTGGCCTCAAGCTCACCGGCTGCCATGCCTCCGCGATCACCTTTGAGCGTGCGGAAGATTGCCTCGTGGAGAAATGCATCATCACGCAAGTCGGTGCGTTCAGTGGCAGCGGCATTGGCGTGAGCGATGGCAAAAACGTGCGCCTCTCGCACAATGAAATCAGCTACACTGGCAGCAACGGCATCAGCCTGAGTGGCGGAGATCGCAAGACACTCACCGGCCCCGGACACATCGCGGAGGACAACCACATCCACCACATGGGTGTCTTCAACAAGAACGCCTGCGGCATCAGCATGTACGGCGTGGACAACACCGCCGCGCACAACCACATCCACGACGGCCCGCGCATGGGCGTGCAGATGAGCGGAAACAACCTCATCGTGGAATACAACCACCTGCACCACCTCTGCCTCGAAACGCAGGACGGCGGCGCCATCTACACCGGCGGGCGGGACTGGATCAGCAGCCGCGGCAGCAAATGGCGCTACAATTTGATCCACGACGTCATCGGCTGTGGGCAGGAATCCGGCGGACTGAAGCACCCTTGGTTCACCTTTGGCCTCTACCCGGACGACAACAGCGGCGGCATCGACATCATCGGCAACATTGTCTATCGCGTGGCCCACACGCCCATCCACATGCACAACTCACGCGACTGCATCGTGGAGAACAACATCTTCGCTCTCGGCGGCAAGTTTCAGTTCGATCTCCACGGCTGGACCAAGGATCAGCGCTTCTACACCAGCCACCTCGAAACGATGATCAAAGGTTACGAATCCGTCGCCGGTCAGCTAGCCTGGTCCAGCATGCGCAACATGGACCTGCACCCCAAGGACGCCATCCGCGACGACGGCACCATGATGAGCGGCAACAGCTTCCAGCATAACATCATGTTTGGCGACACCCCCGGCGTGAAATACGGCGACATCCGCAACGCCACACCGAAGTGGAACACCATCGACTACAACATCGCCTGGAACAGCGGCCACCCCATCGTCACCGGCATCAATCAAGTCGGCCCGGACAAAGGTGCACCGTTCGTCACCGAGACCTTCGACACCGTCGCACCCGGCAAAACACCCCCAGGCTGGGGCTTCAATCACCGCCCGAACAAAGACGTGCGACTCGTCGTCGCCGATG
>NZ_JBIPNG010000019.1:0-30298 GCF_044373815.1 Prosthecobacter sp. | reverse complement strand
GTAGTAAACGCGCTTGTTGTCCGCCAAACCGGAGATGAGGTTGTTGGTGGCGACGTTCTGCTTGCGCATCGCATCCTCCTTGGTGGCACCTCGTGGAAAGATGCCCAGCAGCAGCACCTTGGCCTCCGGGAGTTTTTTGCCCAGGATGTCGAGGATCATCTTCACGCCCTCGGCGGTCTGTTCGGGGCTGCTAGCATACACCACACCGCCATGCTCGGCAGCAGGGCGGCCCTGATGGCCGGTGTTGTTGGTGCCAATCATGAGCACCACAAGCTTCGGCTTGATGCCGTCAAAGTTGCCGTTTTGCAGGCGCCAGATCACGTGTTCGGTGCGGTCGCCGCCGATGCCGAAGTTCGCCGCCTTGAGCGGTTCCCATGTTTTGGCCCAGACATCCTTGCCATTTTTTTCCCAGCCTTGTGTGATGGAGTCGCCCAGAAAGACCAGCTGCGCCTCGCCCTTCTTGGAAATGGCGTTGAAGCTCTCGTGGCGTTTCATCCAGCCGGCATCACGCGGCTTGGGGTCGATGGCGAGGTTCTTGGCCGTTTCAGCAAAGCTGGTGGCGGCGACACAGAGGGAGGCTAGCAGGAGGGTGCGGAGTTTCATGGTCAGAGGCGGCGATGATGCCGGGAAGCCATGAAACTCGCAAGCCGCGAATGTTATTTCACGCCTTCAGCGCCCAGTCGAGCAGCGCCTGCGCATCACGCCAGACGCCTTCGTGGCTGTCGTTGAGGATGACCACAATGCGGCGGCGTCCATTGCGTTCGCCGGTAGCCACCAGGCAGTAGCCCGCAGCCTCGGTGTAGCCGGTTTTCATGCCATCGCAGTAGCTGGCGGTGCGCAGCACGCGGTTGGTGTTGGCCAGTTCGATGAACTTGCCGTCGGGCTTGGTGAATTTGAAACTCTGCAGCTTCACGATCGCACGGATGTCCGGCAGCTTGTCTGCCGCCTTGGCGATCATCGCCAGGTCCCGCGCCGTGGAGTAGGGATCTTCATCTGTGAGGGATGGCAGACCGTGCGGATTGACGAAGTGCGTGTTCTTCAGGCCGAGCGCCTGCGCACGTGCGTCCATCTTTTCCGCAAAGGCGGCCACGCTGCCGGCATTGTCACGCGCAAGCGCCTGAGCAATGTCGTTGGAGCTCTTCACCAGCATGGCGGTCAGCAGCATGCGGCGCGTGTACTGCTCCCCCACCTTGAGGCCGATGCGCACCGGAGCGCACTGTGTGTCCGCCAGTTCAATGGTGACCACTTTGTCGAGGTCTCCCGCTTCCACCACGAGCAGGCCGGTCATGATTTTCGTCGTGCTGGCGATAGCGCCACGCTGATCGGGGCTCTTTTCAAAGAGCACATCATCGTTTTCAGCATCAATGACGATGCAGCGCCCCGCAGTGATCTGTGGAATGGAGCCCCGCAGATTTTTGATCTCAATCTCACGGCGCACCTTCTTCGTTTTCTCGATCTCGTCAGCGAGCTGCGTCTCCAGCTTCTTCTTCAGCTGTGCCACCGCCACCTCACGCGCGGCGATGTCCGCCTTCGCCTGAACGATCATCTGCTTCTCTCCAGCAAAATCCTGCTCGCGCTTGGCGATAGCTGCGGCCTTCGCTTCGATCTCCTCTTCCCTCCATTGCAGTTGCTGCTCACGCTTGGGGTCACCACAGCCTGAAATGGAAATGCAGAGAAGACTGGCCAGCAGGGCGCGGCGGAAGGGGGGGGACTGACGAGGGGGGATCATTTCAGAGTTCAGCGAGGAGTTCTTTCAGGCGGGCGACGGGCCACTGGCCAGGAGCATTCGAAGCACCAATAAAGCCGTAATTCAGCAGGCTGCCACATTTAGCCAGCACCAGACGTGAAACACGCCCCCACGGCCCCATGCCCATGGCGGAAAGCCGCAGTCGGTGCGTCTCCCCCGCCAGCTTCATGAGGCTCGCCAAATCCCCCTGCGTGTTCAGGTAGGTGGCGATCTTCACGGCATCCAGTCCCGCCTGCTGAGCAAAATTCACCGCCCCGCGCAGCACCTCCTCCGCCGGGGTGGCCTGAAAGTCATGGAATGAACCCACCACCGGCACACCCGCAGCACGCGCTTTCTGGATCGTGCCCTGCATCTGCGCCGCGCTGCGCAGTTCAATGTCGATCAGCGTGGCGAGGTCCAGCAAGGGCTCGATCATCGCCGCACGGGCCGCCGGGTCCTCAGGCCCCTGCCCTCCTTCCGCCGGATGCCGGGCCGTGAGCAGCAGCGGCAGGGTGTTGCCAGCCAGTTTGGCACGCAGATCCGCAGCAGGTATCTGCAGCTGGTCCAGCCGAAGCTCAGCCACGTCGCATAAGTTCGCGCGGGAGGCCGAATCGAGGGAGATAAAGTGCTCAAGGGCAGCAGAATCCGCCACCACCCCCACCGCGAGAGGCCGGGAGGAGAAAAGCAGGTTTTTAGAGGAAACAAGTTGAGCCATTGGCTAGGCGGAGTATAATTTTAATAAATGTAAATAAGATTCAGTATCTTACTCGTCACTATGCTGGGCCGGAAGCAAGAAATCAATTTGCAGCTCACCGAACTGCTCGACAGCGCGCTTCTGGCGTTCTGCCTGTGGTTTGGGCATTTCCTGCGTGCAGATCTGGTGCCGGTCTTCTTTCCCGATGCGGTTGAGATTCCGCCCATGGAAAAGTTTTACTGGGTGATTGCGGTCGTGGCCCCGTTCACGCCCATCGTGCTGGAGGCACGCGGTTTTTACTCCAACATTTACAACAAAACACCAGCGCGCTCGATCCGCCAGCTCGCAGAGGCGCTTGCAGTCATCGGGATGTGCATCGCCTTTTGCATCGTGTTCTTCAAATGGTCGGTCGAAAGCCGTGCCGTGGTCGTTTTCTCCGTGGCTCTCGGTGCGCTGTCGCTCCTGCTGCGCGAAGCATGGCAGCGTGAAATCCTGCGCAGGCAGATGGCCTCGGGCAAAGGCCGCGAACGCGTCATCATCGCCGGTGCCCAGACTGATCTGGCAGCCTTCCTGGCCAACATGACTTCCGAGCAGCGCGCCGAGATCGAGGTCGTGGGCCAGATCGACATCATGCAGAGCCCGATTTCAGACCTCGTCGCAGCGCTGCATGAGCATTCCATCAGCCGCGTGCTCTTCGCCGCGCAGCATGTGCATTTCAGCAAGATCGAGGAGGCCGTGCAGGCCTGCGAAACCGAAGGCGTGGAAGCCTGGATCGCCGCAGACTTCTTCCAGACCGCCATCGCTCGTCCGACCTTCGATGTACTCGGCGGGCGCCTGATGCTGGTGTTTCACTCCACGCCGCAGGCCTCCTGGGAACTGCTGTTCAAGGCCATCGTCGATCGTGTCGGCGCATTGATACTGCTCCTGCTCTCGCTGCCCGTGTGGCTCGTGGCGGTCATCGGCATTCGCTTTGGCTCCCGGGGCCCGGTCTTCTTCAAGCAGGAACGCGCCGGGCTCTACGGCAAGCCATTCATCATGTGGAAGTTCCGCACCATGCACCAGGGTGCAGAAGCTCAGCGCCAGGAACTGGAGGCGCACAACGAGATGGAGGGCCCCGTCTTCAAGATCACCAACGATCCACGCATCTTCGCCTTTGGCCGCTGGCTGCGCCGCACCAGCATTGATGAACTGCCCCAGCTCATCAACGTGCTGCGTGGAGAGATGAGCCTCGTCGGCCCGCGTCCCCTGCCCGTCTATGAAATTCAGCGCATCGAAAAGCACGCGCAACGCCGCCGGCTCAGCGTGAAGCCCGGTCTGACCTGCCTGTGGCAGGTCACAGGGCGCAACGGCATCAAGAACTTCGAGGAGTGGGTCGCACTGGATCTCAAGTACATCGACAACTGGTCCTTCTGGCTTGATCTGAAAATCCTGGCCCAGACCCTGCCCGCCGTGATTCGCGGCATCGGCGCGAGCTAAGTATCAGGATACGTGCCTTTCGCACCGCATGTGATTGAAACGTGCCGTCCATGGCCCCCGTAATGGACTGATGCGCCACGTTCTCTTATTCTTAGCCGCCTGTGCCTCCCTGCACGCTGCCACTCCTGCCAAGCTCGATTTCGGCTCCGTCCGTGAAGAGCACCTCATGATCCCGATGCGAGATGGCAAGCGCCTCTCCGCCTATGTGTTCTTCCCGCCGGGCGAGGGCAAATTTCCCGCCATCTTTGAGCAGCGCTATGGGGACATCAGCAGCCCCGGATCACGCAAGGCCGCCGCCAAGTTCGCTGAAGGCGGCTTTGTCATCGCTCTGGTCAACTACCGGGGCACACATGAGAGCGAGGGCGTTTACCGTGGCTACCGTGGGCTGCAATGGGGGCCATTGCGCGATGGCTATGACGTGTGTGAATGGCTGGCGGCGCAGCCTTGGTGCACCGGCAAGATCGGCACCTACGGCGGCTCGCAGGCGGGCTACGCACAGAACTACCTTGCCGTGACTCAGCCGCCGCATCTCGTGGCGCAGTACATGACCGACACGGGCCTTAGCTTGTACCAAGAGGGCTACCGCATCGGCGGCGCCACCAAGCCGCAGCGCTTCATCAAAGGCGGCTCTGTGGCACGCGACATCAAAGACAACGAAGCCATGCTGCGTGAATGGGACCAGCACCCGGACTATGACGATTTCTGGAAGGACGAAGACGCCTCCCTGCACTTCGACAAGATGAACTACCCCTGCTTCACCATCGGCAGCTGGTTTGATTTCATGTGCCAGGGCAGCGTGGCCAGCTTCATCGGCCGCAATCAGCATGGCGGCCCCAATTCACGCGGCCAGCAGCAGCTCATCATCGGCCCTTGGCTGCACGGCGGCTATCCGAAGTCGAACAAGATCGGCGAACTGGTCTTCCCTGAGAACGCCATGTTTGACGTGTATCCACACATGACGAAGTGGTTCAATCATTACCTCAAAGGCGAGAACAACGGCGTCGAAAAGGACACCACCGTGAAATACTACGTGATGGGCGCAGTCGGTGAAGAAGGTGCTCCCGGCAATGTGTGGCGTGAGGAAAAAGACTTCCCGCCCGCCAGCAAAGCCGCCGACTGGTTCCTGCAACCCGATGGCAAACTCGCCACCGCGAAACCATCTGCCGATAAAGCGAGCACAGCTTATCTCAGCGATCCTGCGCACCCCATGAGCCTGCCCCATGTGGGCTTTCCCGGTGCCAAAGATGCGCGTGCCTTTGAAGAACAGGCCGAGGTGCGCACCTGGACCAGCGAGGTGCTGACAAAACCGCTCGAAGTCACCGGCCGCATCAAGGCCGAAGTCTTCGTTTCTTCGACCGCAAAGGATACGGACTTCTTCCTGCGTGTGACGGATGTGTATCCCGATGGCCGCTCCATCCTGATCGTGGACTACCCGTTGCGCGCACGGTATCGCGAAGGCTTTGATCATCAGAAGCTGCTCGTGCCGGGTGAGGTCGCCAAGCTCTCCTGGGACATCGGTTGGACCAGCATCATCTTCAACAAAGGCCACCGCATCCGCATCACCATCGCCAGCACCGGCGCACCCTATTATGAGCCGAACACGCAGACCGGCGCTCCCATCAGCCACTTCATCACCGAACCCGGTGTGCCTGCCATCAACACCATCTGGCACGATGCCACACATGGCTCGCGTGTGATTCTGCCAGTCATCAAGTAATTCCCCGTCTCTCATGCAATCCCCCGCTCCCTCCATTTCACGCCGTTCCTTTCTGAGCACCGCACTCGCTGCCGGTGCGGCTCTCTCCGTTCAGGCCAAAGATCAGGCACCGCTGATCGCCTACGTCGGCACCTTCACCTCACCACTGCAAAACATGAAGGCCACTCAGGTGGATCTGCCGCCGGGGAATGGCCAGGGCATCCATCTGTTTGAAGTGAACCGCAGCACTGGCGCCATGACTCCCTGCGGTCTGTACAAAACTGGCGTGAGCCCCAACTGCCTCACCTTCAATGCCGCCAAGACAGTCATGTATTCCACGAATGAAACCGACCATCAGGGTGACCACGAGGCGGGATCTGTCAGCGCCTTTGCCATCAATCCCAAGGACGGTCAGTTGACGCTGATGAACACCGTCAGTTCCGGCGGCAAAGGCCCCACCTATGTGAGCCTGCATCCCTCAGGACGCTTTCTGCTGGTGGCGAATTACTTTGGCGGCTCGATGTCAGTGCTGCCAATCAAGCCTGATGGCAGCCTCGGAGAAGCCACGGACTTCAAGCAGGACGCCGGCACCATCGGGCCCAAGAAAGCCACGAATGCTCCTCCCGGCAGCTTCGCTTTCAGTGGCCATGATGGAACGCATTCGCACATGATCGCGGCCGATGCTTCGGGGCGCTTTGTGCTCTCCGTCGATCTCGGCCTGGATCAAATCCTCGTGTGGAAGTTTAACGACCAGAAAGGCACGCTGACGCCGAACGATCCTCCCCATGTCACCTTTCCTCCGGGAGATGGCCCACGCCACTTTGCCTTTCACCCCAACAACCACTGGCTCTACTCCCTGCAGGAAGAAGGCTCCAACATCGTACTGCTTGATTACGACACCGAAAAGGGCCGCCTCACCCCACGGCAGACGATCTCCAGCCTGCCACCCGGATTTGCCGGCAGCAATTTCTGCTCCGAGATCCTCGTCTCTGCCGATGGCCGCTTCGTCTATGCCGGCAATCGTCTGCACGACAGCATTGGCATCTTCGCCGTTGGCAAAGACGGCACCCTCACCTTCGTCACTGAAGAGTGGACCCACGGCGATTACCCGCGCAGCTTCAACTTTGATCCCACCGGCGAGTTCTTCTACAGCCTCAACCAGCGCGGCGACAACGTCGCGGTGTTCCGCGTCGATCGCAAAACCGGCATCTTAAACTTCACCGGCCATTACGCAGCCGTAGGCAATCCTTCGAGCATCGTGTTCCTGGATCTGGCGAAAGGCGGCTGATTTAAACGATCACTCCGCACCATCCTCGGCCACCGCACGTTCAATGCGGCGGTCGGGGATGACTACAGGTTTGATTCCGTGGTCGTCGCTTACGCCAGTGATGGCACGCCAATGCTGACGTCCACCTCGGCATTGTAGTCCACGCCTTCGAGACCGAAGCCAAAGAGGCGCAGGAAGCTGGTCTGGTAGCCTTCGAAATCACCCAACTCTGCGAAGTTTTCGGTATTCACCTCGGCCCAGCGTTTGCCCACAAGCTCCTGCAGTGCAGGCTTCATTTCCCAGTCATCCACGCGGATGCGTCCGGCCTCATCCGGCTGCGGGTTGCCATTGTAGAGGCGCTCGCGGAAGAGGCGGTCCATCTGCTCGATGCAATCCTCATGCGTGCCTTCTGCCTTCATCGCCTTATAGAGCAGCGAGATGTAAAGCGGCACCACGGGAATCGCGGAGCTGGCCTGCGTGACAAGGGCCTTGTTCACCGAAACCCAGGCCTTGCCCTTCAGCGGGGCCAGCTTGCCGTCCAGCACGCGCTGCACGCGCTCAAGGTCTTCCTTGGCACGGCCGATGGTGCCGTTCTTGTAGATCGGCCAGGTCACTTCCGGCCCGATGTAGCTGTAAGCCACGGTCTGCACGCCTTCAGCGAGCACCCCGGCGCTTTGCAGCGCGTCGATCCACATTTCCCAGTCTTCACCACCCATGACGGCCACGGTCTGAGCGATCTCGTCTTCGTTCGCCGGGTCGATGGTCACTTCATTGACCACGCCGTTGCCGGTGTTGAGGTTTTTGTTGGTGTAGGAGGCAGAGCCGATCGGCTTGAGCACGGATTTGAAAACTTCGCCGGTTTTCGGATGCGTGCGGCGCGGGGAGGCAAGGCTGTAAATGACGCAGTCCACCTGGCCGAGATCCGCCTTGATGGCTTCGATCACCGTGGTCTTCATCGCATCAGAGAAGGCGTCACCGTTGAAGGAGCGGGCATACAGACCGGCAGCCTTGGCTTCATTTTCAAAAGCGGCGGAATTGTACCAGCCTGCGGTGCCGCAGCGCTCAGCTTCACCGGGTTTTTCAAAAAACACGCCCATGGTGGCCGCGCCGGAACCAAAAGCCGCCGCGATGCGGGAGGACAGGCCGTAACCGGTTGAGGAACCCACAACCAGCACCTTCTTCGGGCCATTGGCGATGGGGCCGCGCGACTTAACGACGGCGATCTGGTCAGCGATGTGTTTGGCACACCCGGTCGGATGTGCGGTGGTGCAGATGAATCCGCGAATTTTAGGGGCGACGATCATAGTAGGATAAGTTCAGCGTTAGCAGTCGCGAGGGTGCTGGCAACTTGTTTTCCCGCCCCACCTCCGGCATCATGGCCGTATGCACACCCCGTCGTCCGCACCCGAACAGCGTTTCTCCGACCGTGTGGAGAATTACGTGCGCTACCGTCCGAGCTACCCGCAGGAAATCATTCCGCTGCTGCAGCGTGAGACAGGGCTCATTCCTCAACACGTGATTGCTGATGTGGGTTCGGGAACCGGCATCTCTGCGGAGCTCTTTTTGCGCGCAGGCAATGCGGTTTATGCCGTGGAGCCGAATCGCGAGATGCGGGAGGCAGCAGAGCGGCTGCTTGCGCATTTTCCCAACTTCCACAGTGTGAATGGCAGTGCGCAGGCCACCACGCTGCCGGATCACAGTGTGGACTTCATCGTCGCCGCGCAGGCATTCCATTGGTTCAACACGCCCGAGACTCGCGCGGAGTTCACCCGCATCCTCAAACCGGACGGCTACGTTGTGCTCATCTGGAACGAGCGGAGACTCGACTCCACGCCTTTCTTGCAGGCGTTCGAACAACTACTCATCACCTTCGGCACGGACTACACGAAGGTCCGGCACGAAAACGTCAACACGGCTGCGCTGGGTGCGTTCTTCCACGGTGCCTATGCCACGCACACCTTTACTTATGAGCAGCGTTTTGATTTCGAAGGACTCAAGGGGCGCCTGCTATCGAGCTCTTATGCACCCGCTGAGAGCCAGCCACGCCATGACGAGATGATCGCTGAACTGCGCCGCATCTTTGATGTCTATCAGACGTCAGGACAGGTCTGCTTTGAATATGACACGCGGCTGCACTTAGGGCGGTGATCACTTCACTCCCCGCACTTCGAAGCCTTCGGCTTCAAGCACTGCTCTGACCTTGGCGGCTTGATCACCTTGAATCTCGATGCGTTTGTCACGCACCGTGCCGCCACAGCCGCAGGCGGCGCGGACGCGCTTGGCGATTGTTTCGATCACCGAGAGCGGCAGATGCGTGGCGAAGTCCTTGATCACAATGACCGTCTTGCCACCGCGATGAGCGGTCTCACGCTGAAGCACGACGCGCCCCATTTTCCAGAGGCGCTGCGGTGAGCTGGGGTCGGACTTTGGATCCATAAACGAAGCGGCCTAGCCCGCGCTGACGTCCTTGTTGTAAAACACCTTCACGTACTTCATGCCCTTGTCGTCGTCGAAACCACGTTCGAGCTGAGGGTCGTTTTCGCTGCTGCCGGGCTTGAAGTGGATTTCGACGCCGGTGTCGAGCTTGAGGACGGCGGCGATGCGTTTTTTGGCCTTGGTGAGGTCCTTCTTGGAGATCTCGAAATTGGTTTCCAGCGGCTGGCCCTGCTCTTCTTCGATGCGGGCGCGGTGTTCGTCGAACTTGGCGATGACGTCGGGGTTTTTGAGGACGGTTTGACCGAATTCTTCGAGGTTGAAGTTCTCGCGGTCTTCAAAGTAATCGAGCGCGTCCTTGGCGGCGGTGGCGGTTTCCCAGGGCGGCGTGTCGTCATTGGCCGGCTGCTGCTCTTCGAGGAAGGAGACGGCCATCTTGGCGTAGGCGTTGGTGAGGAAGGCGGCGTCAGGCACGGCCTCCACGCCGAGGAATTCGCGCACCCAGAAGCGGGTGTCGCCACCGCTGCGGTCGAAGGTCAGGACGTAGTAGCCTTTCTCCTCCCAGAAATTGAGGATGAGGCAGCCTTTGTCGATCTTGTCGGGATTGATGCCGTGCTCGGTATGGAGCTGGAGGTCACCGTTGCGCGGGGTGATGGTGAGGAAGGGCACGACGCTGTCGCTCTTCAGGATGCAGAGGCCGTTGACGAGCTCGCCCTCGATGTGGATTTCCTTGAGGAGGGAGATGCAAAGGTCGCCGGCCTTGATGTTGGGATGGTTGGACTTGGCGTAGAGGCGCTGGGCGATCTCGATGCCTTTGGCGAGAAGTTGATCCTCATCGGCAAAGATGGCCTTGGCGCAGTTGTTCACCTCATGCTGTTTGAGCGAGGCATGATGGGTGAAGCGGTGGGCGATGCAGGCCTTGAAAGGCTTAAGGAACAGCGCGGTAAGAGCTTCCTGATCTCCCTCGGCGATCTGAAACACCTCCTTGGAGGTTTGCAGCGGCTCCTCACGCAGAGGATTGCCGATCTTGGCGAGAACGACTTTGGTGGCGGTGGCGGTATTGAGACGAAGTTTGACGGACATGCGGGGCGCGGAGAGTAGAAAGGGAATGCGATTCGCCAAGGATTAAAGAAATCTGCAGATTAAAGAAACCTGCAATTGAAGTTTGAGGCCGCTACAAGACTGAAAAAACGCCCCGTTGGGCCATGACATATCCGTGAGGGTTTCCCTGATGCCACGAGCAGGGCAGAGCCGATTGCGGGAAATATAGAAACGTACAGAATGGACGGAGCCAGCCGCCAGTTTGCATTTCATCCACGTTTACCCCTCAAAGCCATGAATGCCCCTGTGTACACCCCGCCCAGCGAGACCTCCAGTTCAGGCTCACATCCCTCCGACAAGGAAATCGCCCTGCTTGCTTTCAAGCATTGGAAGAAAGAGGGCTGCTCACATCTGCGGCCAGAGCACTGGCTGAATGCGGAGAAAGAGCTGCTGTCGATTTATGCCGCAGAGGGACAGGCATTTATGCCCGCCGAATCTGAGCGGCTGGAGGATTTCTGGGAACAGGAGATGGAAGCGATCTCCTGCTTCGTCATGGACAGCGATCTCTCACTCGCAACGAAAGGCTGGTCATGAACTCCTCCTGCACACTCCTAGAACCGGCGGCGGAATCTGCCCGCCCCGACTTGACCACCTGTGCGCATGACGGCGACACGCCAGCCACGCAGCGACCGCAGGAAAGCGGCAGGATTTCGAGCGCAGAGCTTGCTCAAAAAGTTTTGAAGCTGACCGGAAGTGTGCGCCTGGTTTCCAGATCCGCTCACCATTGGCATCACTGCGGCATCAACGAATAGAGGCATGTCAATGGATGGCAGGAGGCCGGCATGAACAAACCCCTACCAGCAACCCGACTTCTGGCCGGAGTCACGTTTTCCAGCGCAGCACGTTCTGGTCTGGCGAAGAAAGATGCAAGCCCCTCCCGGGGGCAGCCCAGGCGCATCCTGACACGGCCAGCCGCCATGCTGCGCACCGACGAGGCCGGCCTCTGGATTGAGGAACCCATGATCTTCCACCGGGCGCGGTATGAACGCCTGACGCGCATCCTGCACGGGAAGTTCAACCAGGCCTCCGCACTGCTGACCTGCATGGTTTTGATGGTGCTGGCATGGCGGGCCGCAGGCGGCGAGCCCGTTTCCCCCGAGCGCTGGCTGTGCGCTCTGCTGTCCGGCTGGTTCATTGTCTCGATGGCCCGGCTGGCGTTGTTCACCTGCCTGGCCGCGCCGCGTGGCATCTGCTATGCGCAGGGCAGGCTGCGCGTCTCCGGCCTTGGCACACTGAGGGCGGAGCAAATCCTGCACTGGTCGTTTCAGCACGGGATCAGGATCAACGCCCATGCCAAACCGGGGGCGCGATTGCAAATCTGCTGCCGCTGGTGCGGGTGCGAACGGCACTGGACGATGTTGATGGATGAAGGTCAGGAAACTGAGCGATTGGAGCGCCTGCTGGAAATGCACCTGCCCCGCAGCAGCCATGCTTCCAAGGCATCGACCCTGCACCGCACGATTCAGATTGAAGATGGAATCCTGAGTCAGTAGGCTCCACCCATGCCTCGTTCCTTCTCAAGGCAGTCCAAGCCGGATGGCCCCTCCCCGGCAAAACGCCGGAGCAGGACTGTGCCCCGCACACGCGAGACGCAATCAGGAACACCGGCAAGGCCACCGGCCAGCACGCGGGACAATGGCAAGCCCAGCAAGCAGCGAGCACCAACGACGCAGAAGGCGAAACCAACCCGCACACAGCTCGAAGCGCGCAATGAGGTGCTGACTGCGAGCGAAAAAAGTTTCCGCCTGATCGAAGATGAACTGCGCCGCGAGCGCCTCTTTCTGCGCCAGGTGATTGACGCGACCCCGAGCATGATCTTTGTGAAGGACAAGCACGGCAAGTTTTTGCTGGGCAATGCCGCACTCGCGCACAGCTGCGGAACCACGGCGGAGAAGCTTACGGGAAAGACAGACGCTGATTTCAACCGCACGCCCGAGCAGATCGCGCACTTCCAACAAATCGACCACGACGTCATTTCGAGCGGCAAGGCCCTGCAGATTCCCGAGGAAGAAATCACCCAGGCAGACGGGCAGGTGCGCTGGTTCAGCACGGGGAAGGTGCCGCTGTTCAATGAGGCCGGAGTTTGCGACAAGGTGCTGGGCGTGGCCACGGACATCACCGAACAGCGGCAGACGCAGAAGGATCTGGAGCAGCGTGTGGCGGAACGCACGGCGGAGCTGGTGTCCGCCAATGAGAAACTGACGGCACAGATCGAGGAACGGAACAGGCTGGAAAACGCGCTGATCGACATCTCCGAACAGGAGCAACGCAGGATGGGCCAGGATCTGCATGACGGACTGTGCCAGTCACTCTCGGGGCTGGCCTTCATGGCGCGGTCACTGACGAAAACCCTGGAGGCGCAGGAACTCGCGGGGCCTGCGGCGGAGGCAGCACGGCTGGCTGCTTTGATCCATCAATCCGTGGAGGCCTCACGCGACATCGCCAAAGGACTACACCCCGTGGTCATGGATGCCGAGGGGCTGGTCTCCGCGCTGCATGAACTGGCGGCGCGCAGCAGCGGCAGCATCTCCTGCCGGCTGCGCTGCGAGCGCATGGTTCCCATCACGGACAACAGCGTGGCGCTGCATTTATACCGCATCGCCCAGGAGGCGGTGACCAATGCGCTGAAGCATTCGGGGGCACGCTCGATCACGCTGAGCCTGAGGCTGCGGCAGAATCTTCTCTCATTGAGCGTCGCAGATGACGGGTGCGGCATGCCGGAGGTCATTCATGTGGGCGATGGCATGGGTGTGCGCTTGATGAAGTACCGTGCGGATGTGATCGGCGCGGATTTCAGCATCGGCAGACGCAAGAATCATGGGACGCGCGTATCCTGTGTGCTGCCAATGGCGGCTGTTGAACAGCAACAGCCGCCGGCTTCCCCCCTCTCTCCATCTCTGAACCAAGGATGAATGCCTCTTCATCCAAGCACCCTGCTCCTTTGGAAGTTTGCCGTCACCGCATTCTCATCGTGGATGATCATCCCATTTTCCGCAAAGGCATCGCGATGCTTCTCGAACATGAGCAGGACATTATCATCTGTGGTGAGGCCGAGACAGCCGCAGAAGCCCTGGGACTGGTGGAGCGCCATGAGTTCGAACTGGTGATCGCTGACATCTCCCTGAAGGACATCAATGGCATCGAGCTGGTGAAATCGCTCAAGGTGCTCAAACCCCACCTGCCGGTGCTGGTGCTGTCCATGCACGATGAATCGCTTTACGCCGAACGGGCACTGCGTGCCGGAGCACGCGGCTACCTGATGAAGCAAGCCCCGCCGGACCAGGTGGTGGCCGCCATCCGGCAGGTGCTCAGTGGAGAATTGTATCTCAGTGCTGCGGCAAACCTGCTGATGCTGAACAGCTTTGTGACGGGCCGGGACAGCAACAGCAAAAGCTCCGTGGAGAAGCTCAGCGACCGGGAGCTGGAAATTTTCGAACTCCTTGGCCAGGGCCGGGGCACGAGCATGATCGCCCACGATCTGCGGCTCAGTGTCAAGACCGTCGAAGCCCACCGTTCCCATATCAAAACCAAGCTCGGCATCCACACGGCTCCCGAACTGGTACGTGCAGCGGTGGAATGGGTGACACGCCGCACCGGAGGCGGCGATTGAGAACACAGCTGGCAGCCTGCCTCACTCCTCTGCTTGCAGACAGGACAATGCAGCGCGAGTGCAGGAACACATGACCGACAGCGAAACGACCGCCACTTCCCCAGCTACCCGCCCCTGGCTGGTGCGCATCCCCGAAATTTTCGAGGGGATCGCAGACAGTGTCCTGAAGCAAATGGGGGCAGTTTCGAGCACACGGTTGGGGCAGGATTATTATCTCATCAAGACCGCGACACCGACGGCGATCCGCCAGTCTGAAGCCGCGAAGTTTGCACGCTGGAATCTGCCGATGGACCACACGTGGCCGTGCAATGCGCAAAAGATGGACGGCTTCATCGAGAAGGCGGCGCAGACGCTGCTGAAGAAGTTTGGCGAACGCCAACCCCAAGGGATTTTCATCGGCACGCTGCAGCCCACGTCTCCGGACAAGTATTACAAAGGGCTGGCCTCGAATCTACGCGGCAGGGTGCTGCAATTGTTTCCCAAGCTGAGCGCTGCGACGGTGGAGGAACAGGACCCGACGGCGGAGACCCTGTATTGTCTCGTGGGAAAAGAGGGCTTGTTTTGCGGCATGCAGAGTCCGCGTGCCTCGAACGGTCTGTACGCAGGCGGCAGCAAGTACATTGACCAGGATGCACCGGACACGATCAGCCGTGCGGGCGCCAAGATCGCCGAGGCGCTGCATTATTTGCTGCTGTACCGGCCGCCGATGAAGGAGGGGGCGCACTGGATCGAGCTGGGTGCCTGCCCCGGCGGCATGACGTCGGAACTGCTCGCGCGCAACCAGCGTGTGACAGCGATTGATCGTGCGCCGCTGGACAAACGGCTCGATGGCCGGCCCGGGCTGAAGTTTTTCCTGGAGGACGTAGCCGCCTTTCAGCCGAAGGCAGGCACGGCCTATGACGCGCTGCTGTGCGACATGAACGGACCGCCGGAGGAATCCATCGAGCAGGTGATCCGGCTGTCACGGTTTCTCAAGCCGGGGGGGCTCGTTGTTTTCACGCTCAAAGTGCCGCGTGTTGATTCGCTGGATGAGCCCAACGAGCTTTTCCGCCTCATCGTTGCGATGTCCAAGGCTGCTGGTCTGCGTTTGTTTGCGCAGACGCACCTGACGTATAACCGGCATGAGTTTACGCTGTTCTTTGAGACGTTGTGAAGCTTACGAAATGAAGGTCAGGAGCCACGTGGCGGCTTCTTGATTTTTAAAATTTGGGCTGGCCATCAGTTCGGTCAGCTTCCGGCGGCATTTTTCCGGCTCGCCCTCGGCCAGCATGATGAGGCTGCTCTGCAGGCCATCGTTGTCATGGCCTTCGGCAACACCTGCTGCAAGAGCTTCGAGCAGATCTGCCAGACAGTCTGAACCACCCGTTTTTGCCACCAGTTCGCCGATGAGCTCCCGGGACCAGAAATTATTGTCAGGCGACTTCAGCGCATCCAGCAGCAGTGGGAGATCGGTGGTGCTGACAGCGTCCTTGAGGCGGGCGTGAGCTTCCAGCACCGAATCGCTATCACCGTCATTGGCTCCATCGAGGATGCAGCGGAGGTCAGCGGCAATGCTCTGGCTGATGACCATTTCAAGCTCGGCGGAGAATTCTTCCTCGTCGACCTCAGCCGGCACTGCGGCAGAGAGACCTTCCGGGTTGAGCAGCACGGCTCCTTTGAGGAGGCGGCAGAATTCCTTCTTCGTGACTTTGTGCAGCGTTCCCAGCTTGGAGATGGGGTCTTTCATCACCTTGTACTCGATGGACAGACGCGCCCATTCCACAATGCGGATGTAATTCTCTCCCTGCTTCCAAATCTGGCCTTGTTCCAACTTCATCGGTTCCATTAGCCGCGACACCGGCCAGCGCCATGAGATTCTGCATATAAGGGCACAACAGGCCCGCGCGCGCTGGACAGGGCCGGTGGCGGCATGCAACCCAGTGAGCATTGGCTGGATCGCACAAACGGGTGGGCTGCCGCCCCCTTCCCAAAGCCGGGCATGACTACCGGCAGACCCGAACAGTCAATATTTCCAAATAAATTCGAATTCAGACTTGTTTGCTGGCATTGCTGTTATTATAATTATAATATGTGTGATATGTAAGGACTTAAATCTCAGTTACATCCCTGCCCGGAAGCCTCCTGACGCACCCGTTCCTCCGATTTTGCCCGCAGCCAACAGCCAAAACCCCCCGATGAAAAAGACCTCTTCACTACCCAGACTCCTCTGCCTCGCCGTGGCGCTGGCGTGGACCCACGGTGCCCAGGCCAGCACGGTCTACTGGAACAGCAACTTCAACGACAATCTGTTCGACAGTGCCGGCAACGCTCTGGATGCCACTTATTCGTTTGAGGTTGGGACTTTTACCGGTGGTTTCACCCCCACGTATCAGAACGTTGATCAATGGCAGGCCAACTGGCATGTGCTTGATCGTGCGTATGATCCGGATGCGAACGGCTGGAATCCAGAGCCGATTCCGGTCGGGCAGTATTTTTTAGGAGGCTTCGACTTCAACCCGGATAGCTCATCGAATTCACCCGATGCCAGTCCTGCCGATTTCTTCACCTTGGGGGACACGGTTTATCTCTGGGCCTACAATTCCAAATCGATTGTGCCTGGCAGCGAGTGGGCGCTGGTGACCGACGGCTCACCCGTGGGAGATCTGGCCGATGACTGGGTCATTCCAGATCCATTGGACGGCAATACTTACACCTGGCAGCTGACCGATGCGAACACCACCATCATTGGCGGTGCCAATAACGTGCAGGGACCCGGAACGTATTCCACGACCCCTGGGGCGTTCAGCCTGCAAACAGCCGTGGTGCCAGAGCCCGGTTCGGCATTCCTGCTGCTCGCTGCGGCAGCCGCCCATCTGACTCGCCGCGCCCGCCGCATGACACGCCCGTCCCTGCTCTAAAGCCACCCCATGAGGGAAAACGCATCACGATTCTTTGGTCTGACGTGTCGCCTGAAAGCGACACGTCTCCTCGTTTCAATGTGCTGCGTTTGGCTTGCGGCAGCGACGGCAGCCACAGCGGCGACCGACTTCAGTGACTACTCCGTTTTCACCAGCGCCAGCAGCACCACGGTCAGCAGCATCAAAATCGGCGCCACGACGGACAGCGAAACGGCCATCACCGCAAACGCCACCGCCACGGGTGATGACACCACGGGCAGCGATGACGAAGACGGCGTGACCGTGCCCGCAAGCATAGTGACGGGCACCTCCGGCAGTCTCACCATCAACGTCACCAACACCAGCGGCTCCACGGTGTATCTCAACGCCTGGATCGACTACAACCGCAACGGAGTGCTCACCGATTCTGGTGAACAGATTGCCACCAACACCCTGATCGTCACGGGCACCTCGAACTCGAACAAAACGGTGAACTTCACCGTGCCTGCCACGGCCTCCATCGGCACTGCAGGGGTGCGTGTGCGCCTGACCTCCACCAGCTCGCCCACCTCCACGGGTTTGAAAGGCAACGGTGAGGTCGAGGATTACGTCATGACGCTGGCCTGCCCTGCGGTCACCTTGAGCCCGACCACGCTGAACGTACCGACGGTGGGCACCAACTTTTCGCAAAGCATCACTGCATCTGGCTCCAGCACCACATTTACGTATGCGGTGACTTCTGGAACTCTGCCTGTGGGACTTGCGCTGAGCACCGCAGGGGTCCTGTCCGGGACGCCTACGAGCGCGGCCGCCGCCACTTTCACCGTCACCGCCACGGGTGCCAACTCCTGCACAGGCTCGCAGGCCTACACGGTCACACCCGTTTGTCCGACGGTGAGCCTCAGCCCTGCGGCCAATGGTCTTACTGATGCCTATGTGGGCAGCGCCTTCAGCCAGACAATCACCGCCTCGGGCGGCACCTCGCCTTACAGTTATGCCGTGACGTCCGGCACACTTCCGACAGGTCTCACACTCAGCACCGCAGGTGTTCTCAGCGGCACACCGACGACGAGCAACGCTGCGGGGACCAGCGTCACGATCCGCGCCACGGATACGAGAGGCTGCCAGGGCTCCCTAGCTTACAACATTCAAGTCTGCCCGGCGATCTCGATCAGCCCCGCCACGCTTCCCACTCCCGGCCTCGGCGCTGTCTACAACCAGACCGTCTCGGCTTCTGGCAGTGCTGCGGCCATCACGTATGCGATCGCCACGGGCAGCCTGCCCTCAGGCCTGACGCTGAACTCCAGCACCGGGATCATCTCAGGCACGCCCACCAGCGCAACTGCAGCATCCTTCACCGTGAGCGCGACGGACGCCAACGGCTGCCAGGCCACACGCAGCTACTCGCTCACTCCTGCAGCAACGGACTTCGGCGACTACGCCAGCTTTGGCAGCGTGAGCAGCAACTACAACGCGAACCTCAAACTCGGTGCGCTGTTTGATGCGGAGTCTGCCGCGACCACTGACGCAACCGCCACGGGCGACGATCTCTCCGGTAATGATGACGAAGACGGCGTGACCCTGCCTGCCTTCATCGTGCAGGGAACTTCCGGCAGCTTGAGCGTCAACCTCACCAACACCACAGGTGCGACGGCTTATCTGAACGCCTGGATCGACTACAACAACAACGGCGTGCTCACCGATTCCGGCGAACAGATTGCCACGAACACCCTCATCACGACCGGCACATCGAACTCCAACCGGTCCTTCACCTTCACGGTTCCGGCCGGTGCCAGCGTGGGCACTTCGGGTGTGCGAGTGCGACTGACCTCCACCAGCAGCCCGGGTGCCACTGGAGCCAGTGGCAACGGGGAGGTGGAAGACTATGTGGTCAACATCCTGCCGCCATCGGACTTCGGCGACGATTCTTCCTTTGGCATCGCCGGCAGCACCACTTCGACCGCGATCAGGATGGGCGCACTGGTGGACGGTGAAAACTCCAGCCTCGGCAATGCAGCAGCCACCGGCGATGACGCCAACGGCAGCGATGACGAAGACGGTGTGACGCTGCCAGCCACCGTCATTCAGGGACAGTCCGGTGTGAGCGTGACCGTCAACGTCACGAACACCAGCGGGGCGGACGCCTTCCTCCATGGTTGGATCGACTTCAACAACAACGGCCTCCTCACGGACGCGGGTGAGCAGATCATCGTCAATGATGTGGTCACGACCGGCACAAGCGGCAGCAACCGCAGCTACACCATCACCGTGCCCAGTGCGGCAGCGACCGGAGCCATCGGGGCGCGTTTCAGATTAAGCTCCATCGCCACGCCCGGAGCCACCGGAATTTCGGGTACAGGTGAGGTGGAGGATTACACCATCACCGTCCAGCCCGCGTCCGATCACGGTGACTTCTCACGCTTTGCAGATGCCAGCAGCTACAACTCCAACGACCTGACCATCGGCGATCTGGAGGACACGGAAATCACTGCGGTCACCAATCTGGCGGCCACCGGTGATGACATCACCAACTTCAATGACGAAGACGGCGTGACCTTGCAGGCCATTCTTGTGCAGGGGCAGGCGGGGGTGGCGGTGACCGTCAAACTCAACAACAACACCGGTGCGCCGGCCTACCTGAATGGATGGGTGGACTTCAACAACAATGGCGTGGTCACTGACGCGGGCGAGCAGGTGATCTCCGATGTCGTGGTGGATGATGGCACCACCGGGGACTACCAAACGTACTACTTTGATGTGCCGAGCACCGCGACCGTCGGCACGGTGGGCTCACGTTTCCGCCTGACTTCGGTCGCGAGCCCTGGATACACCGGCGCGAGTGGCTACGGCGAAGTGGAAGACTACACCACGTCCATCGTGGCGCCCTCTTCGAACTTCCGGGATTACTTCTACACGATCCGCAACGTCAACGGCCGCTTCTACCTGGATGAGATCTCGGTTTACAACCCCAACTCCTCCACGCCGACGGTGTCCGTCACTCCGGGGATCCTGGACCTCAACACAGCATCCTCAGGCTTCAACACCAGTTCCTCGGATGCGATGATCAACGGCCTGGCGCTCGACTGGCTCAACCGCCGGTTCTACTGGGCAGCCACGTCCACCGGCTCCAATGGCTACAACTTCAATTTGTACACGGCGGCCTACGACAACGTCAGCAAGACTTGGAGCTCCCAGCTGGTCACAGGCTCGGCGCGGACAAACGTCACCTTCAACACGGGCAGCCCCGTTTCAGGCTCTGCCAGTGCGGGTGCCTTCCCCCGTGCGGCCTTTTACAATGGTGAATACTATGCAGGCGGCCAGCTCAGCAACAACGTGGCGGTGTGGCATTTGAACTCGACGGGCCTGGGGCTGAACACACCCGCCTTCAACGACTACACCAACTTCTTCCACCTTTCCCAGACCTTCAATGGGGGTGACTTCGTCATTCGTCCGCAGGACGGCCTGCTGGTGACCTCCACAGTGATCAGCAATGCCAACACGCTGTTCAATCAGTTCATCGACGACGGCATGAATGCCTCGGGTCCGGCAGCCACCACGGCGAGTGTTGATTCGCAGATCCCCTACTCCAGCAACAGCTCCGTGCAGATCGCCGGCGTGGGTGGTGTCTCCCGCTTGTATGCCCTCGGAGCGACGGGCACCAACATCTACCGCATCGACCGATATGACACCTCCTCTCCGAATGCTGTGAAAGTGGGGCCGCTGCCCACCGCCTCCTACACGGACTTGTCTGAAGGCATCTCCTCTTCAGTGACTTCCCTGGGTGTCAAAGGCATCGTGTACTATGATCCCAACGGTCTTGCAGACGGCATCATCACCGGCACGGGCACCAATGCCAGCGGCCAGCTTTACGCCATGCTGGTGGATGCCTCGGGCAACCTCGTGGACTCCTTCCCCGTCAAGAGCGACGGTACGTTCATCCTCGGCGGCGCCACGGCCAACACCACCTACAAAGTGGTCCTGAGCACTTCCTACGGCAGCCTGGGCTCCACCGCCCCGGCGGCAGACCTTCCCACCGGCTGGCTCAATGCAGGTGAGTTCCTCGGCTCCGGTGCGGGCAGTGACGGCACGGTCGATGGCAAACTCACTGTGACCGTCGGCACCTCTGGCATTGTCAATGCCACCCTGGGCATCTCCAAGACATTGAGCATCGGCGATCTGGTCTGGAACGACGTCAACAACAACGGACTGCAGGACAATGGCGAAAGCGGCATCGGGGGAGTCACTGTGCAGCTTTGGACTCCCGGGACAGACAACGCGATCGGGGGATCAAGCACTGCAGCAGACGCGCTGGCAGCCACCGCCACCACGGATGGCACGGGTGCCTACAGCTTTGTCGGACTGACCGCCGGAAAATACTTTGTCACGGTGACCCCGCCGACGCTTTACTCGGTGGTCAGCAGCACCGCCGCCGGTGACAACGGAGTCAATGGAGACAACAATGGCTCGCAACCCGGTGGAAGGGGCACAGTCGTTTACAGTCCGATCGTGACCCTGACGCAGGGTGCGGAGCCGGGCAATCTCGGCACGGGCGGTGACAGTGTGGAAGACACCATCGACTTCGGATTGCTGACTGCGGTGGATTATGGCGACAACGCCTCCTTTGGCTCCGCTGGCAGCAATGTGGCAGCCAGCTTGTTCCTCGGGACCCTGACAGACTCGGAGTACTCCGCCAACACCAATGCCAGCGCCACGGGTGACGACCTCGCAGGTCTGGATGACGAAGATGGCGTGGTGGTGCCTGCGGCCATTTATCAGGGAACGTCGACCACGCTGACCGTCACTGTCACCAATACCAGCGGTGCCACGGCCTTCCTCAATGCGTGGGTGGATTTCAACGACAACGGCATCTTGACCGACGCCGGCGAGCAGGTCGCCAACAACACCCTCATTATCAACGGCACCAATGGCACAAGCCGCAACATCACCTTCACCACCCCTGCGACCGCCGTCCTCGGCAACGTCGGAATCCGTGTGCGTCTGACCTCCGTCAGCACCCCCGGATCCACTGGCAATGCTGGCAATGGCGAAGTGGAAGACTACGTCGTCAGCGTCTGTCCGGCGGTGACCGTTTCACCGGCAACGCTGCCGGTGCCGACTGTTGGCACCGCCTACACGCAAACCTTCACGGCCAGTGGTGGCGTATCTCCTTACACTTACACTGTGTCGAACGGAGCGCTGCCAGCCTGGGCGGCGCTGAGTTCCGCAGGCGTGCTCAGCGGCACCCCTGGCAGCACAGCCGCTGCCACCTTCACCGTGAAGGCGACGGATGCCACGGGCTGCGCGGGAACGCTCAGCTACACTGTCACCCCGGTGTGCCCGGCGGTGAGCATCACACAGTCCTCCCTGGCTCAGGGCAACGTGGGCACGAGCTATTCACAGACGCTGAACGCCAGCGGCGGCGTCTCCCCCTATGGCACCTGGACGATCACCAGCGGCACGCTTCCGGCTGGCTTGACGCTCAACGCCGGCACGGGTGTCATCAGTGGCACGCCGACGGCCTCCGCCTCACCCGCGACCACCCTCACAGTGCGGGTGAACGACGCCAATGGCTGCCAGGGCTCAAAGAACCTCACGCTGCAGATCTGCCCCGTCGTCACCGTGAGCACGAGCACGCTGCCGGCTGCGATCCAGGGTGCGCCTTACAGTCAGACACTCGCCTCCACCGGCGGAACCTCCGCGTATGCCTACACCATCGCCAGCGGTGCATTGCCAGCCGGGCTCACTCTCTCCAGTGCTGGCGTCATCAGCGGCACCCCCACCGCCACCGGCACCGCGAGCTTCACGGTTCGCTCCACGGACGCCAACAGCTGCGCCGGCACCCGTGCTCTGTCGATCACCACGAATCTGCCCGTGACGGATTTTGGCGATTATCCCGCCTTTGCCGCCGCCTCCCAAATCGCGAGCACTGAAATCAAGATCGGCACTGCTGCGACTGATGCGGAGCCCGTCAATCCGACCACTGGCACGGCGAATGCGGACGACACCACCGGGACCGATGACGAAGATCTGGTGATTCCATCCGTGGTTTCCGGGGGTGACCTGAACGTGAACATCCCAGCGACTCTCAGCGGCAGTGTCGCGCTGGGACGCATCGGGGTCTGGGCGGACTGGAATGATGACGGCGACACCCTGGACGCGAATGAAACCGTCACCCTCACCAGCACGGGCCTCATCGGCGGCAGCAACACCGTCACCGCCACATTCAGTCCTCCAGCAGGCACCACGGTCGGCACCAAGTATCTCCGCATCGTCGTGATCGAAGGCACTACCGCGCCGGTGTTCAGCGGCACCTCCGCCTTGAAGGGTGAAGTCGAAGATTACGCGATCAACGTCACCGCCCCGACGCTGGATTATGGCGATCTACCCGACACCATCATCGGCACTTCCGCAGGCAACTACCAGACTCTCTCCAACGACAATGGACCGGCGCATACGGCCAACAGCAATCTGCGCCTCGGCGCCACGGTGGATGCCGAAGGCAACGGCCAGCCCAACAGCACCGCGACGGGTGACGGAGCGGACGATGACGGCGTGCCCACACTGCCCACGCTGACGCAGAATGTCCCCGCCACGCTGAGCATCAACGCCACCAACTCCTTCGGCTCCGCAGGTTTCCTGAAGGCATGGATCGACTGGAACAACGACGGGAACCTGACCGCTGATGAAGAACTCGGCGCTGAGATCAGCGTGCCGAACGGCACCAGCAACGGAGCTTTCAGTTTCAACTTCACGGTGCCCAGCACCGCCGTGATCGGAGCCAACCTCGGACTGCGCGTCCGCCTCGCCAGCAGCACGATCCCGGCCTCCAATGGCGTCGTCGGCACGGGTGAAGTGGAAGACCACCTCATCACAGTCAACGCCTCCACCGTGGACTTCGGTGACTACCCGAGCTTTGCCTCCGCATCCCGCGTCGCCAGCACATTGATCAAGATCGGCACCAATGCCACCGACGTAGAAACCAGCAATCCCACCTCCGGCAGCGCCACGGCGGATGACACCACCGGCACCGATGACGAAGAACTCACCATGCCGACGCTGCTGACTGGAAGCAGCGGGACGCTGTCCATTCCGGTCACGCTCACCAGCCCGATCACGGCAGGCAAGATCGCCGTGTTTGCAGACTGGAACGGCGACAACGATGTGCTCGACACGAATGAAAGTGTGACGCTCAGCACGTCCAGCCTCGTCACCGGCACCAACACCATCACGGCCACGCTCAGCCCGCCTGTGGGCACGACCGGCGGCGTCAAATACCTGCGCATCATCGCCACGGAAGGCGCCACCGTTCCCACCTTCAGCGGCAGCTCCTCCCTGCGCGGCGAAGTGGAAGACTACGCCGTCACCGTGAACGCCTACTCGCTCGACTTCGGCGATCTGCCAGACACCGGCGCAGGCACCGGCACGGGCAATTATCAGACACTCAACAGCGACAGCGGCCCCTCCCATACCGCCACCTCCACCACGCTGCGCCTCGGTGCCACGGTGGATGTGGAAGGCGACGGCCAGCCAAACACCACGGCCACGGGTGATGGTGCAGATGAAGACGGCATCACCAGCATGCCGGTGTTCAATCGCGGACAGGCCTACACCATTCCTGTCTCAGTCTTCAACAACAGCGGCAGTACCGCACGCATCTTCGGCTTCATTGACTGGAACAATGACGGCGATTTTGCGGACGCGGGTGAAACTCTTACCGCCATGGCGGTGAGCACTTCTGCAAGCCAGCAGACCGTCAACATCACCGGCACCACGCCCGGCACGGCGGCGCTCGGCACCTTTGGCGCGCGCTTCCGTCTTGCCACCGCCGCCACGCTGACGTCCACAGGAACCACCGCCAATGGTGAAGTGGAAGATTACATCGTCACGGCCGCCTGCCCCACGCTCAGCATCAGTCCGGCGTCTTTGCCAGCGACGACGCAGTATGCCAGCTACAATCAAACTCTGAGCTCCACCAACGGCACCGCTCCCTACATCTGGACAGTCTCCACGGGCGCGCTTCCAGGTGGCCTCACCCTGAGCAGCGCAGGTGTCCTCAGCGGCACGGTGACCAGCGCCAGCGGCGCCTACGTCTTCACTGCCAAAGCCACGGATGCGAACGGCTGCTTCGCGACGCAGAGCTACACCATCAGCGTCGGTTCGGGCGGCATGAGCGTGGGCAATCTGGTCTTCCTCGATGAGAACAACAACGGGCTCAAAGATTCCAATGAACGCGGCATTCCGAATGTGCCGGTGGAAATCTGGAGCGCCGGTGCGGACGGACGCGTGAACTCGGGTGATGACCAGGCCGTGACCAACGGCAGTGCCTCTGTGCTCAGCGCCGGCGGCATGCTGGCGGCGGGCAGCTTCGGCACCATCGCCTCTGGTTTCTCCACGCTGACGGCAGTCACGGACTGGACCGGTGCTTATCAGTTCACCTCGCTGGCCACAGGGGTCTACTACCTCAAGATCACACCGCCGAACAAAGCGGTGTTCTCCAGCAAGTACGGCACCGGCACGACCACCTACAGCCTCAACCTCGACTTCCCGCTGGCCAGTTCCACTTCGGTGCTCCTCGACAACGGCATCGACAATGACAACAACGGCGTGCAAACCGCCGGCTCGTTCGTCAGCAGCGCAGATGCAGTCGTCGCAGGTGTGGGTGCTGCGGTTTACAGCATGCCGTTCACGCTTGCCACGGCCACCGAGCCCGGCACCTCCAATCTCGGCAGTGATGAATACACCCTCGACTTTGGTCTGCGCCCCTGCCCCGCCATCGGCATCAGCCCCCTGACAGTTCCTGCAGTCAGTTCGGGCGTGGCCTACAGCACCAGTTTGAGCGCCTCCGGTGGCATCGCTCCTTACTCGTATGCGATCACCCAGGGCACGCTGCCTTCAGGCCTGAGCCTCAGCACCGCCGGTGTCATCTCGGGCACCACCTCCACCACGGGCACGAACGCCATCACTGTGCGCGCCACCGACGCCCGCGGCTGCCAAGGCTTCACCACGATCCAGCTCAGCGTGACGACGGCCATGAGCATCACGACCGCTTCGCTGCCGAATGGCACGGAAGGCACGGCCTACACCTCCACCACGCTGGCGGCCACCGGCGGCAGCAGTCCCTATCAAAACTGGCGTGTCAGCACGGGTGCGCTGCCAACGGGTCTTACGATCAACAGCAGCACGGGTGTGCTCTCCGGCACACCGACCTCCCCAGGCACCTACGTCGTCACGTTCGCGGTGGATGATGCCCTCGTCACCCCGGCCAGTGTCACCGTGACGAATGGTTCCGTGGAAACGGATGCGTGGAGCGCCATCACGTTCACGCCACGCACCAGCGTGACCGGCTGGACGCTTGGCAACAGCGCCCTCTCCGGCACCACCACGGCGGCGCAGATCTACGGCGTCAACGACAGCAATACCAACAACTCGCTGCTGGGTCAAACTCCTGCAGGCCTGCAGTACCTCGCCTCCCCGTTTGTGGACAGCTGGGCCTCGCAGACGGTCAGCGGTTTCACCGTGGGCCGTCCCTACACGCTGCGGGTGCGCTATGCGATGCGCGGCGCGTTTGCCAATCCGAGCACCACGGAAGCACAGCCACCGTTTTACAGCAATGCGCTGTGGATCGCCGGATACAACGCCTCCGCCGCCAGCCTGTTCGGCCCGGCGAGTGTGAACTTCCCCGCAGCGAACGCCGCGAACTATGACAACTGGGCCACGTTTGACATGCCCTTCGTGCCGCAGACCTCCAGCATGGTGTTTGCGTACGGCCTGGACGGCATGGCCATCGATGATGTACAGTTCATTCCCACCGTGGCAGCCACCGCCACCGCCACCAAGCAGTTCACCTTCGTCATCGCCGGGAACCGTGACTGGGGTGATCTTCCCGACACCGGCATCGGCACCGGCACAGCCAACTACCAGACGGCCAACAACGACAGCGGGCCTTCCCATTATCGCAACTCCAACCTGCGTCTCGGTGCCACACTCGACATCGAATCAGACGGTCAGCCTGATGCCACGTCCACGGGTGACGACCTCAGTGGCACCGATGATGAAGACGCCATCGCGTCACTGCCTGCATTCTCCCGCGGTCAAAGCTTCACCATCCCCGTCTCCGTGTTCAACAACACCGGAAGCAGCGCCAGTGTCTATGCCTTCATCGACTGGAACAACGACGGCGACTTCCTGGATCCGTCCGAAACACTCAGCTCCGTGTCGGTCAATTCCAGCGCTTCGCAGCAAAGCGTCAATGTCACCGGCACCGTGCCAGGCACGGCGGTGCTGGCGCAGATCGGCCTGCGTGTACGTTTGACCACGGCGGTGTCTCCGGGAGCCTTTGGCATCGCGCCGAATGGTGAGGTCGAAGACTATCTGATCACCCCCACCTGTCCGGCAGTTGCCTTGAGTCCGGCATCGCTGGCCAACGGCACTCTCAGCCTCGCGTATTCACAGACCCTCACGGCCTCCGGCGGGACAGCGCCTTACACCTATGCGCTCAATTCAGGCACACTGCCTTCGGGTGTCACACTGAATGCCAGCACGGGTGTCCTCAGCGGCACGCCGAACTTCGCCGGCACCTTCAACTTCACCCTCAAGGCCACGGATGCGAACGGCTGCGTGGGAACCAAGACGTATGCGGTGGTGATGACCTGCCCGACGATCTCCATCACGCCGACCACTCTCACCACAGGCACGGTCGGCACCGCTTTCTCCCAGACACTTTCCGCCAGCGGTGGCGCATCTCCTTATGGCTCATGGACGGTGACCAGCGGCACACTGCCTGCCGGTCTCACGCTCAATGCGAGCACCGGCGTCATCAGCGGCACACCCACGGCCGGCAACGGTTCCGGCGCTTCCTTCACCGTGCGTGCCTCGGATGCGAATGGCTGCCAGGGCTCACAGGCGGTCACGCTGAAAATCTGCCCGGTGATCGCGCTGAGTCCTGCGACGCTGACGGCACCCACCGTGGGAAGCGCCTACTCTCAAACCATCACGGCAACGGGAGGAGCTTCGGCTTACACCTTCACGTTGAGCAGCGGCACTCTCCCGGCAGGCTTGAGCCTGAGCAGCGCCGGCGTCATCAGTGGCACGCCCACAAGCACCGCCTCAGCCACCTTCACCGTCCGAGTGGTCGATGCAAACGGCTGCGCGGCGACAAGCACTTACACTCTGGCACCAGGCTGTGCGGCCATTGCCATCTCGCCTGTTTCACTCAATGCCGGAGCCCAAGGGGTTGCTTACACCGCCGCCTTGAGCGCCACGCCATCGGCCAGCTACACATGGTCGGTGGCCAGTGGCACATTGCCGACGGGATTGTCTCTGAATGCCAGCACCGGCGCGCTCGCCGGCACGCCCTCGGCGGCAGGAGCCTACTCGTTCACAGTCAAGGCAGGCACCGGGCCCGCCACGGTTCCCCAGCTCACCTTCTCCACCTACAATCTCGATCTCAACCCCGGCGACACCTTCAACATCCGCGACTACGTGCTGCCGAAAGACGGCTCCAGCACCCCCATCGACTGGAGTCAGGTCAGCTTCACCTACACGGCAGCCGGGGCGAATGATCCCACCGTCCCAGCAGACTGGAATCTCACCAGCTTCAATGCAGGCCTGCCTGTCACCGCTACCAATGCCGATGCCGCAGCGGCAGGCAATTCAGGGACGGGCCGGTTCCGCATTTACATCGTCCGAAACGGACAAACTGTGTATGACGACCATATGGAAATGCGGGTGGATGCCAGCCGCACCAGCCTGGTGAACTCGGCCAAGGTCTCGCCCGCCATCCAGCTCGCATGCAGCGGCACCCGCGCCTACACGATGCGCATCTGCCCGGTGATCGCGCTTACGCCGTCCACACTGACGAATGGCACGATCAACACCGCCTATACACAAACCATCACCGCATCCGGCGGCACCACTCCTTATACCTATGCGGTGAGCAGCGGCACTCTGCCCGCAGGCCTGACGCTCAGCACTGCGGGCGTTCTGTCTGGAACACCCACGAGCACCACGTCCGCTACTTTCACAGTCACCGCCACAGATGCGAACGGTTGCAGCGGCGCGCTCGCCTACACCGTCACTCCAGCGCCTGATTCTGATTACAGTGACTACAGCCTGTTCAGCAGCGCCAGCAGCCGCATGAACTCCACGCTGCGCCTCGGAGCCCTTACCGATGTGGAAGCCGCCACCACCACCAACAGCACCGCCACCGGTGATGACACCACCGGCAGCGATGATGAAGATGGTGTGACGCTGCCAGCCAGCCTCACCCAGGGCGGAGCCGGATCGATCACGGTCAACGTGACGAACACCAGCGGCGCCACGGCCTACCTCAATGCGTGGATCGACTTCAATCAAAATGGATCTCTTTCCGATCCGGGCGAGCAGATCGCCAACAACACCCTCATCGCCACCGGCGTCTCAAACTCCAACCGCACCGTTTCCTTCACCGCGCCGGCCAGTGCCGTGCTGGGCAGCGCAGGCGTGCGTGTGCGCCTGACTTCCACCTCGACACCCGGCCCGACCGGAGCCAGCGGCAACGGCGAAGTGGAAGACAACGTCGCAACGATCGTCGCGCCGACAACGGACTATGGTGACTTCTCGCTCTTCGCGGATGCTTACAGCACGGGCAGCACCAGCCTCAAGCTGGGCGCACTGCAGGACCTTGAAGGCAGCGCCACCAAAAACGCCAGCGCGCAGGGCGATGACACCACCGGCAGCGATGACGAAGACGGCGTGAGCTTCCCTTCCATGACTGCAGGCCAGCCCATGACACTGCCGGTCACCGTGACGAACCTGACGGGCTCCACGGCGTACCTGAACGCCTGGATCGACTACAACAACAACGGCATCGTCACGGATGCGGGCGAACAGATCGCCACCAATGTCAACATCATCACTGGAACCAGCGGAGGCACGGTCAATCTCAACTTCACCGTGCCGGCCAATGCCGTGACCGCCGCCTCGCTCATCGGAACGCGTTTCCGTCTCACCAATGTGCAAACCCCGGGCTCCACTGGGGGCGTCGGCATCGGTGAAGTCGAAGACCATGCAGTCGTCATCCTCGCTCCGCTCACTGACTTCGGCGACTTCAGCGGTGCACCGAGCGTTTCCAACACTGCGAGCACGAATCTGCGCCTTGGTGCGCTCGTTGACACTGAATACGCCGCCACCACCGACGCCACAGCCACGGGTGACGACCTGAATGGTGTGGATGATGAAGACGGAGTCACACTGCCTTCGCTGACTGCCGGCGCACCGGCCACGATCCCTGTCGTCGCCAGCAACAACACCGGAGCCGCCGCTTATCTAAACGCCTGGATCGACTACAACAACAACGGCGTCTTCACCGACTCGGGTGAACAGATCGCCACGAACACTGCAGTGGCGACCGGGCTGACCAACAGCACCTTCAACATCAGC
>NZ_JBIPNG010000239.1:0-9692 GCF_044373815.1 Prosthecobacter sp. | reverse complement strand
ACAGCTCTATGTGGAAAAGCTGTTCGCCACCGCCAAGAGCCCGGAGCAGGCCGTGAAGCGCATCGTTCTCTTCACGCTGAAATCACCACAGTTTCTCTACCCCGAACTGCGCGAAAACGAAAAGCCCGACGACTTCGCCTTTGCCTCACGTCTGGCCCTGACTCTGTGGGACTCCATCCCTGACAGGAAGCTCATGCAGGCCGCCACGGCTGGCAAACTGCACACACCCGAGCAAATCCGCGCCGAGGCTCAGCGCATGCTTCCTGACCCGCGCACGAAGGCGAAGCTGCACGGCTTCTTCCACCACTGGCTGGAACTCGAACGCGCCGAGGGCAACGCCAAGGACTTGAAGATCTTCCCCGGCTTTGATGACAGCGTGCTGGCAGATCTGCGCGAGTCACTGTTTGAATTCCTCGACCGGGTCGTCTGGAGCCCACAGTCTGACTACCGCCAGCTCCTCCAGGCCGATTACCTGCTGCTCAATGACCGCCTCGGCAAATTCTACGGCACTCCTGTAAAGGGCAGCGACTTCCAGCAGGTGGCGTTTGATCCGAAACAGCGTGCCGGAGTGGTCACCCATCCGTATTTGCTCTCCTCACTAGCTTCAAGCCGCGCCACCTCGCCCATCCATCGCGGCGTCTTCCTCACGCGCAACATCGTCGGCCTCTCGCTGCGTCCCCCACCCATGGCGGTCACCTTTGATGAGAGC
The DNA here is from genome assembly GCF_044373815.1 of Prosthecobacter sp. Lineage (GTDB taxonomy): Bacteria > Verrucomicrobiota > Verrucomicrobiia > Verrucomicrobiales > Verrucomicrobiaceae > Prosthecobacter. The sequence continues at coordinate 8,983 of NZ_JBIPNG010000239.1, read as the reverse complement.
CACTTCAATCCAAAGCTGACCATGCGCGAGAAGATCACCGAACTGACGCGCAACAAGACCTGCATGTCCTGCCACTCCACCATCAACCCGCTCGGCTTCAGCCTCGAAAACTTCGACGCCATCGGCCGCTGGCGCACACAGGACAACAACAAGCCCGTGAATGCCGCCGGTGAATTTGCCGACGACGAAGGCAAGGTGGTGCGCCTGAGCGGCCCGCGCGATATTGTGAACTACGTGGCCAGCAGCCCCTACGGCCACCGCGCCTTCATCCGCCAGCTCTTCAATCATTTCGTCAAACAGCAGCCGCTGGCCTATGGGCCGCAGACTCTGGAAGATCTGCAGAAAAGTTTCGCGGCATCGAGCTGCAATGTACAGAAGCTCCTCGTCGATCTGACACTCTTGGCCGTGCTGAATGGCAAGGACATGGGCTCGGCGACGCCGTGATCATCCTCGATCATTGAACGAGCGTCTGAGGAAGAAGTAATCCGTCAAATCCGGGCGATATCATCAATGCCATCGCATGAACATTCGCCATTAGCAGCGCGGCCAAGCTGGGATCAATAATTGGGAGATCTGGTAACTTGGATTACCACTTATCAACCACGCCTAAAACCGCATAAGCATAGCCTTAGATCGTTGATAATCACACAACTGTAACAATTATCAGTGTGTATAAGGATATGATGTGGACCACATTTTTAGCAATCCCACATATTGAATGCCTCTGCTGCTACATACCAACAATGACTTGCAAGGCAAACCCACGGCCGTTGTTTATCACAGCCCTGATGATCTGAATTCAGAGCTACTGAAAGCTCGGAAAGACCGCTTCACCCTTTGGCACCAGTTCTGTTTCGTATGAGCTCTAAAAACTCATACATTCATTCGGTCATGGTGCTGCTGGCCACCGCGGTTTTGATGACCGTGTACCAGTTCATCAAGATGTGGTTTTTTCCAAAAATCACCCTCTGGCAGTCGCATGCCATGACGATCGCGGTCTCCAGCAGTCTGGCAGCGCTGGGAGCTTTCTATGTCTCACGCCACAATCAGCGGCTGCATCGCCTCGCCGCCGAGGAAACTTCCGCACGCCAGCAGGCAGAGGCCGAACGCGAACGCTTCTTCACGCTCTCGCTTGATCTGCTGTGCATCACCGGAACGGACGGCTTTTTCAAACAAGTCAATCCGGCCTTCACCCAGACACTCGGCTACACAGCCGACGAACTGCTGGCGCGCCCCATCCTCGACTTGGTCCATCCGGACGACTACGCTGGCACGGTTGCCGAACTGGAAAAACTCAGCTGTGGCGAACGAACCATTCATTTTGAAAACCGCTACCAGTGCAAAGATCACTCATGGCGTTGCATCTCATGGAAAGCCCAGCCGGAGGTCGGACGGGGGCTGACCTACGCCACCGGTCACGACATCACCGAACAAAAGGAAGCAGACGCGAAGATTGCACGGCTCAATGCGAACTTGAAGCATCAAACCGAACAACTTCTCGAAGCCAACAAGGAGCTGGAATCCTTCTCCTATTCGGTATCCCACGATCTGCGTGCGCCTTTGCGGCACATTCAAGGCTACGTCGAAATGCTGCAAAAAAACATCGACGGCCAGTTGTCAGAGAAAGCCCGGCGCTATCTCAAAACCATCAACGAAGCGAGCACGGAAATGGGCCAGCTCATTGACGATCTCCTCGCCTTCTCCCGCATGGGCCGCATGGAAATGAGTGAAGGCTCGGTTGATCTAAACCATCTTTTGCAGGAAGCCCTCCATGGCCTGGAACCCACGACCCAGCATCGAAACATCGAGTGGAAGATCGCACCGCTGCCCGTGGTCATCGGAGATGCTGCCGTCCTCAGGCAGGTGCTGGTCAATCTGTTGGGCAACGCAGTAAAGTACTCCCGACCACGCGATCCGGCCCTGATCGAAATCGGCACCGCTGGCGAGGAGGATGGACGGCTCATTCTTTTTGTGCGCGACAATGGAGTGGGCTTCGACATGCAGTACGCCCACAAGCTCTTTGGCGTCTTCCAGCGGCTGCATCGCGCGGATGAATTCGAAGGCACGGGCATTGGCCTGGCAAACGTGCGCCGCATCGTTGCCCGGCACGGCGGCCGCGTCTGGGCGGAAAGCAAACCAGGTGAAGGCAGCTCCTTCTATTTCACCCTGAAACGATCAACGAATTCATAGAATTCAACCCGACCCAATCCATGGCACACCTCCAACGAATCCTGCTCGTCGATGACAGTCCGCGCGATACTGAAATGGCGCTGGATGCGCTGGCCACCTACAATCTGGCCAATGAAGTGATCACCCTGCGCGACGGTGCCGAAGCACTTGACTACTTGTACAGGCGCGGCCCGTTCGCGGCCCGCACCAACGAACAACCTGCGGTCATCCTGCTCGATTTGAAAATGCCCAAGGTCGACGGTCTGGAGGTTCTGAGTCAGATCAAAGGTGACCCGGACCTCAAAGTCATTCCCGTGGTCATGATGACCTCCTCGCGCGAAGAGCAGGACCTGGTTAAGAGCTACCATCTGGGGGTCAATGCTTATGTGGTGAAACCTGTCGGCTTCCATGAATTCGTCGAAGCCGTGAAAATGGTCGGAGGGTTCTGGGCGATGATGAACGAACCGCCTCCGTGCAGCGTGCAGCCCAGCCATGAAGTGAGAAATTAATCGCAGAGCCAGGCCGACACCATGCACGCTCCATCCACGCCCACCCGAATCCTGCATCTCGACGACAGCCTGCGCGATGCCACGCTGGTGGCCGATCTGCTGGATGACAACGGTGTTTGTTGTGAGATCAGCCATGTCATGAGCCGCAGGCCCTTTGAGCAGGCATTGGCACAACGGGGTCATGATTTGATCCTTTGTGACTTTAATCTTCCGGACTTCGACGGCCTGACTGCTCTGATCCTGGCCAGAGCGAGTTGTCCCGATGTTCCGGTGATCATTGTTTCTGGGGCGATCGAGGCCGAAGAAGCGGTCAAATGCCTGAAAGCAGGCGCCACGGACTACCTTCTCAAGCAGCGCATGGAGCGGCTCCCTTCGGCCGTCCAGCGTGCCTTGGAAGAATACCATGCGTTGAAACAGCGCAAGCAGGCAACCGAACACATCCGCCGTCAGGCCCGCCTCATCGATCAGGCCACCGATGCCATTTTTGTGTGCGACAAGAGCATGACACTCAGCTTCTGGAATCCTTCGGCCACCAAGCTCTACGGCTACACTCAGGCTGAGATCTGCGGCGATTCCGTGCTCCGTGTGATATTCCGCGAACCCGAGGAACGGATCGGCGCTATTTTTCAAGAAGTGCTGCGCGTCGGTCAGTGGCATGGCGAGACACGCCAAAAGAATAAAGAAGGGCGTGCCTTGGTCGTCTTTTGTCAGCTCACTTTGCTGACAGACGCACAAGGCATTCCTGACGGCATCCTTGCCGTCAATCATGACCTCACCGAAGCCAAGGCGCTAGAACAGCAGCTGCTTCGATCACAGCGACAGGAAGCCCTCGGCGCACTGGCTGGAGGCATTGCACACGACCTGAACAACGCGCTTGCGCCCATCATGATGGGAGTGGATCTGCTGAAAGCGAAGTATCCGGGCGCTCCAGGTATCGTGGACTTGTTTGACAGCAGCGTCAGACGCGCCGCAGCCATGATCCGCCAGCTGCTTACCTTTGCCAAGGGCTCGGAGGGAGAACGCAGTCCCATTCAGGTCAACTACCTCCTCCAGGAAATGGGAGCCATCGTGGAGTGCACCTTCCCAAAAAACATCACCATCACGGTGGAGCGTGAAAAAAACCTCCCCCCTGTACTGGCAGATGCCACACAGCTTCACCAGGTTCTTTTGAATCTTTGCGTCAACGCCAGGGACGCCATGCCTTCGGGTGGCAGGCTCACACTGGCGACAAGGAAGGTGGAAATCAGCAGCGTGCATCCTGGCATGCCCCCCAATGCCAAGGTCGGTCTTTTTGTGGCAATCCAGGTGAATGACACAGGCACAGGCATTTCGGCAGAAATCCGCGACCGCATTTTCGATCCCTTTTTCAGCACCAAAACACCCGACAAAGGCACCGGACTGGGCCTGTCCACCGTCATGGGCATCATCAAGGGACACGATGGCTTTCTTGAGGTGTCCTCAGCCCCCGGCCAAGGGACGACTTTCACCGCTTTTCTGCCCACCGACGCTTCCGCCGCCGAGCCCGAGCTGGCGCCTCAGAAGAAGATGCCTTTCTACGGTCAGGGCGAAATCATCTTGTTTGTGGACGACGAAACAACAGTGCGGGAGATCGCCCGTGAAGTGCTGCAGCGCATGAATTTCCAGGTCGTGCTGGCCCGGGACGGTCTCGAAGCCTTGGTATGGTTGACAGAGCATCCGTCTGTCCACGCCGTCATCACCGATTTGCACATGCCGAACCAGGACGGACTCTCCTTTGTGGGCATGCTCAGAAAAATCCTGCCCGAAATTCCAATCATCGTTTCCAGCGGTCGCCTGGAGGATGATATCCAGAGCCAGTTTAGAGCATTAGGGGTCACCTGCTTTCTGGATAAACCCTGTGATGAACACCAGCTTGCAGAAGTTCTCAGCCGCATCTTTGCGCAACATCCAACTAAGTTCGCTCAGGTCTTTCGGACCCATCCGAACAACGGACTTTCTGAGAGTTCTGCCTCACTCATGCCCCTGACTGCTTGAGCGCCGGCTGAAGAGGAGAGAGCACCGCCCCCTTTAGCCAAACAGCGGCAGCAGCACGCCGACAACGAGAATGAGCAGCAGCACCAGCGCCACCCACCACCAGAGGCTCATGCCCAGCGGCTGTTTGGAGGTCTTGCCGCCAAACTCACGCGCCACGAAGTCGTCGTAGTCGAACTCATCATCCGGCAGATCCAGACCATCCGCATGCGTGTCGCCGCTCCAGCCTGACTTGGCACAGGCTCCGCAGTCATCACAAGCAGCGGCTCCTCGGGGCACCCATTCACCACACACCGGACACTGCCCCGGAGGCTTGAACCGGCCGCTCATGGCACCGGAATGGAAGAAGGTTGGCGGGAAAGTGGCCGATCGCTCGCAGCAAAGTGATCAGGAGAGGTGTGCAAACGGTGGAACGAATCGCTGTCTGCCATGCCGCCCAGATTGAGCAGCGGTGTCCAACCCGCCTGCCGCGACTGATTTTCAAGTGCGCCACGGCGCAGCGGCGTGAGCATGATCAGCACCACTGCGAGGGTCACGGTGGCTGCGAGCGTCTGGCTCGTGGTTCTGGCACGTTGCCGAGTCATGTTAAATCCTGATTATTAACAAATCCGAAATAATGTCAACCCACGAGTTTGCCTGCCCTTTTCGCTTGTTTTCATTCGTTTATCAGCCAGCGATGCGCGGTGATTTTGATCCTAACCGCAGGTTTTGGCGATGGGCATAACACCGCCGCACGCTCTGTGGCGGAGGCTCTGACCCGTCTATGCCCCGAAGAGAAAATCGAGACCATCGATCTCATCAGCGAGGCCATGCCGCTCATCTCCGATGTATGCAAAAGCCTGTACCAATTCGCCATCACCCACTGGCCGGCTGGCTGGCGCATGACCTACGATCTCATGGGCAGGCCTTCCGTCACCGGGCCGGATGCCCTCTGGCAGACCGCCATGGTGAACGCTCTGAAAGCACGCATCAAGCAGGAGCAGCCACGCCTGATCATCAGCACTTACCCGCTGTATGCCATTTTGCTGGAATCCTTGTCAAAGCAGCAGGCCGTGCCGCCGCTGTGCACCGTCATCACCGACTCCATCAGCGTGAACCGTGTCTGGGTCATGTCTGGCAGCGAGCTCTTCTGCGTGGCCGATGACGAGACGAAAAAAGTGGTCATCGGCTTCGGCGTGCCTGAGTCAAAGATCCGCGTCACCGGATTCCCGGTAGATCTCGCATTCACGGAGCCACTGCCCGTGCTGCCGCCGGTTTCGCATGCCCGCATTCTTTACCTGCCCTCCACCACAGGCCGGCGCGTCGCTGCCACACTGGAGGCGCTGAAGCCCCTCTTCCGCAGCGGCGTGAAAATGACCTTGCCCGTGGGCAAGCATGACAAACGCCTCTACCACGTCCTGCGGCGCTTCATGGACTCCATGCCGCCTGACACCATCGAGATCATCGGCTGGACCAAGCGCATTCCGGAATTTCTGCGCACGCATGACGTCGTCATCTGCAAGGCCGGTGGTGCCATCCTGCATGAAGTACTCGCCGCCAAAATCCCCGCCGTCATCGACTACGTGGTCCCCGGTCAGGAGGAGGGCAATGCCGAGATGCTCACCAAACACGATGGCGGCATCGTCACCAACAGCGCCAAAGAAACCGCCGCCGCCGTCGAAAGCATCCTCACCAACAACAGCGCCGTGGGCCGCCGCATGCGGGCCAACATGGCCAAGATCAGCATGCCCGACGCCGCCGTGCGCACCGCCAAGGCCGCGCTGACCATCGCGACCGCCTGAGCTTCGCCCATGGAAACGCCCCCGCCCGTGCCCGTCGTCTGCGCCATCATTGTGCGTGGCGAGCACATCATGCTGGCGCAACGTCCGCCCGACAAAAAACTCGGCGGCCTGTGGGAGTTTCCCGGCGGCAAAGTCGAACCCGGCGAATCCGCCGAGGCCGCCCTGCATCGTGAACTCCAGGAAGAACTCGGCTGCTCCGTGCGCATCACGCAAACCCTCACGCCCTTCGTCCACGCCTATGACTGGGGTAGCATCGAACTCATCCCCTTCATCTGCGAAATCACCGCTGAAAGCCCCGCCCCTCATCCACACGAACACACCGCCTTGGTGTGGGTGGAGCGCACGCAGTTGAGGAACTACAATCTCGCCCCAGCAGATGTGCCATTGCTCACGGGTTTGATGTAGAAGGCACCGGCTTTGCCCTTCCCCACGCACCACGCTTCGCAGCCTTCGCCTCTTTCTCCAGCGCACGCAGATGCGTTTCAAAGTCGAATTCCCGACGTCCATCCGGCATCCACGTACCCTTGGTGTGAATCCGGCACAGTCCCGCCCTCACCAGCTTTTCAGAGAGCTCCTCGCCATCATCAAAGAACACCAGCGCATAGGAGCGGGCGCTGTCATAGACACGCTCCCAGCGGGTTTGAATCGAAAAGCGCTGTTCATGCAGCAGCTTCTCAGTGAGGGCCTTCGCTTCCAGCCCCAAGCTCTCCGTTTGCGGAATGCTCAAGCCTCCGAAATAAGCCGCCTGATCCTTCAGCCGGTTTTTCACCAGCGGATACAGCCGCTTTTCCGGACAATCGACGAAGTACAACCGCAGCACGTGCTCGCTGCCATCATGCGCGATCTTGAAGCTGTCGCCATCATTGCCTGCATCCTCGACAAGCTGGGCATCGGCCAGTGCCACAAACCGGCTCTCCGCTTCCGGCGGCTGGGTTGACACCGGTTTGTCACGGTAATGATTCCATGCCTGCAGCAGCGCGAGGGACAGCCACAGCAGCCCCCACAAAAATCGCGACCCTCTCGACGACCGCCGTTTCATGTCCCGCGTTTGTTGCCAAACAAATCAATGTGCAGCCGCGGGGAGTAGCGCCAGCCAGTGCGCTTGCACACCTCCACCAGCCAGGCCTGCCGCGCCTTGAGCGCCTCCTGAGTGATACCCTCCGGCATCAGCAAAATCTTCTCTGGCGGCACCGGCACACCGATGGACGCCACCACCGCGCGCACTTCCTCGACGTCCGCCTCTGTGGCGACGACAAACTTAAGCTGGAAGTCGTAGCTCTCACACCAGGCACGCAACACTTCTGGCTGCAGACGCAATTTCTCATGCTTTTCCGCCCATGCCTTGCCTGCCTTCGCTTCGCTTGGTGTGGAATGCGCCAGCTTCGGGCTGATGGAGGCCAGATCACAGGCCACGCCCTGCGGCGCTACGGTGCCTGCCGTTTCAATCGTGATATGCTTCCCAGCTTCCCGCAGCTGCGCCAGCAGCTCCGGCATGCCTTTTGCCACCATCGGCTCACCGCCGGTGACGACGACAAAGCGCGTCGGCTCACGCTGCACCACGGCAACGATTTCCTCCACACTCATCTCGACACCTTCCGGCTTCCACGACGCATAAGGCGTATCACACCACGTGCAGCGCAAATTGCAGCCAGAAGTCCGCACAAACACAGAAGGCACGCCCACAAGCGAGCCTTCGCCCTGCACAGAATAAAAAGTCTCGGAGATCAGCATGGGGCTTTCCACTCCGCCGCATGGCGGGCAAAGGCGGGCGCGGCACGTTGCAGGGCTTCATCAATGTCCGCCTGCGTGTGCGCAAGACTGATGAACCACAGGCCGCGCTCAATAGCGCGCACACCTTCTTCAAGGAGGCAGCGGCGCAGATGGGCCCAGCGCGGCGCATCCTGACGCAGAGCGTAGTCGCGGTAGTTCGTGATGGGGCCAGCAGGTGCCCCAGGCTTGAGCATGGTGGCATGAAAAACGAGACCAGGGCCTTGCGGTTGCAGCGGGATGCCGTGCTGCGCAGCCAGTTTGCTCAAACCAGCCATCAACTGCTCGCCGAGTGCGATCATACCGGCAGGATGCTTGTCACCGAGTGCAATGACTTCATCAAGGCACCACTTCGCAGCGGAAAGGCAGAGCGGGTTCGCATTCAAAGTGCCCGCATGCACGACTTCGCCGCTCATGATCTTGGCAAACATCTTCTCCTTGCCCACCAGCGCGGCAAACGGCACACCGCCGCCAATGGCCTTGCCGAGAATCGTCAGATCAGGCGTAAAGCCGTAGTAGGACTGCGCGCAGCCCGCACCAAATCGGAACCCAGTGATGGTTTCATCAGCGATCATGACGATGCCGTTCTCATCGCACAACTCACGAATCGTTTCGAGCATGCCAGCAACCGCAGGCATGCAGCCCGTGTTGCACAGCACCGGCTCAAAGATGATCGCGGCGATCTGATCGTGATGCTCCGCCACCCGCTGACGCAGATGCGCAGGATCATTCCAGCGGGCCACGACA